>NZ_BAGK01000222.1 GCF_000308795.1 Nocardia thailandica NBRC 100428 | reverse complement strand
GCGGCGGGCAAGCTGCCGGGCCGCGGCGCGGGCAGCCGGGTCGCCCGCCTGACCGGCGACGACGCCAACCGCCGCCAGTGGCTGATCCTCGGCGGGCAGAGCCTGGCGGCGGCGGTCACCGGCATGCTGTTGTTCAAGGGTTTCGAGACCATGTGGGAGACGCTGCCCTGGGTGGCGCTCATGCTCGCGATGCTGGTCATCCTCGGTCTGGTCGCCCTGGTGCGGGTGCTGCGGCGCACCGACGACATCTTCAGCACGGTGATCGCGGTCGTCGTCGGCGTCTTCGTGACGCTGGGACCGCTAGCCTTTCTCTTGAGTACCGGCTGAGTTCAGGAGTGGGTGTGGGGCACCTCGCGCGCGAAGACGTACAGGTGGGGTTGTCGACGGCGTCGGTCTATCCCGAGAACACCCAGGCGGCGTTCCGCTACGCCGCCGAGTTGGGGTACGACGGGGTCGAACTGATGGTGTGGGCGGAGCCCGCCAGTCAGGACATCGCCACCGTCGCGGCGTACAGCAAGCGGTACGGGGTGCCGGTGCTGGCCGTGCACGCGCCGTGCCTGCTGATCTCGCAGCGGGTGTGGGGCGCGGATCCGGTGGCCAAGCTCGAGCGCAGCGTGCAGACCGCCGAGGCGCTCGGCGCGGCGACGGTGGTCGTGCATCCGCCGTTCCGGTGGCAGCGGCGGTACGCGCGCGGCTTCGCGGAGCAGGTCGCCGAGCTGGAGGAGCACCACCCCGTGGTGGTCGCGGTGGAGAACATGTTCCCGATGCGCGCGGACACGCTGTTCCGCGAGGGCGCGGTGCGGCGGCTGGAGCGGCGGTCGGGCCCGGGTCCGGCGGTGAGCGCGTTCAGCCCGTCCTACGACCCGACCGACACCGGCTTCGCCCACTACACCCTCGACCTGTCGCACACGGCGACTGCGGGCGCCGACGCGCTGGCGCTGGCCGAGCGGATGGGCCCCGGCCTGGCGCATCTGCACCTGGCCGACGGCCGTGGCGCGGCCCACGACGAGCACCTGGTGCCGGGCGAGGGCACCCAGCCGTGCGCGGAACTGTGCGAGTACCTGGTGCACACAGGGTTCCGGGGGCAGGCGGTGGCCGAGATCAACACCCAGAACGCGCGCAGCATCTCCGCGCGCTCGGCGATGCTGGCGCGGACCCTCGAGTTCGCCCGCACCCACCTCACCGGCGCCGCCCCGGATCCGCGGCCGACGCCCGCCGATGTGAACTGACTGCTGGGTCACTTCCGGGTTTTCCGGGCGCGCCTCGGCTTGTACGCTGTACGAATGACCGCAGAGCTCGTAACGGACGCCCCGTTCACGCAGGTGTGCGCCCTGACGGAACTGCCCTCCGTCAGCGGGGACGACGCCACCACCGGCCGCTTCACCGGCGTCATCGACCCGACCTGGACGATCGGCCCGAAGGTGCACGGCGGCACCATGGTCGCCGCGAGCGCGGCCGCCGCCACCCGCTGGCTGACCGGCAGCGACCCCGCCCTGGCCGAGATGGCGCCCATCGCCGCCAGCTCCGACTTCCTCGGCGCCCCCGACCCCGGCGAGGTCGAGTACGCCGTGCGGATCACCAAGAAGGGCCGCCAGATCTGCCTGGCCCACACCGACCTCCTGCAGAACGGGCGCACCCTGGTGCGCACCTCGTTCACCTTCGGCCGCCTCGACGACGGCGAGCCGCGCTGGGCGGGCCCGGACACCGACATGCCCGCCGAGCCCACCCCCGACGCGCTGATCTACACGCCGGACTCCCCGATGGGCAAGGTCGTGCACGTCGGCCAGGCCGCGCACGTCGCGCTCGACCCCAGCTGGGCGGAGTTCCTCGGCGGCGGCACCGGCGACCCGCGCCTGCGACTGTGGATCCGCCCGCTCGGCGGCGACGAGCCCGACCCGCGCGTGCGCGCCGCGTTCGCCATGATGGCCGCCGACATGAGCCCGCCCGTGCCGATGAACCTCGGCCACTTCGGCTGGTCGCCCACCGTCCAGATGACCACCTACCTGCGGCGCGTCCCTGCCCCCGGCTGGCTGCGCGTCATCGCGACCTCCCGCGAGGTCGGCGGCCGGATGTTCGACGAGGATCAGCTGGTCATCGACTCCACCGGCGCGGTCGTCGCCCAGAGCCGCCAGCTGGCACTGATCCCGGCCGCCCGCT
>NZ_BAGK01000223.1 GCF_000308795.1 Nocardia thailandica NBRC 100428 | reverse complement strand
GTGCCTGCGCACGGTGTTGCGCGACCAGGGCGCGCACGCGGTGAAGAAGGGTTGCGACAGCGGTGACTGCGGCGCCTGCTCGGTCCTGCTCGACGGGGAGCCGGTGCACTCCTGCCTGATCCCCGCGCACCGCGTGGCGGGCCGGGCCGTCACCACCGCCGCCGGTCTCGGCACCGAGGACGTCCTCGACCCGGTGCAGCGCGCTTTCGTCGACCGGGCCGGATTCCAGTGCGGCTTCTGCACGCCGGGCGCGGTGGTCACCGCGGCGGGCCTGGCCCGGTGCGGCGGCGCCGAACCCGCGGACCGCGCGGAACTGTGGAAGGGAAACCTCTGCCGCTGCACCGGGTACCGCGCGATCGGCGACGCGCTGGACGCGGCGGGCGTGCGCACCGCCGCCGGCCTCGAGCCCCGCCACGCCGTGGCAACGCCCGCGTCCGGAGACGGCGCCGCCGGCCTCGAGCCGCGCTCGTCGGCGCAGGCGCCCGCGTTCGTGAACGGCGGATCCGGTGCCGAGCCCGGGACGGCGCAGGCGCCCGCCCCCGAGGACGAGAGCACCGGTCTCGACGGGTCGCCGGGCGGTCGCCACCGGCAACAGGCCGAGCGCGGACCCGGCGCAGGTCGGACACCCGTGCGGGGGCAGGTCGGCGACGGTGTCGGCGCGCCCGCCGGGCCGCGGATCGTGCGCGGCACCGAGCCGTTCACCCTCGACATCGTCCCCGGCAGCGGGGAGCAGGCGCCGCCGGTCGCGCCCTGGCACCTGGCCGTGCTCACGAGCCCGCATCCCCATGCCCGGGTGCTCTCGATCGACACCGCCGCGGCGCTGTCCGTGCCGGGTGTGCGGGCCGTGCTGACCGCCGACGACGCGCCCGCCGTCGCGTTCTCCACCGCCCGCCACGACCTGCGCGAGGACGATCCCGACGACACCCTCGTGCTCGACCGGGTGGTCCGATACGCCGGGCAGCGGGTCGCCGCCGTGGTGGGGGACACCCCCGCGGCCGCGCGGGCGGGGGTCCGCGCGCTGTGGGTGCGCTACGAGGTGCTGCCCGCGGTGTTCACCCCGGAGGAGGCGCTCGCGCCCACCGCGCCCGCGCTGCACGGCGACAAGCCCGCCGCGGCCCGCATCGCCGACCCGGCCCGCAATCTCGTCGCCGAGATCCGGGGCGGGGTGGGCGACGCGGCCGCCGGGATCGCCGCCGCCGCGGAAGTCGTGCGCGGCGTGTGGCATTCGCCCCGCGTGCAGCACGTCCACCTGGAGACCCACGGCGGCGTCGGCTGGATCGACGCCGAGGGCCGCCTCGTCGTGCGCTCGAGCACCCAGGTGCCGTTCCTCGTCCGCGACGAGCTGTGCCACGTCTTCGGCCTCGCCCGCGACCGGGTGCGGGTGTTCGCCACCCGCGTCGGCGGCGGTTTCGGGGCAAAACAGGAGATGCTGGCCGAGGACCTCCTCGCCCTCGCCGTGCTGCGGACCGGGCATCCGGTGCAGTACGAGTTCACCCGCACCGACGAATTCGTCTCCGCGACCTGCCGTCACCCGATGCGCGTCGCGGTCACCGCCGCCGCGGCCGCGGACGGCACCCTCACCGCGCTCACGGTCGACGTGCTCGCCGACGCGGGCGCCTACGGCAATCACAGCGTCGGCGTGCTGTTCCACTCCGTCGGCGAATCGGTCGCGGTGTACCGGTGCCCGAACAAGCGCGTCGACGCCCGGGCCGCCTACACCAACAACATGCCCTCCGGCGCCTTCCGCGGCTACGGCCTCGGCCAGGTGATCTTCGCCGTCGAATCGGCGATCGACGAGCTGGCACGCAGGCTCGATACGGATCCGTTCGAGTTCCGGCGCCGCAACGTGGTGGTCCCCGGCGACCCCTTCACCGGATTCGAGGAGGACGAGTCCGACCTCGGGTTCGGCAGTTACGGCCTCGACCAGTGCCTCGACGCGGCCCAGGCCGCCCTGCGCCGGGGCAACGGCGTCGCAGCGCCGGGGCCGGACTGGCGGGTCGGGGAGGGGATGGCGGTCGCCATGATCGCCACGGTCCCCCCGCGCGGGCACCACGCCGAGGCCACCGCGCGGCTCCTGCCCGACGGCCGCTACGAACTCCGCGTCGGCACAGCCGAATTCGGCAACGGCACCACCACCGTGCACGCGCAGCTCGCCGCGACCGCGCTCGGCACCTCCGCCGACCGGATCGTCGTGCGCCGCTCCGACACCGACCTCGTCGGCTACGACACCGGCGCCTTCGGCTCCACCGGCACGGTCGTCGCGGGCCGGGCCGCCTACGCCGCCGCCCTCGAACTGCGGGCCATGCTGCTGGCCAGGGCGGCCAAGGTCAGCGGACATCCCGAACGGGACTGCGTGCTCGAACCGGACGGCGTGCGCTGCGGCGCCGAGCTGCTGACCGCCGAGGCGCTCTCGGCCGACGGCGAGCTGCTCGCGCACGGACTGCACGCGGGCACACCGCGTTCGGTGAGTTTCAACGTGCACGCCTTCCGCGTCGCGGTGCGGCCCGACACCGGCGAGGTGCGGATCCTGCAGTCGGTCCAGGCCGTCGACGCGGGCACGGTGATCAACCCCGTCCAGCTGCGCGGCCAGGTCGAAGGCGGCGTCGGCCAGGCCATCGGCACCGCGCTCCACGAGGACCTGCGGTCGGTCGACGGGGTGGTCACCACGCGCGCGCTGCGGCACTATCACGTTCCGCAGTACGTCGATCTGCCCGTGACCGAGGTGTACTTCGCCGACACCGAGGACGCGCTCGGGCCGCTCGGCGCCAAGTCGATGAGCGAATCGCCGTACAACCCGGTCGCGCCCGCCCTCGCCAACGCGATCCGCGACGCCGTCGGCGTACGGCCGGACCGCCTGCCCATGACCGCCGACCGCGTCTGGCGGTCGGTCGAGGAAGGAGCCGCCGGGTGACCGATCACCTGCCCGCCCACATCCGTGCCCGCGCCGACGCCCTGCTCGACGCCGTCGACGCCGGGCTCCGCGCGCGCTGTCCCGGACCGGGCACCCGCCCGCAACCGGTGCACACCGTCTACGTGCCCGCCGACCAGGCCGCCGAGGACACCCCGGCCGACTGGGGCGCGCGTGCCCTCGCCCTGCTCGACGCGCACCCCGCCCTCTTCGCCGGGCTCGACGGGCCCGCCGTCCTGCCCCTGGTGCGGGAACGGCTCGGCACCACGCCGATCCAGGATCTGCGCATCGACTTCGAGGACGGCTACGGCTTCCGCGACGACGCCGAGGAGGACGCGGCGGCCGCCGCCGCGGGTCGCCTCATCGGCGGGTGGGCGGGCACCCCCGGGCGGCCCGCGCACACCGGGGTGCGGATCAAGGGGCTCGCCGCCGGCGAGCGCAGGCGCGCGCTGCGCACCCTCGACCTGGTCATCGACGCCGCGGGCGGGGTGCCGGACGGGTTCGTGTTCACCGTGCCGAAGATCCGCTCGGCCGAACAGATCCCGCCGCTGGTCGCCGTCTGCGAGGGCCTGGAGAGCGGCTTCGGGCTGCCCGCGCACTCCCTGCGCTTCGAATTGCAGGTCGAGTCGCCGCAGGCCGTCATCGCCCCCGACGGCGGAACGCCGCTCCCGCGCATGCTCGAGTACGCCGACCAACGATGCAGCGCCCTGCATTTCGGCACCTACGACTACACCGCCGCCTGCGGGATCGCCGCCACCGATCAGGCCCTCGATCATCCGGCCGCCGACCACGCCAAGACGGTGATGCAGGCCGCGGCCGCGCAGACCGGCGTGTGGATCAGCGACGGCTCGACCCAGATCGTCCCGGTCGGCGACGAGGTCGAGGCCGCGGTGCGCAACCATCACCGCCTGGTCGAACGGGCCCTGCGCCGCGGCTACTACCAGGGCTGGGACATGCATCCGGGGCACCTGGTCACCCGCTGGCTGGCCACCTACGGCTTCTTCCGGCGCGCCGTCGAGGTCGCCGTGCCCCGCCTCACCGCCTACCTCGCGCGGCGCGGCGGGGGCGTGGTCGACGAACCCGCCACCGCCGAAGCCCTGGCCCGCACCGTGCTGCGTGCCCTCGACTGCGGCGCCTGCGCCGCCGACGAGCTACCGGGCGCCCTGGACATCGATACGCTGCGAGCGCTGGCCGAACGCCGGACGCTCGCCCCGGCCGCGCCGGAGAAGTGATGGGAGACAGCGTGACCGACGACTTCACGGCCCTGCCCGACCTGGCCGTCCGCGGCCTCGGCGGCTCGGTGATCTGGGCGAACGACGAGTTCTTCGCCGAGAAGGAGAACCTGATCTCCCCCGGCCCCGCGCAGTACCGGCCGTCCACCTTCGGGCACAAGGGCCAGATCTACGACGGGTGGGAGACCCGCCGCCACCGGGGACTGCCCGGCGACGACAGCGCGGTCATCCGGCTCGGCGTCCCCGGCGTGATCCGGGGTGTCGTGGTCGACACCGCGTGGTTCACGGGTAACTACCCGCCCGCGGTCTCCCTCTCGGCCCTCGAGATCGGCGGCTACCCGCCCGCCGAGGAGATCGCCGCCCGCACCGACTGGGTGCCGCTGCTCGATCGTGTCGAGGTGTCCGGCGACAGCCGCACCCCGTTCCCGATCGCCGACGACCGGCGCTGGACCCACGTCCGGCTCACCATGCATCCCGACGGCGGCGTCGCCCGGCTGCGCGTGCACGGCGAGGGCAGGCCGGATCCGGAGCTGCTCGGCCTCGGCCCGCTCGACCTGGCCGCCATCGAGAACGGCGCCCTCGTCCTCGACTGCTCCAACCGCTTCTACAGCTCGCCCAACCAGCTGCTCTACCCCGGTCTCGCCCGGGTCATGGGTGACGGCTGGGAGACCGCCCGCCGCCGCGACGACGGCAACGACTGGGTGCGGATCAAGCTCGCCGGACCCGGCGCGATCCGCCTCGCCGAGATCGACACCTCCTGCTTCCTCGGCAACAGCCCCGGCGCCGCCCGGCTGACCGGGGTCACGACCGACGGCACCGAGGTCGAGCTGCTGCCCCGCACGAACCTGCTGCCCGACACCCGGCACCGGTTCGCCCTCGCCCCCGCCGCCGCCTCGGTCGAGGAGGTCCGCCTCGACATCTATCCCGACGGGGGCCTCGCCCGGCTGCGCTTGTTCGGAGAACTGGGCGCATGAGGGATTTCGTCGGCTACGGCCCCACCCCGCCGGACCCGCGCTGGCCCGGCGGCGCGCGCATCGCCCTGCAGTTCGTGCTCAACTACGAAGAGGGCGGGGAGAACAACGTCCTGGACGGGGACGCCCATTCGGAGACGTTCCTGTCCGAGATGACCCCCGCCGAGGCGTTCCCGAACCGGCACATGAGCATGGAATCGCTCTACGAGTACGGTGCGCGGGCCGGATTGTGGCGGGTGCTGCGGGTGTTCGAGCGGCGCGGGCTGCCGTTGACGATCTTCGCCGTCGCGCGCGCCATGCAGCGCAATCCCGAGGCGGTGGCGGCCTTCCGCGAACTCGGCCACGAGATCGCCGGGCACGGGCTGCGCTGGAAGAGCTACCAGCTCACCGACATCGACACCGAACGCGCGCACCTGGCCGAAGCCGTGCGGGTGCTCACGGAACTGACCGGCGAGCGGCCGCTGGGCTGGTACACCGGCCGCGATTCACCGAACACGCGCGCGCTGGTCGTCGAGCACGGCGGATTCACCTACGACGCCGACTCCTACGCCGACGACCTGCCCTACTGGGTGCGCGTCGACGGCCGCGATCACCTGGTGGTGCCCTACACCCTCGACACCAACGACATGCGGTTCGCCTCGCCTGCCGGTTTCGCCACCGGCGAGGAGTTCTTCGCCCACCTCCGCGACGCCTTCGACGTGCTGTATCGCGAAGGCGCCGAGGGCAGCCCGAAGATGCTCTCGGTCGGGCTGCATTGTCGGCTGGCGGGCCGTCCCGCGCGGACCGCCGCGCTGGAACGGTTCCTCGACCACGTGCAGTCCCACGAGAAGGTGTGGATCACCCGGCGCATCGACATCGCCGACCACTGGCGCCGGGTTCACCCCGCGGGCTGACCTGCTCCGGCGGCGGGGTCAGGCGAACAGGCCGCGCACGAACGGCAACGAGTCGACCAGCGAGGCGTTGACCGTGCCGTCGTGGTCGGTGGGGTAGGTGCGCACCGTCACCGGCTGGCCGCCCGCGGTCAGCACCGCGGCGAAGCGCAGCGTCTCCGGGGTGATGACGTCGGTGTCGCGCAGGCCCTGCCCGAGGAACAGCGGGCGGTCGTAGCCCGACTCCGGCAGGCCCATGTAGCCGGCCAGCAGGCCGTGCAGGTCCGGCAGCGAGGCGAGCGGGCGGGCGAACAGATCCCCCAGCACGACGTCCGCCGCGGCCAATTCCTCGCCGAACGGGCCGATGCACGCGGTCCGTGCCCTGGTCAGCCAGTCGCGGCCCGCGTCGGTCAGCAGGTCGTCGACGCCGAGCCGCGGATAGGTGGTGCGCAGGCCGTTGAGGATGTAGAGCACGTAGGCGGTGGTGTGCGCGCCGAGTTCCAGCGGCGGCACGCCGGGGCCGAGGGGCACCAATATGTCCTCGATGTAGGCGGGCACGCCGGTGCCGACCGCGCCGCGGTAGTCGAGGTCGGGTCCGCCGAAGGCGGTGGCGTAGCGGGCCGTGTAGACGGCCGCGCCGCCGCCCTGGGACTGGCCGACCACCGCCCACCGACGGGACAGCTGCGGGTACTGCCGGGTCGCCGCGTGGACCGCGTCGACCACGTTGTGCGCCTCGACGACGCCGTTGAGGTAGGGGTGCTCGCCGTCGCCGCCGAGCCCCGCGTAGTCGGCGGCCACCACGGCGTAGCCCTGGGCGAGCCAGGTGCCCAGGTAGGCCCAGTCCCGGTCGACCGCAGCGGGGCCGGCCACGCTGTAGGCGCAGTCGTCGCCGAGCCCCACGGTGCCGTGCGCCCAGGCGATCACCGGCCAGCCGCCCGCGGGCGGCTCGCCGGCGGGGAGATAGACCGCGGCGCTGGTGTCGACGGGCGCGTCGCCCGCGGTGGTCGAGCGGTAGATGAGCCGCTCGGCCCTGGCCGAGCCGGGCAGGACCGCCGCGGCGGGCAGCGGTGCCACCGAGACCGGCGTACCGATCTCGGGAGCGGGCTGCGCGCCCGCCCGCTGCGGTACGAGGGCCAGGGTGGTCGCCACGGCCACCGCCACGGCTGTCCGGATCCGCATGTGTCGTCCTCCTCGTCGGATGCGGGTGCAGTCTGGCAGATCGGCGCGCCCGGTGACGACACGCACACTGATGCGGCCCGGCGTGGTGTGTGAAACGACTCACAGCGTGCAAGGGTTGGCCCTGTCCCGGTGCCACCGGGTGGAGATCGCTAGCAGTACGGGCGTTATGCTAAAACTCCTGGTCAGCACTACCGGTGGGTAGGTTTCACGCTTGCAATTAGCTCGCAAATTTCGCAAAGTTAGCAAGTGCCTGGGCAAACATAGCTGAGATTCACATAAGCAACAGGTAGACGGCTATTTCCAGGTGTGCCATCGTGTGGAAGTACACCCCTTGGGCCTAGCAAGCCTGCAAATTGCCCCCGCAGTACGAACCGCGCAACCGAAAGCGTTTGCCCGCTGGAAGATTCGCCGGACCCGCGCCGCGAGGGCACCTACTACCGAGGAAGTGGAGTCAGAGATGTCGACTGTCGGCACCCCGAAGACCGCTGCGGAGATCCAGAACGACTGGGACACCAACCCCCGTTGGAAGGGCATCACCCGCAACTACACCGCCGAGCAGGTCGTCGCCCTGCAGGGCAACGTCGTCGAGGAGCACACCCTCGCCCGTCGTGGTGCCGAGATCCTCTGGGACCTCGTCAACAACGAGGACTACATCAACTCCCTCGGTGCCCTCACCGGCAACCAGGCCGTGCAGCAGGTCCGCGCCGGCCTGAAGGCCATCTACCTGTCGGGCTGGCAGGTCGCCGGTGACGCCAACCTGTCGGGCCACACCTACCCCGACCAGTCGCTGTACCCGGCCAACTCGGTTCCGGCCGTCGTGCGCCGCATCAACAACGCGCTGCTGCGCGCCGACGAGATCGCCAAGATCGAGGGCGACGACTCCGTCAAGAACTGGCTGGCCCCGATCGTGGCCGACGCCGAGGCCGGCTTCGGTGGCGCGCTGAACGCCTACGAGCTGCAGAAGGCGATGATCGCCTCCGGCGCCGCCGGCGTCCACTGGGAGGACCAGCTGGCGTCGGAGAAGAAGTGTGGCCACCTGGGCGGCAAGGTGCTGATCCCCACCCAGCAGCACATCCGCACCCTGACCTCCGCCCGGCTCGCGGCCGACGTGGCCGACGTGCCGTCGGTGATCATCGCCCGCACCGACGCCGAGGCCGCCACCCTGCTCACCACCGACGTGGACGAGCGCGACCGTGAGTTCCTGGACGGCACCCGCACCGCCGAGGGCTTCTTCGGCGTGAAGAACGGCATCGAGCCCTGCATCGCGCGTGCCAAGGCCTACGCCCCCTACGCCGACCTCATCTGGATGGAGACCGGTGTTCCGGACCTCGAGGTCGCGCGCAAGTTCGCCGAGGCCGTCCGCAGCGAGTTCCCGGACCAGCTGCTGGCCTACAACTGCTCGCCGTCCTTCAACTGGAAGGCGCACCTGGACGACGCGACCATCGCGAAGTTCCAGCGTGAGCTCGGCGCGATGGGCTTCAAGTTCCAGTTCATCACCCTGGCCGGCTTCCACTCGCTGAACTACGGCATGTTCGACCTGGCCCACGGCTACGCCCGCGAGGGCATGACCGCCTTCGTCGACCTGCAGGAGCGCGAGTTCAAGGCCGCCGCCGAGCGTGGCTTCACCGCCATCAAGCACCAGCGTGAGGTCGGTGCCGGCTACTTCGACACCATCGCCACCACCGTGGACCCGAACACCTCCACCGCGGCCCTGAAGGGCTCGACCGAAGAGGGTCAGTTCCACTGACATGTGGCGGCGCCTCCGGCGCCGCGTGTTCGCCGCCTCCAGGGCGGTGAACGGGGCTCCCCGAGGTCGCCCCGGAGCGGGTTGAGTTCTTTGCCCCGGTGCGAAACTCGCGAGAGTTTCATAGGTTTCGATTCCCGGCCCGGAATCGGAAAGCACGGCCTCTACCTTCGGTAGGGGGTGTACTGCCCTCCTCCGCTGAACAGCCCCAGCGGAGGAGGGCATCCCTATACTTTGGGTCGCAGACCGTATCCGGGCCGAGACCCGCGGCGCCAGCCGCCAAAAAACACAGGAGCGGACCGTGAGCAGCGAGAAGATTCAGCGCGTCGGCATCATCGGCGCCGGACAGATGGGCGCCGGCATCGCCGAAGTGTGCGCCCGCGCGCACGTCGACGTCCTCGTCTACGAGACCAGCCGCGAACTTGCCGCCGCGGGCCGCGCCCGCATCCTGCGTTCGCTGGACCGCGGCGTGAGCAGCGGCAAGATCACCGAACGCGAGCGGGAGCAGGCCGCCTGGCGGCTGCGCTTCACCTCCGACCTCGGCGACTTCGCCGACCGTCAGCTGGTCGTGGAGGCCGTCGTCGAGAACGAAGAGGTCAAGACGGCCATCTTCGCCGAGCTGGACAAGGTGGTCACCGATCCCGACGCCGTGCTCGCCTCCAACACCTCCTCGATCCCGATCATGAAGATCGCGGTCGCCACCGCCAACCCCGAGCGCGTGGTCGGCCTGCACTTCTTCAACCCGGTGCCGGTGCTGCCCCTGGTCGAGCTCATCACCACGCTCAAGACCAGCGAGGCCGTCACCAAGCGCGCCGAGCAGTTCGCCGCCGACATCCTCGGCAAGCAGGTCGTGCGCTCGGCCGACCGCTCCGGCTTCGTCGTCAACGCGCTGCTCGTGCCGTACCTGCTCTCGGCCATCCGCATGGTCGAATCCGGTTTCGCCACCAAGGAAGACGTCGACAAGGCCATGGTGCTCGGCTGTGCCCACCCGATGGGCCCGCTCGCGCTCATCGACCTGGTCGGCCTCGACACCGTCAAGTCGATCGCGGACTCGATGTACACCGAGTTCAAGGAGCCGCTGTACTCGGCCCCGCCGCTGCTGTCGCGCATGGTCGAGGCCGGCCTGCTCGGCAAGAAGGCGGGCGCGGGCTTCTACCAGTACGGCAAGTAAGTCCTCGCCCGCGAAGGCCACCGTCACCGCGATGCGATGAGGTGGCCTTCGCCGCGTCGGGGACTTCGCAGGGGGAACGGCAGCCGGCCCGTTGCTCGGCATAAGCTGCAATCGACCGGTCGCACGCGCCCGGTCGTGTCGAGCGCAACGCGTGACGCCCCGTGGGTGCCGCGCAGGTGATGGAAAGGGATGTCCCGCATGGTCAACGTCACCGACGGATTCGGGTCCAGCGTTCTCGGTTATCCGAGGATCGGCCCGCACCGCGAACTCAAGCGTGCGCTCGAGGCGTACTGGCGCGGCTCGCTGGACCGGGAGGAACTGCTCGCGGTCGGCCGCGACATCCAGGACCGGCAGTTCTCCGAGCTGGCCGCCACCGGGCTCACCCAGGTGCCCGGCAACACCTTCTCCTTCTACGACCACATCCTCGACAACGCGCTGCTCTTCGGCGCCGTCCCCTCGCGGTTCGAGCCGCACCGGGAGGGCCTGCACCCGCTGGACTTCTACTTCCTGATGGCGCGCGGCAACCCCGACCTGCCGCCGCTGGAGCTGGTCCGCTTCTTCGGCACCAACTACCACTACCGCCAGCCCGAACTCGACGCCGACACCCAGTTCTCGCTGCACCCCGAGGCCCTGCTCGACGAGTGGGACCGCGCCATCGCGCGCGGCATCGAGCTGCGTCCGGTGGTGCTCGGTCCGGTGTCGCTGCTGCTGCTGTCCAAGGCGGGGCACGTGCCCGGCGCCGAGGAGTTCGACACGCTGACGCTGCTCGACAAGCTGCTGCCGTTCTACGAGGAACTGTTCGAGATCCTCGCCAAGCGCGGGTCCACCTGCGTGCAGCTCGACGAGCCCTGCTTCACCCAGGAGCGATCCGCGACCGAGCTGGCCGCCTTCGAGCGCGCCTACCAGCGGCTGGGCAAGGCCCCGCTGCGCCCGCGCATCCTGGTCACCGGCCAGTACGGCGACTTCGGTGAGGCGCTGCGCATCCTGGCGGCGAGCCCGGTGGAGGCCGTCGGCCTCGACCTGTCCGCCTACCGCATGACCCCCGAGGAACTCTCGGCCATCCCGGGGATCTCCCGCAAGCGCCTCTACGCAGGCGTGATCAGCGGCACCAACATCTGGCGCGCGGATCGCTACGTCACCCTCAACTACCTGAACTCGATCGCGGCGATCTGCCCCGACCTCGTCGTGTCCACCGGCACCACGCTGCTGCACGTGCCCTACGACGTGCTCGCCGAGTACGACATCGAGGGCAACGTGGCCGACCGGCTCGCCTTCGCCAAACAGAAGGTCGGCGAGGTGGTCTCGCTGGCGAAGGCGCTCACCGAGGGCCCCTCGGAGAAGTGGCGCAAGCGGCCGACCGAGGTCCACTTCAAGCAGAAGCACGCCGTCCGCCAGCGGGTCTACGCGATCACGCCGGAGATGCGCGAACGCGAACCCTACGACGTGCGCCGCGCCGCCCAGCAGGAGCGGCTCAACCTGCCGGTCGTGCCGACCACCACCCTCGGCTCCTTCCCGCAGAGCGGCAAACTGCGCCAGGCCCGGCACGAGCTGGCCCAGGGCAGGCTGTCCGAGGACGACTACCGCAAGCAGGTCGAGGCCGAGATCGAGGCAACCATCCGCCTGCAGGAGGACATCGGCCTCGACGTGTTCGTGCACGGTGAGCACGAGCGCAACGACATGATCCAGTTCTTCGCCGAACAGCTCGACGGCATGGCGACCACCCGCTTCGGCTGGGTGCAGGTGTACGGCTCGCGGTGCGTGCGGCCGCCGATCATCTACGGCGACGTCGCCCGGCCGGGGCCGATGTCGGTGGACTGGGTGTCCTACGCGCAGTCGCTGACCGACAAGCCGGTCAAGGGCATGGTGACCGGCCCGGTGACCATGCTGGCCCGGTCGTTCGTCCGCCAGGACCAGCCGCTCTACGAGACCGCCGACCAGGTCGCCCTCGCCATCCGCGACGAGGTCGTCGACCTGGAGAAGGCCGGGATCGCGATCATCCAGGTCGACGAGCCCGCCATCCGCGAGCTGCTGCCGCCGCGTCCCGAGGGCCGCGCCGAGTACCTGCGCTGGGCCGTGGCCGCGTTCCGCCTCGCCACCTCCGGCGTGCGCGCGGACACCCAGATCCACACGCACATCGGCTACTCCGGCCGCACCGAGGTCGTCGACGCCATCGAACAGCTCGACGCCGACGTCACCGCCATCGTGGCGACCCGTTCCATCGAGTGGGTCCTCAACGCCCTCAAGGACGACGCCGCCACCGGCCACGGCCTCAGCCACGGCGTCGGCCCCGGCGTCTACGAGAGCCGCTCGGCCCGCATCCCCGACATCGACGAACTCGACGAACTGCTCACCGCCGCCGCCGAGGCCGTCACCCCGCAGCGCCTGTGGGCCAACCCCGACGGCGGCCTGAAGACCCGCCACTACTGGCAGCTCGACCCGTCCCTGCGCAACATGGTCGCCGCCGCCCGCCGCGTCCGCCGCCGCGCGGCCGCGGAGCAGTCCGCGACGTAGCCGCGTTCGCCGGCGGAGGCCGCATCGGGAAGACCCGGTGCGGCCTCCGCCGTTCGCCGGTCAATGGGCGCCGTGGCTGAGGGCGGCTACGGCGAACATGGCGGCCACGCCGAGCAGGGTGCAGGCCAGGGTGGCTCGGGACGGGTGGTCGGCGTGGGCTTCGGGGAGGATGTCGGCGGTGGCCAGGTAGAGCAGGAAGCCGGCGAAATAGCCGAGGTAGAGGCCGATCCAGTCCTCGGGGACCTTGATCAGGGTGCCGAGGACGGCGCCGACGACGGGGGCGAGCGCGTCCAGGGCGAGCAGGGTCAGGGCGCGGCGGCGGGCGTTGCCGTAGAGGGTGGAGATGGTGAAGGTGTTGAAGCCGTCGGCGAAGTCGTGGCAGATGACGGCGATGGCGACCGAAAGGCCGACGGCGGCGCCCGCCTGGTAGCCGACGCCGATGCCGAAGCCGTCGAGCATACTGTGGAAGATCAGCCCCGCCGCGGCGAGCAGGCCGACGGATTCGAAACCGTGCCGGTGTGAGCCGAACTCGTGCTCGTGCCCGGTGTGCAGGGCGACCGCGCGTTCGATGATGTGGATGCTGAGGAAGCCGATCACCGCGGCGATGAGGGCGGCGGGCACCCCGGCGACGAGCTGACCGGACTGTTCCAGCGCCTCGGGCATGAGCTCGAAGGCGACCACGCCGAGCAGCACGCCGGCCGACAGGCCGAGCACCAGGTGCTTGCGGTCGCCGACCCGGATCGCCACCCACCCGCCGAACAGGGTGGACAGCATGGAGACCAGCGAGAGCAGGATCGCCACGGGTCACCGGTCCTCGGGGTCGTCGTCGGACTTCGGCTGCTGCTCCTTCTTGTCCCGCGGGTCGGGCAGGCCCGTGTCGGTGACCTCGTAGCGGCGCACGTAGGCGCCCGCGAAACCCTGGACGGTGGCGGTGACCGGAATGGCAAGCAGGGCGCCGGTCGGCCCGAGCAGCGCGGCGCCTGCGATGACCGCGCCGAAGGCCACCGCCGGGTGCATGTCCAGCGTGGTCGCGGTGATCCTCGGCTGGAGTACGTAGTTCTCGAACTGCTGGTAGGCGACGATGAACACCAGGATCCACACCGCGCTGACGGGGTCGTGCACCAGCGCGACGATCACCGGCAGCGCGCCGGCCAGGTAGGTGCCGACGGTCGGGATGAACTGCGAGACGACGCCGACCCACAGCGCCAGCGCGAAGGCGGACGGCACGTCGAGCACGCGCAGCGCGACGTAGTGCGCCAGCGCGGAGCAGAGCGCGAGCAGCGCGCGGGAGTAGATGTAGCCGCCGGTCTTGGCCACCGCGATGTCCCAGGCGCGCAGCACGTGCTTCTGCTTGCTCGGCGGCAGGAACGAGCAGACCCAGCGGCGGAACCTGGGGCCGTCGGCGGCGAAGTAGAAGGTGAACAGCAGCACGCCGAGCATCTGGAACAGGACACCGACGGCCGCCGTGCCGATGCCCCAGACGTTGCCCGCCAGCCCGACCAGGTAGCCCTCGATCGTGGAGCTCCAGTCGGTGACGTACTTGGTGAGGTCGTTGCCCGAGAGCTGGGTGTCGAAGGTGTTGTTGATCCAGGAGATCAGGTCGTCGACGTAGTCGGGGGCGTTGTTGACCAGCTCGGTCACCTGGTTGACCAGCAGCGCGCCCAGCGTCCACACGAACGCCACCGTGACCACGACCAGCAGGCCGAACACCACGCCGGTGCCCGCGCCGCGGCGGACCCCGCGCTCGGCCAGCCAGTTCACCGCCGGTTCGATGGCGAACGCGAGGAACAGCGAGATCATCAGGATGACCAGCAGGTTCTGCAGCTTGCCGAGGATCCAGAAGGCGGTGATGAGCCCGGCCACCGCCAGCATCACGTACAGCAGGGACCGGGGCAGCCAGCGAGGTGGTGTCCGCGCCGACCACAGCGCCGCCAGGTCGCTGGGTGGTGCGGTGCGTGCGTCGTTCGGATCGTCCTCGGCAGCCACGGAACTCACGGTACCGAGGCCCGTGGCGCCGAGCCCGCTGGCGCGCGGGTCAGATGGTGGCGGCGTCGATCACGAAGCGGTACTGCACATCGCTGGCCACGACCCGGTCGTAGGCCTCGTCGATCTCGTCGGCGGCGATGAGTTCGATCTCGGCGCCGATTCCGTGCGCGGCACAGAAATTCAGCATCTCCTGGGTCTGCGCGAGGCCGCCGATCAGCGAACCGGCCAGAGAGCGACGGTAATTGACCAGGTTGCGGCCGGTCACCTGCAGGGGCTTCTCGGGCAGGCCGAGCAGGACCAGGGTGCCGTCGAGGGCGAGCAGTTTGAGGTAGTCGTCGATGGGGAGGTCGGCGGAGACGGTGTTGATGATCAGGTCGAACCGGCCGCGCAGCTCCCGGAAGGTCTGCCGGTCGCTGGTGGCGTGATAGTGGGTGGCGCCGAGGCGAAGCCCGTCGTCGCGCTTGCGCAGCGACTGGCTGAGCACGGTGACCTCCGCGCCGAGCGCCGCGGCGATCTTGACGCCGATGTGGCCGAGCCCGCCCATGCCGATGATCGCGACCTTCTTGCCCGGCCCGGCGTTCCAGTGGCGCAGCGGCGAATACAGGGTGATGCCCGCGCACAACAGCGGCGCGGCGACGTCGAGGCCGATGCCCTCCGGGATGGCCAGCACGAAGGACTCGTCCACCACGATGCCGGTGGAGTAGCCGCCCAGCGTGTAGCCGTTCGCCTGCACCTCGGGGGCGACGCGGGAGTTGTAGGTCCAGGTCGCGCCGTTGGCGCAGTACTGTTCGTCGCCCGCCAGGCACGGCGCGCAGCGGCCGCAGGAACCGACGAGGCAGCCGACCCCGACCCGGTCGCCCACCGCGAACCTGGTCACCGCCGAGCCGACCGCCGCGACCACACCGGCGATCTCGTGGCCGGGCACGCACGGGTACTGCGCGCCGCCCCATTCGTCGCGGGCGGTGTGGATGTCGGAGTGGCAGATGCCCGCGTACTTGATGTCGATGGCGACATCGTTCGGTCCCGGCTCGCGGCGTTCGATGGTGATCTTCTCGAACGATCCGTCGGCGGCGGGTAGGGCATAGGCGGCAACATTGCTCATCTGTACATGCCTACCTGCGCATGCGGCGTTTCGCCAGCGCGCGGCCCGATCAGCGCCGCCCGGAGCGGGTCGCGGGGGACAATGGGATCCCACTGGCCGGAGAGGACAACCGCGTGAAGAGTGCCGGACGGGTCCTGGTGCCGCTGGTCGTGCTGGTACTGGCGGCAGCCGCGTTCCTCGGGTATCGCGGCGATCTCGGCGACGGATGGCGCGGCGCGCAGACCGTCACCCTCGTCACGCCGCCGCCCGAACCGCCGCCGGTCGACCCGGCCGCCGTGGCCGCCGCCGTGCAGCCCGCCCTGGTCAACATCGAGGTGGCCGCCCGCCCGTTCGGCGCGGGCGCGGCGGGCACCGGCATCGTGATCGGCGCCGACGGCGAGGTGCTGACCAGCCACCACGTTGTCAAGGGCGCCGAGGACGTCACCGTCACCGACGTCGGCAACGGGCGCAGCTACGACGCCACGGTGCTCGGCTACGACTCCGGCACCGACATCGCCGTGCTCACCCTGCGCGGGGCGACCGGGCTGACCACCGCGCGCCTCGGCACCTCGGCGGACCTGCGGATCCGGCAGGAGGTGCTCGCCATCGGCAACGCGGGCGGCACGGGCGGCACCCCGACCGCCGTGCACGGCCGGATCAGCGGCCTCAACAGCACCATCGTGGCGGTGAACGCCGCGGACCGGACCCGCAAGGCGCTCACCGGCATGGTCGAGATCAGCGCGCCCGTGGTGGCGGGCCAGTCCGGCGGGGCGATGGCCGACGGCACCGGGGCGGTGGTCGGGGTGATCACCGCGGCCTCCGGCGAACCGGATCCGGCGGCGGCGCCCAAACCGCCCAACGGCTACGCGGTGCCGATCGACACGGCCATGCGCGTCGTCCAGCAGATCCGCTCCGGCACCCCGTCCGAGAACGTGCACGTCGGCCCGACCGCGACCCTGGGGGTCCTGGTGTCGGACGCGAAACCGGCGGGCGCGCGGATCGACCTGGCGCTCTACGGGCAGCCCGCCTACTCGGCGGGTCTGAAGGAGGGCGAGGTGATCACCGCGATCGACGGCAAGTCGGTCACCACCGCGCGGGCGCTGCGGGCCGCGATCAACGTGCGCGCGCCGGGCGAGACGATCCGGCTGACCATCCGCGGCCCCGACGGCGTCCAGCGGCCCGTGCGGGTCGAGCTGGCGACCGGCACCCCGAACTAGACCAGGCTCAGCCAGTAGTCCTGGAACTTCAGGAAGACCAGCACGAGCACGACCGCGTAGAAGAGCGCGGCGAGGGTCCAGCGCCACTGCGCGACGATGCTCATCACCCCGCGCGAGCGGCCCCAGGTCTCGTTGGTCGCGACCACGAACACCAGCGGGGTGACCGCCCACACCACCATGCAGTACGGGCACAGGGCGTTTATCCGGTACAGGCTCTGGAAGATCAGCCAGCAGACCAGCGCCATCCCGGCGATCGAGCCGAGCCACAGCCCGCCCCACACCCAGCGCGGGAACCCGACCCCGACCACCGACAGCACGGCCAGCGTCACCACCACGGTGAACCCGGCGATGCCGAGCAGCGGGTTGGGGAAACCGAACAGCGCGGCCTGGTCGGTGGTCATCACCGACCCGCACGACAGCACGGAGTTGATCGAGCAGGACGGGGTGTAGCCGCTGTCGGTGAACAGCTTGAACCGCTCGACGGTCAGCGTGAACGACGCCACCCAGCCCGCCAGACCGGCGAGCAGCAGCAGCCAGGCGGAGCGGGGTGACGCGGTGATCACTTGGCCGCGTCCGCGATGACCGAGGCGAGGCCGTTCTGGGTGAACAGCGCGTCGGTGACCTGGGTGCCGTTCACGGTGACGGTCGGGGTCGACTGCACGCCGGAGTTCAGCGTGGCCTGGGTGGTGTCCTTGATGTACTGGTCGTACTTCTTGCTGTTGACGCAGTCCGCGATGGCCGGGTCGGTGTAGCCGGCGTCGGCGGCGATCTGGATCAGTTTCGCGTTGTCGTGGCCCGCGCCGCCCTCGGCGGGCTGCTGGGCGAACATCGACTGCAGCCAGTCCTGGTAGTGGGTGACCCCGGTCTCGGCCACGCAGAACGAGGCGTTGGCCGCGCGCGAGGAGTACTGGTTGGTGGACGCGCGGTCGAGGAACGAGATGATCTGGTATTCGACCACGGCGGTGCCGTCGGCCACCGCGTCCTCGAGCGCCTGGCCGTTGGCGGCCTCGAACGCCTTGCAGGCCGGGCACTGCAGGTCGGCGACCACGCGGATCTTGACCTTGGCGTCGGGGTTGCCGACGCGCACCGCGCCGGACTCGGTGACCTGGCCCGACACCGGGGCGCCCTGGGTGCCCGGGCCCGCCGTCGAGTCGCTGTCGGAGCCGGATCGCTTCACCGCGATACCGATGCCGATCGCGGCGACCAGCGCGATGAGAACGCCCGCCACGGCGA
Organism: Nocardia thailandica NBRC 100428; assembly: GCF_000308795.1. Classification (GTDB taxonomy): domain Bacteria; phylum Actinomycetota; class Actinomycetes; order Mycobacteriales; family Mycobacteriaceae; genus Nocardia; species Nocardia thailandica. The sequence continues at coordinate 38,618 of NZ_BAGK01000223.1, read as the reverse complement.
CCTGGATCAGCCGCTGCCGCTTCCGGTCCGCCGCCTCGGCCTCGGCCAGTGGGTTCCTGCCCGTGCTCATCGTCGTGTCACCACGCCTTCCGCTCGTTCGATTCCCGCCGCCTGCGATGGTAGGCCCGTCCGGGCCCGCGCACACGGCTGCGACACATCATGGTCGGCCAACCTGAGAGTTGACCAAGATCGGCGTCAGGCCTGGTCGAGGCGGCGCAGCTGCTCCTCGATGTCGAACGACGCGGCGGGCCAGTCCAGCTTCAGGCCCTCCAGCGCGTCGATCAGCAGCTCGGTGACCGCGAGCCGCGAGTACCACTTGTGATCGGCGGGCAGCACGTACCAGGGCGCGTAGTCGGTGTTCGTGCGGTCGAGCATGGCCTGATACGCCTCCTGATAGGCGGTCCAGTGGGCGCGCTCGTCGATGTCGGCGGGGTTGAACTTCCAGTACTTGTCCGGGCGCTCCAGGCGCTCGCGCAGCCGCCGCTTCTGTTCGTCGAGGGAGACGAACATGGCGACCTTCACGATGGTGGTCCCGGTGTCGGCCACCTCGCGCTCGAAGGCGTTGATCTGGTCGTAGCGCGGCTCCCAGACGTCGCGCGGCACGAGGTCGTGGACGCGCACGACCAGCACGTCCTCGTAGTGCGAGCGGTCGAAGACGCCGATCTGGCCGTGCGCGGGCAGGCGCTTGCGGATGCGCCAGAGGAAGTCGTGCTGCTTCTCCTCCTCGGTCGGCACGCCGAAGGACGCGTGGTCGACGCCCTGCGGGTCGACCGAGCCGATGACGTGGCGCACGATGCCGCCCTTGCCCGCGGTGTCCATGCCCTGCAGCACGAGCAGCACGCTGCGGGTGTCGCCGGAGCGGCCGTTGGCGAAGAGCCGTTCCTGCAATCCGGACAGCACGGTGGAGCGTTCGGCCAGCAGGCTCTGCGCCTTCTTCTTGTCGCCCGTGTAACCCGGGGTGCTGGAGGTGTCGAGTTCGGCGACCCGCAGGCCGTCGGCGCGCAGCGCGGTGGTGACGGGCTGAGCCCAGTGTTTGGCCATTCTTCTGCTTAGCACGCCGGATCGGGTTGCGGCGGCAGGCGCGAGGGATCGGTGGCCCGCCAGCACTCGACGCCGTGCGGGTCGGCGATCTCGGCGCGGTGCACGTACACGGGGTCGGCGCCCGCCGCACGCTGGCCGCGATAGTCGGCGAGCAGCCGGACCGCGATGACGCCGAGCGGCAGGATGGCGGTCAGGTTGACCAGCGCCATCACGCCCATGAACACGTCGGCCAGGTTCCAGATCAGCGACACCGAGCCGAGCGCGCCGCCGAACACGGCGACCAGCACGAGGACCCGGAACGCGGTGAGGACTTCGGGACGCCCGGTGAGGAATTCGATGTTGGATCGCCCGTAGTAGAAATTGCCGATCATCGAGCTGAAGGCGAGCAGGAAGACCACCAGGGTCAGGGTGTGCCCGGCCCAGCCGCCCAGCGAGTCCCGCAGCGCGCTCTGGGTCAGGTCGGCGCTGCGCCGCTCGGACAGGTCGGGGTCGGTGGTCAGGATGATGAACGCGGTGATCGAGCAGATCAGCAGGGTGTCGAAGTAGACACCGAGCGACTGCACGAGACCCTGCTTCACCGGGTGCGAGACATCCGCCGCCGCACCGGCGTTCGGCGCCGAGCCGAGGCCCGCCTCGTTGGAGAACATGCCGCGGCGGATGCCCTGCTGGATCGCGGTGCCGATGCCGCCGCCGACCACCTCGCGGAAGCCGAAGGCGCCGCCGACGATGTCGGCCAGCACCCGCGGCAGGTCGCCGATGTTCAGGACGACCACGGCGACCCCCAGCAGCAGGTAGACCACCGCCATCACCGGCACGAGCACCTCGGTGATACGGCTGATGCGGCGGACCCCGCCGAAGATGACCAGCCCGAGCAGCACGACGAGGAGCAGGCCGAGCAGCGGCCCGAACCAGTCGCCGCGCACCGCGCCGAACGAGGCGCGGCCGGTGGCGACGATGGTGTTGGCCTGCACCGCGTTGAACACGAAACCGAAGGTCAGCGTGATGACCACGGCGAAGAGCACGCCCTGCCAGCGCCTGTGCAGCCCGCGCTCGATGTAGTAGGCCGGGCCGCCGCGGAAAGCGCCCGGTTCGCTCTCGGGCACCTTGTAGAGCTGGGCCAGCGTGGATTCCACGAAGGCCGAGGCGGCGCCGAGGGTGGCCATCGCCCACATCCAGAACACCGCGCCCGGGCCGCCGACGCTGATCGCGGTCGCCACGCCCGCGATGTTGCCCGTGCCGACCCGCGCGGCCGCGGAGATGGTGAACGCCCCGAACGCCGACACCGAGGTGCCGCCGTCGGCGGCGGGCTCGCCCTTCTCGGTCACCACGCGGAACATCTCCGGCAGCTGCCGCAGCTGCACCACCCCGGTCCGGACGGTGAAGTAGCCACCGGCCGCGATCACCAGCGGGATCAACAGCCAGGTCCAGAACACGTCGTTGACGTCGACGATGACCGAGTTCAGCGCGTCCATGCCGGGGACCGTACCGCCGCGGGACCCGCCGATCGGTCAGGCCGCGGCCATGTCGGCGTCCCCGGATCGGGCGCCGCCCGCGCTCGGCGGCACGGCCTCAGGCGGGACGGGTGGCGCTCACGTACTGCATGAACCGGTGCAGCTGCTGGTCGATCTCGGTGAGCCCGGCCTCGGCGAACAGCCGCGGGAACGTGTCCTGATCGAAGAGCCGCAGCCCGCTCAGGCCCGCGACGGCTGTGCTGGCGGTGCCGAACAGCGAGTCGTGGCGCAGGCTGGTGGTCAGCGCGATCCGGCCGCCGGGCGCGAGCACCCGGATCATCTCGCGCGCGGCCAGCAGCGGGTCCGGGATCAGGTAGAGCGCGCCGAAACAGCAGACCGCGTCGAAGGCGCCGTCGGCGAACGGCAGGGTGCGCGCGTCACCCCGCACGTACCCGGCGCGGGGCGCCGCGTTGTCGGCGACCGCCTTGGCCAGCATGGGCTCGCTGAAGTCCAGCCCGGTGACGAAGCCGTCGCCGGTGACGTGCTCGCTCAGGTACTTGGTGAAATTGCCCGGCCCGCAGGCCAGGTCGAGGACCTTCTGCTCGCCGCCGAGCCGCAGCGTGGCCACCGCGTCGCGCCGGTCGGCGCCCGTGGTGCGGCCGCTGGCCAGGTAGAACAGGGTCGGGCGCCAGGCGTGCTCGTAGACCGCCGCCAGCGCGGGCGCGTTCATCGTCTTGCGGGCGAGGTTCACTGCCGGGTGACCTCGATGGTCATGCCCGCCGCGCGCAGGCGTTCGGTGAGCCGTTCGCCCATGGCCGAGGTGGGGGTGAGCACACCTGCGCGCTCGGGCAGGGTGTCGAAGGCCAGGCACAGGCCGCTCTGGCCGAGCAGGACCGCGGTCGCCTGGTAGCCGGGGTCGCCCTGGCCGGCGAAGGTCGCCTGGTAGCGGGCGCCGGAGCTGGTGCGCGCGAAGGTCTTCATGGTGAACCAGCCGCTGCGGCGGGCCTCCTCGCTCGGGCCGGTGCCGGGCTTGGGCAGGATGCGGTCGAGGACCTTGCGGCCGAGCGGCACCCGCGACAGCACCGCGCCCGAGGCCATGCCCGCCACGATGCCGCCCGCGACACCCGCGGCCACCAGCGGCGCGACCGCCGAGCGGCCCGCGTTCATCACCTCGCGGTACCGGAAGTGCTTGCCGTAGGCCCAGCCGAGCAGGCCGTTCGTGCGGCGGACCACCTTCGTGTTGTGGGCGGCCATGATGAAGGTGGTGACCCACCCGTCCAGGCTCGGGTCGATCGAATCCGCCCGGGCGAGCGCCTGGTCGGACTGGCGGCCCAGGTCGGGCTCCATGCTGCGGTCGGGCGACAGCGAGTAGGGGTTGGCCATGATCGCCCCGCGCTTGGAGTTCGCGGCGATGTCCTCCATCATGGCGCGGCCGGAATCGATGGTGCCGCCGCTCATCCCGCCCTTGAGGTAGGCGACCAGCGTGGTCTCCTCGAGCTCGCCGGTGCCGTCGGCCACGGCCTGCCGGTAGATCTCGTAGACGCTCAGGTCGGACGGGATCGAGTCGTACCCACAGGAATTGACGATCTTGGCGCCGGTGTCGATCGCGGTCCGCTCGTGGGTGGTGATGGCGTCGTGGATGAACAGCGGCTCGCCGGTGAGATCGGCGTAGTGGGTGCCCGCGGCGGCACACGCCCCGACCAGCGGCAGCCCGTAGCGCAGGTACGGCCCGACCGTGGTGACCACGACCCTCGTGCGCCGGGCCAGCGCGATCAGCGAGGCGGTGTCGGTCGAATCGGCCTGGACCAGTTCCCACTTCGCGGCCGCGGGGCCGAGATCGGCGCGCACCTCGGCCAGCTTGCCGGGGCTGCGGCCCGCCAGGGCGATCCGGGCGCCGTCGGGCGCGGCGGTGGTCAGGTATTCGGCGGTCAGCTTCCCCACGAAGCCGGTCGCGCCGAACAGGACCAGGTCGAACTCTCGGGTGTCGGTCATCGAGCGCCTTTCGCTGCGGTGCCCTGATCGCCGGCCGGGCGGGCCTTACGCGGGCGGGTCTTCTTGACCGGCTCGGGCGGATGCGTCGCGAGCCATTCGTGATGGGCCACACCGAGTTCGGTGGCCGGGGGAGCGTCGTAGAGCCATTCGCGGGCGATGGCGTACCAGTTGTTGGTGCAGCCCAGCTGGCCGAGCATGCCGAAGGTGAGGAAGTCGGCGCGGCGGGAGAACAGGTGCTCCGGCGGCAGGTTCTGCTGCTTCATGCCGGTGAACTCGCTGGCCCGCGGGTCGACCGCGAGCAGGAACGCGCCGCTGGCCAGTTCGGGGGTGATGGTGAGTTCCTCGTCGACCAGACACCACTCCGAGGCCGACAGCACGTACTCCAGACACTCCTCGGCGCCGATCTCCTCCGGCGAGTCGATCACGCCGCGCTGGATCATCAGCTCCCGCAGATCCTCGGCGCGGTCCTCGGCGGCCGCGCGCAGGCAGAGCTTCTCGAAGTGCACGTGGGCCGGGTCCATCCGGTTGAACAGGCCGAAGTCGAGGAAGGCGACCCGCCCGTCCGGGGTCAGCAGCACGTTGCCCGGGTGCGGGTCGCCGCAGAACTCGTTGAAGGTGAACAGCGAACCGACGTAGAAGCGGTAGATGATCTCGCCCATGCGGTCGCGCTCGGCGTCGGGCATGGCCTGCGCCTGTTCGAACGCGATGCCCTCGACGAACTCGCTGACCAGCACGCGCGTGGTCGACAGTTCCGGCAGCGACCGCGGCACCCGGATGAACGGGTGACCGTCGTAGAGCTTGGCGATCTGGGCCTGCGTGGCGGCCTCGGCCACGTAGTCCAGCTCGCCCTCCATGTTGAGCTTGAGCTCGTCGAGCACGGCCGGGGTGATCCAGGGCATGGCCGAGGCGAGGATGCGGCGGAACATGGTGAGGTTCTTCAGGTCCGCGCGGACGGCGACGTCGATGCCCGGGTACTGCACCTTGACCGCGACCGCGCGGCCGTCGGTCAGCGTGGCCCGGTAGACCTGGCCGATCGACGCGGCGGCGATGGGCTCGGGGTCGAACTCGGCGAACACCTGGTCCAGCGGCCTGCCGAAGTCCTGCTCGACGACCTCGCGCATCGCCTCGAACGACACCGTGGGCGCCGCGTTGCGCAGCACCGCCAGCCGCTGCTGGAACCGGTCGCGGTGCTCGTCGGGCACCAGGTCGAGGTCGAGGACCGACATCATCTGGCCCAGCTTCATCGCCACGCCTTTCATGGTGCCCAGCACCATGACCACCTGTTCGGTGGTGCGGATCATCGACTCCTCGGCCATGCGGGCCCGCACGGCCTCGGACCGGCCGCGCATGGACAGGCGGGTGCGCTGATTCCGTATGACGGTACTGGCGGCCACGGCACCGAGTTTGGTGCCGCGGGCCAGCCGTGAAGTCGGCACATTCTTCGCCATCGAGGTACCTCCGTTGGTGCCGACGCGCGGTGGCGGCACAGGTCCGCCGGCGGTGACGCAAGCCACAACGCCCCGCTGGGTTCAGACTAACCAACCCCGCGGCGATGTCGAACGGGCCGCCCCCCGGCGGCCGCGGGCCCGCCCGGTCAGTCGGCCTGCTGGACCGCGTCGGGCAGGACGTGCGGGGTGGCGTTGAAGATCTCCGGCGAGCCGCCCACCCGGACGACGCCCTCGAGCGCGCTCCACGCCATCATCGTCAGGTAGTCGATGACCTGTTCCCGGGTCAGCGTCTTGCTCGTGGTCCACCAGTGCGTGGCCAGCTGGATGCCGCCGACGAGCACGTACGACCACAGCATCGCGCCTTCGGTCTGGATGCCCTTGGCCCCCGCCCGTTCCACGAGCACCGTGGTGACCACCTCGGCGAAGAGCCGCTCGAACTCGGCCAGGGAGGTGTTGTCCCCGGTGGAGTTGTTCATGATGAACCGGTAGATCTCCGGGTCCTCGTCGACGGTGCCGACGTACTCGGCCATCGCGGCCCGGACCAGCTGGTATTCGTCGGCGTCGACGCTGATCGCGCCGTAGACGCGCGGGAGCATCGTGGTCTCGATGAACCGCTGCATCGTGGCGTGGACGAGGTCGTTCTTGTCGGCGAAGTACCGGTAGAGCACGGTCTTGGACACGCCGATCTCGGTGGCGATCTCGTCCATGCCCGCCTGGCTGCCCCTGGCGCGGATCGCGTTGAGGGTGCCGTCGACCAGCTCTTCGCGCCGGTCGATCTTGTGCTGGCGCCACCTGCGTTTTCTGCCGTCGACCGGACCGCCGCGTACCGCGGGGGCGCGGCTCGCGTGCTCGCCGAGGTCGACAAGGTCTTCGGTGGACAGGTCAGCCCCCTTTGTCGGTGTGCGCGTTCGGTCTCTCCATAGCTTAGGCCCGTCGGGGTGACGTCGAGCGCGTTTGCCGCCAGGATGCGGCATTTACCACACCCGCTCGCTACTCGCGCGTCACCGAGCGGGCGGTGTGGGCGGCGACGCGCGGGCCGACAGCGGCGCGGGCGCGCGCGGCACAGCAGAATGGGAGCCATGGAGAATGCTCCCGGCAACTCGGCGGTGCTGCCGCCGCGCCCGCAGCCCCCGGCAGGAGCGGCAGGACCGACAGGATCGGCAGGATCGTCTTCTTCGGGGTTCGCCGCGCTGACCGACGAAGCCGGTAAACGTCGTGACCTGTGGAAGATGAAGACGGTGGCCACCGGGTTCCTGCTGGTGGCCACGGTGGTGTACCTGTTCTGCCGCTGGCTCGAGTCCCGCGGCGGCGGGGGCGAGTGGGTCGGGTACGTCCGGGCGGCCTCGGAGGCGGGCATGGTCGGCGCGCTGGCCGACTGGTTCGCGGTGACCGCCCTGTTCCGGCACCCCCTCGGCCTGCCGATCCCGCACACCGCGATCATCCGGAAGAAGAAGGACCAGCTCGGCTCCAGCCTCGGCGACTTCGTCGGCGCCAACTTCCTGGCGCCCGACGTGGTGTCGGCCAAGCTCGCCTCGGCCCAGATCAGCCTCCGGGTCGGGGGCTGGATGGCGCAGCCGCGCAACGCGGCGCGGATCGCGCAGGAGAGTTCGACGATCCTGCGCGCGGTCGTCGGGGCGCTGCGCGACGCCGATGTCGAGCAGATCATCGACAACACCATCGTCAAGCGGATCGCCGAGCCGGAGTGGGGCCCGCCGCTCGGCCGGGTGCTCGGGGAACTGATCGCCGACAACCGTCAGCTGCCGCTGATCGACCTGCTCGCCGAGCGGGCGCACCAGTGGGCGCTGGGCAGCCAGGAGACCATCGACCGCGTGGTGAACCGGGACGCGCCGCAGTGGGCGCCCAAGTTCGTCAACGTGCTGTTGGCCGAGCGGATCTATCGCGAGCTGGTCGAGTTCACCTGGAAGGTGCGCTCCCAGCCCGACCACGAGCTGCGGCTGGCGGCGAACAAGTTCCTCGAGGACTTCGCCGACGACCTGCAGCACGACGAGGCGATGATCGCCAAGGCCGAGAAGGTGAAGGCCCAGATCATGGGCCGCGACGAGATCACCGGCCTGGCCGAGGCGACCTGGCGGGCGGCCAAGCGGCTGATCCTCGAGTCGGCCGACGACCCGGATTCGACGTTGCGGCGCAAGGTCGCGGAGAATGTGCAGCAGCTGGGCGAGCGGCTGCGCGACGAGCCGGAGCTGCGGGCCAAGGTCGACGGCTGGATCGACCGCGGCGCCCGGTACCTGGTCGGCAACTACGCCAGGGAGATCACGACTCTGGTCACCGACACCGTGGCGCGCTGGGATGCCGACGAGGCGAGCAAGAAGATCGAGTTGCAGGTCGGGCGCGATCTGCAGTTCATCAGGATCAACGGCACGGTCGTCGGCGCGCTCGCCGGCCTTGCCATCTACGCGATCTCGCAGTTGCTGTTCCACTGAGGGGCAGCTGTTTGCCCACCGGGTGCTAACAAAGTGCTTGCAAGAGTTAGCACCCTCGCCTAGTATCGATCCCGTACAACCGCCAGAAGGTGAGTGATGGCTGACCAGCCCGAGGTTTCCGCCGAGTACGCCGAGCAGCCCGAGGAGAAATCCGAGGCGCTCGGGGAGCGGACGGGCCGCGTAGTGCACGCGGCGCACGACATCGGAGGGTTCATCAGGTCGCAGCGGGAGGCCGCGCAGGTCTCCCTGCGGCAGCTCGCCGCCCTGGCGGGGGTGAGCAATCCGTACCTGAGCCAGATCGAGCGCGGGTTGCGCAACCCCTCCGCCGAAGTACTGACGCAGATCGCCAAGGCGCTGCGGATGTCCTCGGAGGTGCTGTACGTACGGGCTGGCTTTCTCGAGCAGCGGCCGCACAGCCCGGTCCGGGACGCCCTGCTGGCCGACACTTCGGTGACGGAACGGCAGAAGCAGGTGTTGCTGGAAATCTATGAGTCGTTTCGCCGGGAAAATGGGGAAACAACCGGCTCAGGGGGGCATGGGCAGGACAGCGAGGTTCCGCTCACGACAACAGAAACTCCGCCACGCCAGGAGAACGAAAACTGATGACCGACAAGACCGCAACCACTCCCGTTACCGTGACCAAGCCGCTCTTCGCCACCGTCGGTGCCGGTGACGCGCTGTACACCGCCGTCAACGACGTCGTGACCGAGGTCCGCGGCCGCGTCGGCGCCGCCGACGTCCAGGCCCGCGTCGACGAGGCCCGCGAGCGCATCGCCAACGTCCCCGCCGACGTCCAGGCCCAGTTCGACAGCCTGCGCGAGCGCCTGGCCGGCCTGCCGTCCGAGCTGCCCGAGGACCTCGCCGAGCTGCGCGAGAAGTTCACCCCGGAGGAGCTGCGCCGCCTGGCCGAGCAGTACTACGCCAAGGCCCTCGACATCTACGCCGACCTGGCCGTGCGCGGCGAGGAGACCGTGGACCGGCTGCGCGCCAACCACCTGGTCGAGGAGCAGATCACCCGCGCCGAGTCGCTGTACAAGGACGCCTCCGCTCGCGCCGAGGACGTGCTGGGCAAGGTCAACGACCTGCTCAACCGCGGCAAGGCCGAGCCGGTCGCCGACGCCGCTCCGGTCGTCGAGGCCGAGGTCGTCGCCGTGACCACCGAGGAGCCCGCCCCCGCGGCCGAGCCGAAGAAGGCCCCGGCCCGCAAGGCCGCCGCCAAGAAGGCTCCGGCCAAGAAGGCCGCCCCCAAGCAGGTCTGATACCTCCCTGCCTGTACGCCGACAGCGGCCCCGCACACACCGTGTGCGGGGCCGCTGTTCGTATGATGGGAAGGGTGAACGCTGCATTCGCGCTGACCCAGGTGATCCTCTTCGGGCTGTGGCTCGGCGCTCTCGGTATGTCCGTCTTCGCGCTCGTCCACGCGGTCCGGCAGCGCTCGGACGCCTTCACCGCCGTCGACAAGATGACCAAGCCGATCTGGCTGGCGATCCTGGCCGGGTCGCTGGGGTTCCTGCTGCTGGCCTTCGCCAGCGGCTCCATGTTGCTGTCGTTCATCGCGATCATCGCCACTGGCGTGTACCTGGCCGATGTGCGGCCGAAGGTCGACGAGGTGCAGCGCGGCCCGCGCTGGTAGGCCGGTAGGCGACTGATCGGGCTTGTCGCTGGCATTGCACGTTAATCGGAGTTACTGTATCGAGCAGTAACACAAAGGAGTGTCCGATGCGTGCAATGCTGCCGTCTGCATTGGTGAAGCTGACCGACCAGGTCAAAATGTCGATCGACGCCCACCGCGCCGATCTGCGGAACCGGACCTACCCGGTCGAGGCGTTCAACCCGCCGCGAGTCGCGGCCGAGGTGATCCCCGTGGTCACCGCCGACGGTGCCCGCCTGCGGGTCCACGCCTACGGCCCGGTCGACGCCCCGGTCATCGTCTTCCTGCACGGCTGGACCTGCTCGCTCGAGTACTGGAACGCCCAGATCAACGCCTTCGCGGGCCGCTACCGCGTCGTCGCCTACGACATGCGCGCGCACGGCGAGTCCACCGGCGGCTTCGCCCACGTCACCCCGCAGCTGCTCGCCGACGACCTCGAGGACGTGCTCGCGGAGGTGCTGCTGCCTGGTCAGCGCGCCACCCTCGTCGGCCACAGCCTCGGCGGCATGACCCTGCTCGCCTGGGCCGCCCGCTACCCCGAGCGGGTCGCCGAGCGGGCGAACGCGGTGCTGCTGGCCAACACCGGCGCCTACGAGCTGACCGAGGTCTCCACCATGATCCCCGGCTTCAACAAGCCGCTGGCCGTCCTCGGCGGGCGCAAGCTGCCCTCGCCGCTCTGGCTGGGCAAGGCGATCCTCGGCACCCCCGTCTCGCTGCCGCCGCTGCCGCCGATCAAGTGGATCTTCGCCCGCCAGGTGATGACCCTGGACGCCGACCCGGTCGCCATCTCCTACGGCCTCAACGTCGTGCGGTCCTGTCCCGCCCTGGTCCGCGCCCGGTTCGGCATCATGCTCGCCGAACTGGCCCTTGGCGACGCCGCGAGCAAGCTCAGCGTGCCGACCACCATCCTGTCCGGCGACCGCGACGACATGACCCCGCCGGTCCACGCCGAACGCATCGCCGGGCTGCTCTACGCCTCGGGCAGGCTCGTCGAGCACAAGGTGCTGTCGAGCGGCCATCTGGGCAACGTCGAGCGCTACCGCGAATTCAACGCCGAGCTCGCGGATCTGCTCGCCCACGTCGCCGAGCCCGTGCGCGCCGCGGTCTGAGAGCCTGCGAGGATGGGCGGATGAGCACCACATCCGCCACCGATCGCCGGTACGTCCTGACCCTCGGCTGCCCGGACCGACCCGGCATCATCGCGGGGATCACCACGTTCATCGCGGGGTTCGGCGGCTCGATCGTGGAAGCCGGCTACCACTCCGACCCGGACACCGGCTGGTTCTTCACCCGGCAGGCGATCCGGGCCGACACCGTGCCCTTCGGCGCGGAGGCGCTGCGCGCGCACTTCGCCGGGGTGGCCGCGGGCTTCGGCCCGGAGACCGACTGGCACCTGCACGACACCGGTGAGCCGCGCCGGATCGTGCTGCTGGTCAGCAAGGACGGGCACTGCCTGCACGACCTGCTCGGCCGCGCCGCGGCCGGGGAACTGCCCGCCACCATCGAGGCGGTCATCGGTAACCACCCCGACCTCGGCCCGATCACCGAGGCGCACGGGGTGAAGTTCCACCACGTGCCCTTCCCGAAGGACCCGGCCGAGCGCGGGCCTGCCTTCGAGCAGGTGCGCGACCTGGTCGACGCCCACGATCCGTCCGCGGTCGTGCTCGCCCGGTTCATGCAGGTGCTGCCCGCCGAGCTGTGCGAGCACTGGGCGGGCCGGGCGATCAACATCCACCACAGCTTTCTGCCCTCGTTCGTGGGCGCGCGCCCCTATCACCAGGCGTACGCGCGCGGGGTGAAGCTGATCGGCGCGACCTGCCACTACGTCACCGCCGAACTCGACGCGGGCCCGATCATCGAGCAGGACGTCACCCGCATCGACCACGCCGACACCGTCTCCGACATGGTGCGCCAGGGCCGCGACATCGAACGGGTCGTGCTGTCGCGCGGCCTGCGCTGGCACCTGGAAGGCCGGGTGCTCGTGCACGGCCGCCGGACCGTCGTGTTCGAATGACCTACAGGTCGTAGAACGGTGCGGCGTAACGGAACTCGCCGAGCAGTACCGGGTCGTAGGCGGTGAGGGCGCGGACCTGGAAGTGCTCGGTCCACGCGGCCACGTCCGGCACGACGCCGAGCCGGTCGGCGGGCACGAAACCGAAGCGCTGGTAGTAGCCTGGGTCGCCGAGCAGGCCGACCAGCGGCTCGTCGAGCGCGTCGGCCGCCCCGAGCGCGGCGTGCACCAGCGCCGAACCCACCCCGGACTTCTGCCTGTCCGGCAGCACGCCGAGCGGGCCGAGCGCCAGCACCGGGTACGGGCCGACGGTCGCGCGGGTGAGACAGATGTGGCCGGTGACGGTGACCGTGTCGGTGTCCAGCGCCACCAGCGACAGCGTCGGCATCCACGACTCGTCCCCGCGGAGCGCGTCGACGAGGGCGACCTCGGGCGGCTCGGCCACCGACGAGCCGTAGTGCGGGGCGAAGGCGGTGCGGTGGATCTGGGCGACGGCGGGGGCGTCGGAGATCTGTTCGCGGCGGATCAGCACTCTTGGTCTCCTCGACAGCGATTCCATCGCGTACAACTCACCGATCCGGCGGGCCCGTCCGGGATGGAGCCGGAGGAAAGCCCGGCCCGCCTGATTCAAGTGTGGGCGATGTGGGTACACCAGCGCAACGCGATTCGGGTGCGCGGGGGTTCCCGGGCCGGTCGGCACGGTGTGTCAGACTCGGCGCTATGTGCGCTGCCATCACACTGACCCGTGCTCAGGTCGCCGACATGATCGACCACACCCTCCTGGCGCCGGAGGCGACCGCCGACGACGTCGCCGCGCTGGTCGCCGAGGCACGGCAGCTGGGGGTGTACGCGGTGTGCGTGTCCCCGGCCATGCTGCCGGTGCGGGCGCCGGGGCTGGTGGTGGCCACCGTCGCCGGGTTCCCCTCCGGCAAGCACCACTCGCTGATCAAGGGGGCCGAGGCGCGGCTGGCCGCCGAGCAGGGCGCGGCCGAGGTCGACATGGTCATCGACGTGGGCGCCGCGATCGCCGGGGACTGGGCCGCGGTGCTCGCCGACATCATCACCGTCCGGGAGGGCATCGGGGACCGGGCCCGCCTCAAGGTGATCATCGAGTCCGCCGCGCTCACCGACGAGCAGATCGTCACCGCGTGCCGGACCGCCGAACAGGCGGGCGCCGATTTCGTGAAGACCTCCACCGGTTTCCACCCCGCGGGCGGCGCGACCGAGCACGCGGTGCGGCTCATGGCCGAGACCGTCGGCGGCCGGCTCGGGGTCAAGGCCAGCGGCGGGATCCGGACCGCCGAGGACGCCGCGGCGATGATCGCCGCGGGCGCCACCCGGCTCGGGCTGTCGAAGTCGGCGGCCGTGCTCGCCGGTTTCCCGGAGTAGCGGGTTCAGCAGCGGATCTCGGTCTGGTTCGCGTTCGCGCCGGTCGGCTCGAGGCGGGTCGCGCCGCCCGAGAGATGCACGGTCACACCGTTGTCGGTCACCTTCACCTCGGTCGCCTTCAGGCCGAGGGGGTAACTCTGCAGGCTGGCGGTGAAGGTGTCGACGATGCCCTGCACCAGGTCGGTGGGCAGGCCGATGCCGAGCAGCTGCGCGGACTTCGTCTCCACGTTGATGTTGCCGCCGACCACCGTGGGCTGCACCTGGAGCTGCGCGAGACCGCCCAGGACGTCCATGGTCAGCATCCCGGAGGAGGCCGAGGAGGTCACGTTGCTGACCATGCCGCCGAGCGTCTCGGCGATGCCGCTGTTGGCCCAGGTCACCTCGGCCGACGAGCTGCCGATGGTGGCGCCGTCGCGGCCGCGGTCGTGCAGTTCGATGTCGGTGAATTCGGCGTGCACGTCCATGCCGACGGCCGGGCCGAACTTGTTGTCCTTGCTGTCCACGGTCATCGAACCGACGGTGCCGTCCAGGTAGGTGATCAGCATGGGCTTCGGCCCGAAGCCCACGTCGATGGACGAGCCCATCTCCCGTTCGAACTGACTGCTGATGCAGCTCGAGATCTGGTGGCGCGCATAAGCTTCCGTGCCACCCACCGCTGCGACCAACAGGACCGCGATCACCGCGAGCGCGATGACGAGGGTGCGCCGGGTGATCCTCGGGGCGGGGCGAGTCTGCGTGCTCATGCCAACCGATTCTTCACCAGATTCCTGAGCCCGCTCTGAGGGGGGATTGAAGCAGGTCCAAGGCAAATGTGACCTGTAACACTGTTTGCGGCGTAGCCTGGAATCCGTGAACGGCGAGGCAGGGCGCCGGTTGGTGGGGACGGCGGATCACAGGTGGCGGGTGCTCATGCGCCTCGCGGGGCGGCACGCGGGGTATTTCACCACGCGCCAGGTCCTGCGGACCGGCTGTGAGCTGCGGGTCCGGGCCGGGCTCGGAGATGGTTCGGTGACCAGGACCGGTGTCGGGATGTTGCGGCTGGCGCAGTGGCGGCCCGGCCCGTTCGACGAGTACGCGATGTGGGCGGCGTGGTTCGACGGCGCGGCGGCCGTGTCGCATCAGAGCGCCGCCGAACTGCACGGCCTCGGCAGGCTGGCGCCGCAATACCTGCACCTGACGGTCGGCGCGGGCCGCCCGCCGGTGACCTCGCGGCTGGTGCTCACCCGGCGCAGGCTCCCCGTGGACGAGATGGAGTCGGCGGGACCGTTCCTGGTCACCACTCCGGTGCGCACCGTGCTCGACCTGGCGTCCACCGACATCGGTCAGGCGGCCTTCGAAGAGGTGGTGGCCGACGCGGTGCTCATCCACCGGTGCGCGGGCGACGAGATCCGCGGCGCCAGCGCGCATCTGCCGCCCCGGGCGGCGGCGCGGGTGGCGCGGGCGCTGTCGGTGGTCTGAGGCTCAAGCACCCGGCGCGACCACGTCCCACGGCACCGACAACACGTTGTCGCGCATCCGTCTGCGATACGCCCGGACGGGAAAACCAGTGGCGCGCAAGGTCTCCGCGGCCGCGCGCCAGCGGATCCGGGGACCGAAGGGCGCCAGCGGCGCGGCCTGTGCCCAGGCGCGGTCGGCGGCGGTGAGCAGCGCGTGCACGCGCTCACCGGGGACGTTGCGATGGATCAGGGCCTTGGGCAGGCGTTCGGCGATGTCGGACGGGCGCTCGACGGTGAACGGATCCCAGGCCAGCGTCAACGAGAGCGGGCGCCGCCGGTCGAGGACGATCCAGGCGCAGCGGCGGCCGAGTTCGTCGCAGGTGCCGTCGACCAGCAGCCCCTCGGGCGCCAGGTTCCGCTGGATGCGCGACCACGCCTCCGGGACCTCGTCCTCGGCGTACTGGCGCAGGACGTTGAACGCGCGGACCAGGACCGGGCGCAGCCCGGCCAGCTCGAAACCACCGCGCGCGAAGACGACGCCGTCGCGGCCGGGCACCACCCGGTCCGGGTCGATCTCGAGGCCGACCACCCGGACGTCGGGCCGTACCGTGCGCAGCCGGCCGGCCAGCTCCAGCGTGGTCCAGGGGGCGGCGCCGTAGCCGAGGTCGACCACGAGCGGGTCGGCGGCCGCGCGCAGGCGCCCGGCGACCAGCTCGTCGTTGATCAGCCACCGATCGCTGCGGCGCAGCCGGTTGACGCCGGTGGTGCCGCGGGTGATCGTGCCGACCGGTCGGGTCAGCGGGCCTCGGTCTGCTCGGTTTCCAGCCACCGCAGCGTCTCTTCCTGCTCGCCGCGGAACAGGTCGACCAGGTTCACCAGCATGAGCTGCTCCAGGCGCGGGCCGACCATGGGGATGAAGACCTTGGCGACGGGGGAGAAGCGCATGGTGGCGCCGGTCTCGGTGGGGAACAGGCGGATGTCACCGGTCAGGCTGCCCGGACCGGCCGGAATCGAGGCCGAGAAGCGCCCCTCGGTCTCCTCGGCGTCGAAGGGACCCCAGCTCTCCTTGCGGGTGATCACCATGTCCTTGCGCAGCACCGTCTGCGCGATTTCGGGCAGCATCTCCCTCGGCAGCACGTGGTTGAGCACCACCTCGATGCCCGAGTCGCTGACCTCGTGGCTGACCACCTCGTTGTTGGGGGTGAGCTTGCGCATCTCGGCGACGCGCGCTTCCCAGTAGTCCCGGTTCGCCAGCGCCGCGTAGAGCTCCTCGGTCTTGTGGAGCGGGTAGCGGGCGGAGTAGTCCAGTCGGCGTGCCATGGAGGAACAGGTTACCGGGGGTCACCGGTAGCACGGCAAGGCAGCCGTGCCGGTGACCCTCAGGCCTTGCCCGCCAGCCAGGTTCCGGTGAACTCGGCTTCGCCCTCCAGCAGCGCGGTGAGGTGTTCGGCGATGGCGGCCTCGATCTTGCCGCCGAACAGCGGGATCTTGACCTCGATGCTGCCCCGGAGCGTGACGACGGTGGCGTTCTCGCCCTCGGCGGCGAGGGTGACCTCGCCGCGCACGGTGGCCGGCGCGCCCTCGACATGGGCCTCGACGGTGCCGACGGTGCCCGCGTAGGTCTCCGTGCGGGGGATGATCAGGTCACCGGGGCGGACCGCGGTGACCGCGGGCGGCAGCTGGTCGGCGGCGATGGCCTGCACCATCTGCACCCGGATCTGGGTGCCGTCGTCGTCGAACGAGTCGAGCCGGGCGTTCGGGCCGCCGACCTCGGCGATGCGGGCCTTCCAGTACTGCTCGTCGGCGAGCGCCGCGCGCACGGCCTCGACGGGGTGGTCGTAGCGGGCGGTGAACGCCAGAGGTGTAGCCATGCGCGACAGGCTACCGTCTGAAGACGTGCGAACTACACGGACGGTGCATTCCGATCGGCTCGGCGACCTGCTCGGCTCCACCGGCGCGGTACTGCGGGAATCGGTGCCGCTGGCCCAGCTGACGACGCTGCGCGTCGGCGGCCCGGCGACGGTCGCCGACTGCGCGGACACCACGGCTCTCGTCGACACGGTCCGCGCGCTCGACGGCGCGGGCGTCCCGGTCCTGGTGCTGGCAGGCGGGTCGAACCTGCTGATCAGCGACGCGGGCTTCGACGGCGTCGTGGTCCGGGTGGCCACGACCGGGGTGGCCCTCGGCGCGGACCACGTGCTGGCCGAGGCGGGCGCGAACTGGGACGACGTGGTCGCCGCGACCGTGTCGGCCGGGCTGGGCGGCCTCGAGTGCCTGTCGGGCATCCCTGGGTCCGCAGGCGCCACCCCGGTGCAGAACGTGGGCGCCTACGGCGTCGAAGTCGCCGCGCTGCTGCGCCGGGTGCGGCTGCTCGACCGCACGACCGGCGAGATCCGCTGGGCGGAACCGGGCGAACTCGGGTTCGGCTACCGCACCAGCGTGCTCAAGCACAGCGACGCCTCCCTCGTCCTCGCGGTCGAATTCGCGCTCGACCCGTCCGGCGCCAGCGCGCCGCTGCGCTACGGCGAACTGGCCAGGGCGCTCGACGCCGCCGACGGCGAGTCCCGGCCCGCCGCCCTGGTGCGCGAGGAGGTGCTGCGGCTGCGCGCGGGCAAGGGCATGGTGCTCGACGCGGCCGACCACGACACCTGGAGCGCCGGGTCGTTCTTCACCAACCCCGTCGTCGCCGCGGACCGGGTGCCCGAGGTGCTGGCCGCCATCACCGCGCACGTCGGCGACGTCGCCGTGCCGACCTACCCGGCCGAGGCGGGCACCAAGTTCTCGGCGGGCTGGCTGATCGAGCGGGCCGGGTTCGCCAAGGGGTTCCCCGGCCCGGAGGCGCCCGCGCGGCTGTCGACCAAACACACCCTGGCCCTCACCAACCGGGGCGGCGCCGGCGCGGCCGACATCGCCGCGCTGGCAAGGACGGTCCGCGACGGCGTGCGGGACCGCTTCGGCATCGTGCTCGAGCCCGAGCCCGTTACCGTCGGCGTCACCCTGTAGGCCAGCCGGGAGACCCCGGCGCGGGGCTCCCGGCAACTCACCGGCGACCGGTGTGACGGCGGCCACCCAGTACATTCGATGGAGTGGGCAATCTCTGGGTGAA
Source organism: Nocardia thailandica NBRC 100428 (assembly GCF_000308795.1). Taxonomy (GTDB): domain Bacteria; phylum Actinomycetota; class Actinomycetes; order Mycobacteriales; family Mycobacteriaceae; genus Nocardia; species Nocardia thailandica. Next base: position 20,649 of record NZ_BAGK01000223.1, on the reverse strand, counting down.
CACCAGTTCCGGACGCCGGGCGCGGGGCGCGGCCGCGGTGATCCTGCTGGCCGTGCTGGCGCTGCTGACCGGGTGCACGATCGACAAGCCGGGCGCCGCGCCCGAGCCCGAGGGCCCGGTGGCGCGGGTGGCGATCACCCCGGCCGCGGGGGCGGCCGAGGTCAACCCGCTCACGCCGGTCGCGGTGCGGGTCACCGACGGCACGATCGACCAGGTCGCGCTGACCAACGCCAACGGGCGCCAGGTCACCGGCGCGCTGTCCCCCGACCGCACCACCTTCACCGTCACCGAGCCGCTCGGCTACGGCGCCTCCTACACCTGGACCGGCACCGCCACCGGCACCGACCACAAGCCGGTCCCGATCGACGGCACCTTCACCACGGTCACGCCGAAGTCGACCCTGCCCGCCACGATCAACATCGGCGACGGGCAGGAGGTCGGTATCGCGGCGCCGATCATCCTGAAGTTCACCGGCCCGGTCACCGACAAGGCGGCGGTCCAGAAGGCGCTGACGATCAAGACCGACCCCCCGACCGAGGGCTCCTGGGCGTGGCTGCCCGACGACGGCGGCTCCCGCGTCCACTACCGCACCAAGGAGTACTGGACACCCGGGACGAAGGTCGAGGTGAGCGCCAAGCTCTACGGCGTCGACCTCGGCGGCGGCGTCTACGGCGACGCCGACCTCACCTCGAACTTCACCATCGGCCGCAGCCAGGTCGTCATCGCCAACGCGCCGAGCCATCGCATGCAGGTGGTGCGCGACGGACAGACGATCTTCGACTTCGCCGTGAGCTACGGCGAAGGCAACGAGGCACGCAACGTGACCCGCTCCGGCATCCACGTGGTGACCGAGAAATACGAGGACTTCCTCATGTCGAACCCGCCGTTCTACACCAACGTCCGGGAACGCTGGGCCGTGCGCATCTCCAACAACGGCGAATTCATCCACGCCAACCCCGAATCGCTGTCGGCGCAGGGCTCGGCCAACGTGACCAACGGCTGCATCAACCTGTCCCCGTCCGACGCCCAGGCCTACTTCCCGACCGCCCTCTACGGCGATCCGGTCGAAGTGACCGGCACCCGCATCGACCTGTCCGCCGCCGACGGCGACATCTACGACTGGGCCATCGACTACGCCACGTGGAAGTCTATGTCGGCTCTGTAGTTGGAGCGCTGGCGCGCTCGAGTCGCGGCCCTTGGTGTCCCGCCGAAACGCGGGGCGATACTCGCGCCTGCGGCGCATGGTCTCGCCCCGCGTTTCGGCGGGACGGCCGCGACGCTCGCTGCGCTCGCCGGCCTCCTCGGGGCCGGCCGGTGGTGGTTGCGGCGGCGTTGGAGCGTGAGGGGTGTCGTGGATGGCTGACGTGGAGCCGCCGGGCGTTTCCCCTCGGGCGACACGGCCTCGGTGGGGTCGGCGCCCGGCGGCGGTGACTCAGGCGGGGATGGCCCAGCGGGGGTGGTCGGCGTCGATCACGTACGGGTGGGTGTGGCGCACCCAGCCTTCGCCCGCCGGTTCGGCGTCGGTGAGGATCGCGGGGTCGGTCTCGGCGACGCGGTGCAGGTGGGTGATGACCTCGGGGTCGTAGCGCGGCCACCAGGCCACGGCGACCGCCAGGCCGACCACGGCGAACGCGGTCAGGGTCAGCCAGGTGGCGGTGAACCCGGCGGTGGTGGCCAGCCAGCCGGTGATCGGGTAGGTGATCAGCCAGGCCACGTGCGAGAGCGAGAACTGCGCGGCGAACAGCGCGGGGCGGTCGGCCGCCGCGGCGGAACGGCGCAGCACCTGGCCGGTGGGGGTCAGGACGGCGGCGGTGCCCGCGCCGATCACCGACCACACCGCGGGCGCGGCGATCCAGCGCCAGTCGCCGCCGCTCGCCTGGGACAGCGCGACCGCCGCGAGCAGCCCGGCGATGAGCACGGCGCCGCCGGTCAGCATGACGGGGCGCGCGCCGAGCCGGTCGAGCACGCGGGGCAGGGTGAGCGCGACGAGCATGGTGCCGAAACCGTTGGCGGCCAGCAGCATCGCCACCCCGCTCTGGGTGCCGCCGAGGGTGTCGCGCACGTAGTTGACGGTGGTGACCATCACGATCGAGCCCGCGGCGGCCACGACCAGGTTCAGCCCGAGCAGGCCGCGCAGGCGCGGGGTGAGCGCGAAGATCCGCATGCCCGCGGCGATCCGCTCGCCGAAACCGCTCTGGCGCACCGGCTTCGCGTCGGGGATGCGGGTGGTGACCACCAGCAGGGCGGCGGCGACGAAACCGGCGGCCGTGCCGACGAACAGCCAGTGGAAGCTGATCAGGCTCAGCGCCACCGCGGCGAGCATCGGGCTCAGCAGCGTCTCCATGGTGGCGGCGAGCTGGGCGGCCGACAGCGCCCGGGTGTAGTCGCGTTCGTCGGGCAGGATGTCGGGCAGCACGGCCTGGTAGGTGGGTGTGTAGGCGGCCGAGGCGGTCTGCAGCAGCGCGATGAGGACGTAGATCTGCCAGATCTGGTCGACGAACGGCAGGGCGAGCACCACGCCCGCGCGGATCGCGTTCAGGCCGACCAGCCCGAGCCGGCGTGGGAAGCGGTCGGCGTAGGCGCCGACGACCGGCGCGACGGTCACGTAGACGGCCATCTTGATCGTCAGCGCGGTGCCGAGGACGGCGGCGGCGCTCGCGCCCGCGAGGTCGTAGGCGAGCAGCCCGAGCGCGACGGTGGTCAGGCCGGTGCCGAAGAGCGCGGTGATCTGGGCGGTGAACAGTCGTAGGTAGTCGCGGTTGCGCAGCAGTGCGGTGATCATGGTCGTCCTCCTGGTTCGGGACAACCATATACCCCTAGGGGGTATTCCGGAAGGGAAGAAGAGGCCCGCGCCGGGCATCGGCGCGGGCCTGCCCGGCGTGGCGCGTCAGCGCGCGGGCGACTTCACGTCCTCGGCGATCTGGGCCAGCTCCCGCTCGTCGACCGGCAGACCCTGCTGCTTGGCGAGCAGATCGCGGATCTCGATCAGCAGTTCGGTCTGCGTCGGCTCGGCGGCCTTGGTCGTGCCGAACCGGTTGGTCAGCGACTTCATCGGCAGCATGAGCACGAAGTACAGCACCGCGGCGATCATGACGAAGTCGATGAAGGCGGTGATGATCGGGCCGACGGCGATGAAGGTCGCGGGCTTGTCCGCCACCAGCTGGATGCCGAGGCCGAGTTCGTTGGACGAACCGAGCACGGCCAGCAGCGGATTGACGATGCCCTTGGTGACCGCGGTCACGATGGCGGTGAAGGCGGTACCCATGACGACCGCGACGGCGAGGTCGATCACATTGCCGCGCATGAGGAAATCTTTGAAACCGCTGAAAATGGACTTCAGGCCACGCATGTCTCGAACTCCCATCCGGCTATCTGCGAACGCGGTGATGGTATCCATCGGGCCGCGTCCCCGCGAATCGACAGCAAAGGCCCGTAGGGGTACCCCACGGGCCTCGCGTTCACACGAATTCAGCTGCGCCGGGCGAAGCGTCCCGGTTCGGCCTGGTCACGCGGCTTGACCACGATGGTGTCGAGGTTCACATGCGCCGGCCGATCGGCGACGAAGCCGACGATCTCGGCGATGTCCTGCGCCAGCAGCGGGTCGATGCCCTCGTAGACCTTCGCCGCGCGCTCGGCGTCGCCGTCGAAGCGGACCAGGGAGAACTCGGTCTCCACCGCGCCGGGCGCGATCTCGGTCAGCCGGACCGGCTTGCCGAGCAGCTCGCCCCGCAGGGTGCGGTGCAGCACGGCCTGGGCGTGCTTGGCCGAGGTGTAGCCGGAACCGTTGTCGTAGGCGTGGAAGGCGGCGATCGAGGTGATGGTGACGATCAGGCCGTCGCCGGAGTCGATGAGCTTGGGCAGCAGCGCCTTGGTCACCCGCAGCGTGCCGAGCACGTTGGTCTCCCACATCCAGCGCCAGTCGTCGAGGTCGGCCTCGGCCACGCTGGCCAGGCCCTTGGCGCCGCCCGCGTTGTTGACCAGCACGTCGACCCGCTCGATCGCGGCGGTGAACGCGGCGACGGATTCCTCGGAGGTGACGTCGAGCTCGAGCGCGGTGCCGCCGATCTCGGCGGCCAGCCGCTGCACCCGGTCGAACCGCCGGGCGCCGACGTAGACGTGGTAGCCCTGTTTCGCCAGCTCGCGGGCGGTGGCTTCGCCGATGCCCGAGCTGGCACCGGTCACGACAGCGGTGCGTTTGGTCATGACCCCGATCCTAGGAAGTCGGCGCCCGCGGGGGCAGTGTTGGGATCGGACCGATCGGTTCTGCGCGCGCACTACCCTGGCGGCATGGCAATTCGCGACGTGGTCAGCGCCGACGGCACCAGGATCGTCTACCGGGTCACCGGTCCCGAGCAGGGCAGGCCGCTGGTGCTGCTGCACGGCTGGGCCGGGAACCTGACCTGCTGGGGCGCGGCGGCCGACGAGCTGGCGGGCCGCTACCGGGTCATCGCGGTCGACCTGCGCGGGCACGGCTACTCCGACGCGCCGGAGGCCGGGTACGACGACCCGAAGAACTGGGCGGGCGACGTGGCCGCCGTGCTGGCCGCCGAGGACATCGACTCCGGCGCCGTCCTGCTCGGCTGGTCCTACGGCGGCATCGTCGCCACCGACTACCTGGCGACCTACGGCACCGGCGCGGTCGCCGGTCTGGTCTACACCGGTTCGCTGGCCGGCATCGGGCGCGGCGTGCCGGGCGCGGCGCAGGGGCCCGCCATGCAGAAGGCGATCCCCGGTGTCTTCGAGGAGAGCGCGGGCCGGGCGGTGCGCGCCTTCGCGGCGTTCGGCAACGCCAACACCGGTCCCGGCGCGGACAAGGGCGTCGACGCCCAGCGCCTTTTCGGCGGCAGCCTGGCCACGCCGCCGCGCGTGCGCAAGGCGCTGTTCTACCGGACGATCGACAACACCGAGACCCTGCGCGCCCTCGACATCCCGGTCCTGGTGCTGCACGGCACCGCCGATCCGGTCGTCCCCGTCGAGAGCGGCCGGTACATCCTCGACACCGCCCCCGACGCCCGCGGCTCGTTCTGGGAGGGCGCCCAGCACGGCCTGTTCATCGAGGACCCCGCCCGGTTCGTCGCCGAACTGAGCGGGTTCCTCGACGCGCTGGACTGAGCGGGCTCAGTGCTCGGTCGGCACGATCGCCCGCCCGTTGACCGGGTGGACCGGGCGGGAGTTGTGCGGGAACAGCGCGCGGAAGTAGGCGGCCTCGTCGGCGCCGACCGGCATGCGGGTGCGCAGCACCGTCCACGCCACGCCCTCGCTGCACGGTGGCGTGGTCAGGGAGCCGGTGTACTGGTACTGGCCGAAGTCGGTGGGCAGGAAGCTGTTCAGGTCGACCGGCCCGGCGACGGTCTTGGTCCCGCCCGCCTCGGCGGGGCCGCCGAACAGGATCCGCCGGTAGGGCGAGTGCTGGTCGGTCTCGGCGAGCAGCACGGCGAGGACGGCCAGCCTGCCCTGCGCGTTGCGGTGCACCAGGTGTAGTTCCATGCTGGTCGTCGCGCCGTCGAGCGTGTGCTCGCTCGGGGTGTGGAAGTGGAACTGCTGCAGGTCGTAGACCCTGCCGCCCACCACGATCCGGTTGGCGTTGCCCGCGGGGGCGGCGATCTGCAGGGTGTGGCCGTTGTGGGTGATCTTCGCCGCCGCGAGCGGTTCGGCGTAGTCGATGACGATGTCCTGGCCCGCGCCGTGCGCCGCCGCGGGCAGGTCGATGGGGGACTGGACGTGGCCGGTGCCGCACAGCGAGTAGTCGTGGTCGAGGTCGGCCCAGTGGTCGGGTCCGTCCTCGCCGTCGTATCCCCAGTGCGCGCCCGCCTGCGGCGGCGGGGCGAGGGCGGCGTTGGTGCTGCTCGTGCCGCAGGCGGCGGCGAACAGGCCGAGGGTGGCCAGGCCGAGCGAGCGGCGGCTGAGGACGGGGACGGTCATGCGGTGACTCCTGCTTGCGCCGAGTCACGGTGCGCCGACACTGCCCGCGCAGGTGGCTCGGGAACGGTAGGACACGGTCGCTCACGCGCCGTATGGGCGCTGTGTCCGGTTGATCCCATTGCCCGGCAACGGAATTCGGACCTGCGCCCACGGGCTCACGCTATACCCGGCGGCGGCCGCCGCCGAAGGGCCCGTGCTGTGGTACCGCTCACTCCTCCGTCGCGGGGGCGGGCAGCGCCAGCGCGACGACCCCGGTGACCAGCGCGGTCACCCCGATCGCACAGAACATCACGATCGCGCCGCCCAGCGTGTGCGACCGGAAGAACAGCGCGCTGAGCAGGGCGAGGCCGAGGCCGTTGCCGATCTGCTCGATGGTCGGCAGCAGGCCCGACGCCTCGCCCATCCGGTCCTGGTCGAGCCCGGCCAGCATGAGGGGCTGGATCTGCACCCCGAAGACCCCGACGCCGAGGCCGCACACGAAGATCGGCGCGACCGCGACCCGCAGGTCGACGGTCCCGCCGGTCCACCACAGGTAGCCCGCCGCGACGAAGAGGCAGAAGCCGAACCAGCACAGTGCCAGCGCGGGCACGCGAACCCCGAAGCGGCGCACCAGGAACAGCGACGCCAGCGCCCCCGCGCCCGCGCCGAGCGCGAACGGTGTCATGGTGAGCCCGGTGCGCAGTGGCGAGAAACCGACGATGTCCTGCAGGATGATCGAGGCCGCGAACACGAACGCGGCGAACAGCCCGAAGAACAGGGTGACCAGCACCGATCCGACGGCGAAGCCGCGATCGCCGAACAGTTCCGGCCGCACGAGCGGCGCCCCGCCCCGGCGGGCCGAGCGCAGCTGATGGCCGACGAAGACCGCGCCGATCGCCAGCCCCGCGCCGCCGAGCGCGACGGCGCCGATCCGCCAGCCCGCCTCCTGGATCCACGCCAGCGCCGACAGCGCGAGCAGCAGGCCCGTCACCGACAGGACCGTGCCGACGGGGTCGAAACCGGGTCGCCGGGTGGACTTCTCGACGTGCAGATACCGCCAGGCGACCGCGGAGGCGAACAGCCCGAGCGGCAGGTTGATCAGGAACACCGCGTGCCAGTGCGACCCGGCGATGTTCGCGCTCACCAGCGCCCCGCCCAGGATCGGCCCGAGCATGCCCGCCAGGCCCGCGGTCGCGCCGTAGACCGCGAAGACCGCGGTGTGCAGCGCGTGCGGGAAGAGGAGCCCGAGGATGGCGATGGTCTGCGCCGCCATGCCCGCGCCCGCCGCGCCCTGCGCGACGCGGGCGACGACGAGCTCGGTCGCCGTCGCCGACATCCCGCACCACACCGAGGCCGCGGTGAAGCCGAGCACCGAGGCGAGGAACATCGCCCGCCGTCCGGCCCGCTCGCCCAGCCGGGCCGCGGGCAGCAGGGTGACCGCGAACGCCACCGAATAGGCGGTGACCACGAGCAGCTGCTGGGCGGGTGTCGCGCGCAGGTCGGCGGTGATCGCGGGCAGCGCGGTGTTGACGATGGTCACGTCGATCATCTGCATGAAGACCGCGAGCAGGCAGCCGCCGAAGGCGACCCAGGACACCAGGGGCGCCCCGGCGACGAGCGGGCCCGAATCGGATTGCGCGGCAGCGTCTCCCGGCCGGCGCGCGGCCTCCGTGCCGGTCACGCGCGGACCCCCGGCCGTCCGGGGCGATATCGCGGTCCCGGCGGCGAATAATCCGGCTGGTCGTTTTTCCACTTCGCCCGGCACCGTGTTCCCGCGAGGGCGAATTCGGACATTTGTGCCTCCGCACTGCTGGGCCGGGACGGGCCGCGGTTCTTCGAAAAGGGCACGGCCATAGATGGTTTTGTGATCGGCAGCGTAGGCGCGTGGATGGCGCGATGAGCTGCGCTGATGCCGGGTTTGTCGCGGACTACCAACGGGGCCGTTGCCGGGTTGTGATCTGTACAGAGAGTGCGAAACCGGCCCGTCGGTTATGGTCTGTGTGCCGTGTTTCGCGGCGCGGCACAATCTTTCAAACCTCTTTATGGTATTGCTCACAACATTCGCGGGAATGGCTGCGCGGGCACGTTCTCATGCCGTTCACTGGCTGCCATTGCGGTGTCCCGCGGACGGGGGCGCCGGGTTGGGAGGTTTCGGTGTTCACTGCGCGGTTTTCCGAACGCCTCGCTGTGACAACGATGGCGCTGCTCGCCGGGGTGACCGGCCTGCTGGCGCCGGTGGGGCCCGCCGCCGCCGAGCCGGCGCCCGGCCCGCGCATCGACGAGATGCACGACGTCGCCGACCGGATGACCGACGTGGCCGTGTACTCCGCGGCCATGCAGAAGGTCACCCAGGTCCGGGTGCTGCGGGCGCCCGACCGCGACCGGCCCGCCCCCACCCTCTACCTGCTCAACGGCGTCGGCGGCGGCGCCGACGGCAACTGGCTCGACCGCACCGACGTGGTCGAGTTCTTCCGCGACAAGCAGGTCAACGTGGTGATCCCGTTCGGCGGCGCGGGCAGCTACTTCACCGACTGGCGCGCCGACGACCCGGTGCTCGGCCGCCTGCGCTGGAGCACCTTCCTCACCAAGGAACTGCCGCCCCTGGTCGACCGCACCTTCCACGGCAGCGGCGCCAACGCCATCGCGGGGCTGTCCATGGCGGGCACCGCGGTCTTCCAGCTCGCCCTCGACGCGCCGGGCCTGTACAAGGCCATCGGCTCCTACAGCGGCTGCGTGCAGACCTCCGACCCGCGCGGCCAGGCGATCGTGAGCGCCGTGGTCGGCTCGCGGCTCGGCAACGTCGCCAACATGTGGGGCCCGCCGTCGGACCCGGCCTGGAAGGCCAACGACCCCTATCTGCACGCCGAGGCGCTGCGCGGCACGGCGGTGTACATGTCCTCGGGGTCGGGCGTGCCCGGCCCGCACGACTCGATCGTCGCCCAGGGCGACCCGCTCCAGCTGACCTATCAGCTGATGTTCGGCGCGTTCCTCGAGGCGGTCACCAACATCTGCACCATCCAGCTGCGTGACCGGCTCGCCTCGCTCGACATCCCGGCCACCGTCGAGCTCCGCCCGACCGGCACGCACTCCTGGGGCTACTGGCAGGACGACCTGCACAAGTCCTGGCTGGTGCTCGAGGAAGCACTGAACCGGTGACCGGCCCGACGCAGTGACGGCCGTCACTGCGGCCGGTAGCCGCGACGGCGGTCCGGCGCCGGAGTGCACACTGGTAGGTGTGAGTGAGCGCAGATCGGACCCTCGGCCACGCCGTATCGCGGTGGTGTCGGTGCACACCTCACCCCTGGCGCAGCCCGGCACCGGCGACGCGGGCGGCATGAACGTCTACGTGCTGCAGACCGCGCTCGAGCTGGCCCGCCGCGGCACCGAAGTCGAGATCTTCACCCGCGCGACCTCCTCCGACCTGCCGCCCGTCGCCGAGGCCGCGCCCGGCGTGCTGGTGCGCCACGTCGTCGCCGGGCCGTTCGAGGGGCTGGACAAACACGACCTGCCCACCCAGCTGTGCCCGTTCACCGCCGAGGTGCTCCGGCAGGAGGCCAGGCACCTGCCCGGCCACTACGACCTCGTCCACTCCCACTACTGGCTCTCCGGCCAGGTCGGCTGGCTGGCCCGCGACCGCTGGCGGGTGCCGCTGGTCTTCACCGCGCACACGCTGGCCGCGGTGAAGAACGCCGCGCTCGCCGAGGGCGACACCCCCGAGCCGGAGACCCGGATGATCGGCGAGAAGCAGGTCATCGCCGAGGCCGACCGGCTGGTGGCCAACACCGGCGACGAGGCGCGCGAGCTGTGGGAGCGTTACGGCGCCGACCCCGAACGCATCGACGTCGTCCCGCCCGGCGCCGACCTCACCCGCTACCGCCCCGGCGACAAGCGCGCCGCCCGCGCGCTGCTCGGCCTGCGCGCCGACGAACAGGTCGTCGCGTTCGTCGGGCGGATCCAGCCGCTCAAGGCGCCGGACGTGCTCGTGCGCGCCGCGGCCGAACTCCTGTCCCGCCGCCCCGACGTCCCGCTGCGGGTGCTGATCGTCGGCGGGCCGTCCGGCACCGGGCTGGCCCGGCCGGACGCGCTCATCGACCTCGCCGCCGAGCTGGGGATCAGCGACCGGGTCACCTTCCTTCCGCCGCAGCCGCCGGACCGGCTCGTGCAGGTCTACCGGGCCGCCGACCTGGTCGCCGTGCCCAGCTACAACGAGTCCTTCGGCCTGGTCGCCATCGAGGCCCAGGCCGCGGGCACCCCGGTGCTGGCCGCCGACGTCGGCGGCCTCGGCACCGCGGTCCGCGACGGCGAATCCGGCATGCTCGTCGCCGGGCACCGCACCGGCGACTGGGCCGACGCGCTCGGCACCCTGCTCGGCGACCCCGCCCGGCTGACCGCCATGGGCGCCGCCGCGGTCGAGCACGCGAGCCGCTTCTCCTGGGCGCACACCGCCGAGGGCCTGCTCGGCAGCTACTCTGCCGCCATGGCCGGATTCCGGACCGGCCCCGGCCCGGTCGCCCTCACCGGCGAGGCGGGTCAGGCCAGATCACGGGCGCTGTGGCGGCGCCGGACAGGAGTGCGCAGGTGAGCGAGTCCGCCCGGCTCGGCGAGGTGATCGAGTCGACCCTGACCGATCGCGAGATCGAATTCACCCGTCCCGCCGCCGAGGTGTTCGTCGTGGTGCTCCCCGGCGAACGCAAGCTGAAGACGACCGTCATGCTGACCCTGGGCAAGCACGGCATGCGGGTGGAGTCGTTCGTCTGCCGCAAGCCCGACGAGAACTTCGAGGGCGTCTACAAGTACCTGCTGCGCCGCAACCGCCGCCTCTACGGGGTGGCCTACACCCTCGACAACGTCGGCGACATCTACCTCGTCGGCCGCTTCTCCACCGACTCGGTCACCCCTGACGAACTCGACCGCCTCTTCGGCCAGGTGCTCGAGGCGGTCGACAACGACTTCAACGTCCTGCTCGAACTCGGCTTCGCGGAATCCATCCGCAAGGAATGGAAGTGGCGGGTGTCGCGGGGCGAGTCGCTGAAGAATTTGCGCGCCTTCGAGCACCTGATCGACGACGCCGAGCGGTCCTGACCGGCGACGGGGGCATCGTGAGCGGGATCCGGGTCGCGCTCGACATCGGCGCGTCCAAGTTCGCCGCGGCCGTCGTCGACGAGCGGTACGCGCTGCACGGGGTGCGGCAGGTCGACGTGCCCGACGCGGACGCGTGGGGACGATGCGCGGAACTGCTGCGCGCGGTCGCGGACGGCAGGCCCGTCCTGGCCGTCGGGATCGGCGCGGCGGGGCCGGTGTCGGTGCCCGACGGGGTCATCGGGCCGTTGAACCTGCCGGAGTGGCGGGACGGGTTCCCGATCGTCGCGCGGGTCGCCGGGCTGTTTCCCGGCGCCGCGATCGAACTCGCCATCGACGGCGCCGCGCTGGCGCTGGCCGAGCACCGGCTCGGCGGATTGCGCGGCGCGCGAGACGGATTGGCGATGACGGTGTCGTCCGGGGTCGGCGGCGGGATCATCGCCGACGGGCGCGTCCTGCGGGGACGCACCGGCAACGGCGGGCACATCGGGCACCTGGTGGTCCCCGGCCGGGACGACCCGTGCGGCTGTGGGGGATTCGGCTGCGTCGAGGCCGTCGCGAGCGGCATGTCCGCGGCCCGCTGGGCGCGGGAACACGGCTGGGACGGGCGCACCGGGCAGGACCTCGCGGCCGCCGCCCGCGCGGGCGACGCCGTCGCGCTCGTCGCGCTCGCCCGCGCCGGAACCGCGCTGGGACAGGCGGTTTCCTCGGCCGCCGCCCTGCTCGACATCGACCGGGTGGTGATCGGCGGCGGCTTCGCGCGATCCGGGCCCGCCCTGTGGGGACCGCTGCGTGCCGCGGTCGCCCGGCACGCGCGCCTCGGATTCGTGCGCGACCTGCGGGTGGAACTCTCGGACCTGTGGGAGGGACCGACCCTGCTCGGCGCGGGCGTGCTCGCCGTCGAAGCCGGACGCTGAGCCGGGCGCCGGTACACGGGGCGCCGCGCCCGGAAACCGACCGACGGCCGGGGGATCGGGCCCCGGCGCGTTACCCGCCGTCGGCGCGCGCCGGGCGTAGCCTCGACGAGGTGACCACCGACTACGTGCCGGGCGATGTCGTCCATATTCCAGCTGGTCCGTTCCGAGGGGTGTGCGCGGTCGTGCGGGAGGTGGATCCGCAGCAGGCGCGGCTACGCGTCGACGCCGTGGTATCCGGCGGCCCGCACGGGCTCGTCGTCGGGTTCGACGAGGTGGAGTGGGCCTAGGCTCCCCACCGCCCGCCCGGACACCCTGGCCGGCGCGCCGGTCGCCCGTGCCAGAATGACCCCATGACGTACACCCTCGTGCTGCTGCGCCACGGCGAGAGCGAATGGAATGCCCTCAACCTGTTCACCGGCTGGGTGGACGTGCACCTGACCGACAAGGGCGTCGCCGAGGGCAAGCGCGCGGGTGAGCTGCTCGCCGAGCACGGCATCGAACCCGACGTCGTCTACACCTCGCTGCTGCGCCGCGCGATCAGCACCGCCAACAACGCGCTCGACGCGGCCGACCGGCACTGGATCCCGGTCGTGCGCGACTGGCGGCTCAACGAGCGCCACTACGGCGACCTGCAGGGCAAGAACAAGGAACAGGTCCGCGAGAAGTACGGCCAGGACCAGTTCATGCTGTGGCGCCGTAGCTACGACACCCCGCCGCCGCCCATCGCCGACGACAACGAATACACCCAGGAAGGCGACCCGCGGTACGCCGGCATCGACGTGCCGAAGACGGAGTGCCTGAAGGACGTCGTCGCCCGCGTCGTGCCCTACTTCGAGGACACCATCGCCGGCGAGCTGCGCTCGGGCAAGACCGTGCTGGTCGCCGCGCACGGCAACTCGCTGCGCGCGCTGGTCAAGCACCTCGACGGCATCTCCGACGCCGACATCGCCGGCCTGAACATCCCCACCGGCATCCCGCTGCGCTACGAGCTCGACGAGAACCTGCGCCCGGTCAAGGCCGCCGACTACCTCGACCCCGAGGCCGCGGCCGCGGGCGCCGCCGCCGTCGCCAACCAGGGCGGCAAGTAGCAGTTCGCTCCGCCTCGGCCCCGCACCGTCCTCGGCGGTGCGGGGCCGCGCTGTCTCCGGGACCGGCGATGTCACACTCCCCGGCGCCGCGTCGTCACCTGGGCAGACGCCGCGAGAAGTGCGGCCGCCGAAGGAGAATCGCCATGCACACCGCCTACGTCATCGTCACCGTCGTCGCCGCGCTCTGGGTCGGCTTCTCGGCCTTCTCGCTGCTGCGTCGCGCCCCGTTCGTCGTCGACCCGCTGGTGGACTACGGCGTCCCGACGACCTGGTGGACGCCCCTCGGCCTCGCCAAGGCGGCCGGGGCGCTCGGCCTGCTCGCCGGCCTGTGGATCCCCGCGATCGGCCTGGCCGCCGCGATCGGCCTGATCCTGTACTTCGCCGGCGCCGTCCTCACCGTGCTGCGCGCCCGCTCGTACAAGACCGTCGCGTTCCCGGTCCTCTACCTGGCCCCGGTCGCCGTCGCCCTCGGCCTCGGCCTGGCCGCCTGACCGGTGGTCGCCCGGCGTGTCACGGGGTAGCGCCGGGTGCCACCGCGACCGCGGAAGACCCGCCGCCGTTCACCGGCGGCGTTCAGTCTTCGACGGCGAACGCGGCCGACAGGGCGGCAGCATCGCGCGCGCGTCGGACCCCGCGAACCACAGGCCGACCGTGAACACCGCGGTGGCCTCCAGATACCTCGCGCGGTGCAGCCCGCCCGCCGGGAACGGCTGTAGCGCGAGGTCTTCGGCGAGGCCCGCGACCGTCCGCACCGCGGCGGGATCGTCACCGCAGATCGGCACGGCGAGCCGGGCGCCGTCGAACACGCGGTCCGTCCCGGCCCAGACCTCGGCGGCGAGCAGGTTGAAGGCCTTGACCACCCGCGCTTTCGGCGCGCTCGCCGCGACACGCTCGGCCACCGCGTCCTCGCTCAGCACGAAAGCGGCCGTGCCGTCGGGCGCCGAGGTATCGGGCGCGAAGGCGTTGGTGCAGTCGATGACGACCTTCCCCGCCAGCGCGTCGCCGTGCGCGCCGAGTACCGCGGCGAGCGCCCCCACCGGGACGGCCAGCAGCACCACGTCGGCCCCCTCGATCGCCGCACCGACAGCGCCCCAGCGCGGTGTCCGGGTAGCGGCCCCGGTAGCGGGCGCGTCGAGGCCCGATTCGCCCCTAGGGCGCGTCGTCCCGGCCGGGGCCGGGCCGCCGGCGCTCGCGCCGAGCGGGTGCGCGGCGCCGATCCTGGCGGCGAGCGCGTGCGCGGCGTCCCCCGACCGCGCGCCGATGAACACCTCGTGCCCCGCCGAGGCCCAACCCCCGCCCAGCGCGGCGGCCATCGCGCCCGCGCCGATGATTCCGATTCGCATGTCGACTCCTGAAGTTCCGTGTGCCGGCGATCGCGGCACCACAAGACGCTAGGAAGTCCGACAGGCACCCGCGGGTGCCCTTCGGCGGTGGCAGGCTGGATCCGTGACGACGGAAACCCCGGCGCCCGTGCGCTATCCGCCCTACGGCGACTACCAGGCCGACTGTCCGGCCCGCCTCGGCGTCGACCTGTTCGGCAACTCGTGGCTGCCGGTGCTGGTGTACACCCTGCGCGACGGCCCCCTGCGGCACGGTGATCTGCGCGCCGCGGTCGGCGGCATCAGCCAGAAGATGCTCACCCAGACCCTGCGCCGGATGGAGGCGATGACCCTCGTGCGGCGGGTCCGCTACGCCGAGGCGCCGCCGCGCGTCGAGTACGAACTCACCGCGGCGGGCCGCGATCTGCTCGGGCCGATCTACGCGCTCGGCGCCTGGGTCGAGCGCCACGGAGACGCCGTCACCACCGGCCTGTACGGCCCGCCGGAGGAGTGAGACCGCCACCGCGACATGCCGGGTGCCCGGCGGGTGAACAACCGGCTAACACCGACCCAAGGGCCTGTGACCTGCGCGAAACTTCTCGCACCCGCCGCCGGGGATGTCGGTCGCACTCGTACGATCAGAGACGTGAGTGTTCCGCAGGCCGTGCTTCTGGCAGTCCTGGCGGCTGTCGTCGGTCTGGCAGTCGGCGGGTTGCTGATCCCGTATGTGAACGCGCGACAGGCCGCCCGCGTCACCGAGGACACCGGCCTGACCATGTCGCAGGTGCTCGACCTGATCGTGCTCGCCTCCGAGAGCGGCATCGCCGTCGTCGACGAGTACCGCGACGTCGTCCTGGTCAATCCGCGCGCCGAGGAACTCGGCCTGGTCCGCAACCGCCTGCTCGACGAACGGGCCTGGACCGCGGTGGAGAAGGTGCTCGGCACCGGCGATTCCGCCGAATTCGATCTCACCGCCAAGAACCCGACGCCCGGGCGTGGCAGCATCGCCGTGCGCGGCGTCGCGCGGCGGCTGTCCCGGGAGGAGACCGGGTTCGTCGTCCTGTTCGCCGACGACGACTCCGAGCAGGCCCGCATGGAGGCCACCCGCCGCGACTTCGTCGCCAACGTCAGCCACGAGCTCAAGACGCCGGTCGGCGCGATGAGCCTGCTCGCCGAGGCCCTGCTCGAGTCCGCCGACGATCCCGACGCGGTCCGCCACTTCGGCACCCGCGTCCTGGACGAGTCGCGACGCCTCGGCAAGATGGTCACCGAGCTGATCGCGCTCTCGCGCCTCCAGGGCGCCGAGAAGCTGCCCGATCTGGCCGTGGTCGACGTCGACACCGTGGTGCAGCAGGCGGTCGACCGCTCGCGTACCGCCGCCGAGGCCGCGGGCATCACCGTCAGCACCGACCGGCCGAGCGGGCTGGAGGTGCTCGGCGACGAGACCCTGCTGGTGACCGCCCTGTCGAACCTGGTGGAGAACGCCATCGCGTACTCGCCCGCAGGGTCGCACGTGTCGGTCAGCCGGTCGCTGCGCGGCGATCACGTCGCCATGGCCGTCACCGACCGCGGCATCGGCATCGCCAAGGAGGACCAGGAGCGGGTGTTCGAGCGGTTCTTCCGCTCCGACAAGGCCCGCTCCCGCTCGACCGGCGGCACCGGACTCGGCCTGGCCATCGTCAAGCACGTGGCCGCCAACCACAACGGTGAGATCACCCTGTGGAGCAAGCTGGGCACCGGATCGACCTTCACCCTGCGCATCCCCGCCCATCTGGAGACGGACGGCGAGGACGAGGTGGAGCCGATCACGGAGCTCACCACGAGAGAAACCATCGACCCGCGCACCGCGCCGGGCCGGACGAACGGTGTGGAGGCACGCAGATGACGAGTGTTCTGATCGTCGAGGATGAGGAGTCGCTGGCCGATCCGCTCGCGTTCCTGCTGCGCAAGGAGGGCTTCGACGTCACCGTGGTCGGTGACGGACCCTCGGCGCTGGCCGAATTCGACCGCTCGGGCGCCGACATCGTCCTGCTCGACCTGATGCTGCCCGGCATGAGCGGCACCGACGTGTGCAAGCAGCTGCGCACCCGCAGCGGCGTCCCGGTGATCATGGTGACCGCGCGCGACAGCGAGATCGACAAGGTCGTCGGCCTGGAACTGGGCGCCGACGACTACGTCACCAAGCCGTACTCCGCTCGCGAGCTCATCGCCCGCATCCGCGCCGTCCTGCGCCGCGGCGCGGGCGACGAACTCGACTCCGGCAGCGAGAACGGCGTCCTCGAGGCAGGTCCCGTGCGCATGGACGTCGACCGGCACACCGTGCACGTCAACGGCAGCCAGGTCACCCTGCCGCTCAAGGAGTTCGACCTCCTCGAGTACCTGCTCCGCAACTCCGGCCGCGTCCTCACCCGAGGCCAGCTCATCGACCGCGTCTGGGGCGCCGACTACGTCGGCGACACCAAGACCCTCGACGTCCACGTCAAGCGCCTGCGCTCCAAGATCGAGGCCGACCCCGCCAAGCCGGAACACCTGGTGACCGTCCGCGGCCTCGGCTACAAGCTCGAGGCGTAGAAGAACCGCGCACGAAAAAGCCCGGCAGAGAAATCTGCCGGGCTTCATGTACGTTTTCGGCCGCCTCGGCGCCGAGAGGCGAGACGTATCGCCGTAGGCGCAGTCTCGCCTCTCGGCGCCGAGGTCACGAGGCCGAAAACCGCGGCGCCAGCCGCCGACTACACAGGCAGCGAGCTCCACGCCTCGCCCAGCGGCGTGTTGATCTTCTTCAGGTTGAACCAGCCGTAGGCGTCTTCCTGCATGCAGTCGTAGATCGGCACGTCGGCGCCGTTGCCGCGGCAGGCGATGGTGGTGCTGGTGCCCTGCGGGCTCACGATGAGGAACTTGCCGTTCTTGGCGGCATCGAGCGCGGCGGGGTCGTTGTAGTTCACGAACAGGTGGGTGAAGTCGGCGTACTTGGCCGGGTCACCGTTCGGCTCGGCGTTGGCCAGGCCGCTCATGGACAGGGTGGCGCCGATCACGATGGTCGCCAGGGAAAGCGCTTTCTTCGACATGAGCAGCTATCCAACCGCAGCTCGGTGAAGCACGCATGGCGAGGAGGTTAATCGCCGTTCATCCGTTGGGCGTGGGTCGTGGCCGGGTGGACGGCGACCAGGCCGAGGCCCTCGCGGCGGCGGCAGTGCCGGGCGAGTTCCTCGTAGGCGGGCGCGCCGAGCAGTTCGCGCAGTTCGGGGCCGTAGGACTGCCAGACCGGGCGGGCGCCGACGTGGGCGTCGGGGGAGCCGGTGCAGTACCAGTTCAGGTCGAGGCCGCCGGGGCCCCAGCCGCGCCGGTCGTACTCCGTGATCACGGTGCGCAGAATCTGCACGCCGTCCGGGCGGTCGACCCAGTCCTGGGTGCGGCGGATGGGGAGCTGCCAGCACACGTCCGGCTTCACTTCCAGCGGCTCGATGCCCTTGCGCATGGCCATGATGTGCAGGGCGCAGCCGGGGCCGCCGGCGAAGCCGGGCCGGTTGAGGAAGATGCAGGCGCCGTCGAAGCGGCGGGTACGCAGGGCGGGCTCGTCCTCGAGTTCGTCGAGTTCGAGGTAACCCTTCTTGACCACCTTGCCCTTCTCGGTGGCCTCGCCCATCAGCTGCCAGTCGTCGGCTGTGAGCATCTTCACAGCGGCCGCGAGGCGTTTGCGGTCGTCCTTGTCGGACAGGAACGCGCCGTGCGAGCAGCAGCCGTCGTCGGGGCGGTCGGCGAGGATCCCCTGACAGGCGGGCGTGCCGAAGACGCAGGTCCACCGCGACAGCAGCCAGGTCAGATCCGCGACGATCTGGTGCTCGTCATTTGCTGGGTCGGTGAACTCGATCCACTCGCGCGGGAAATCGAGATCGACCTCCGGGCTCGGGTCGATCTTCCCCCCAGGTCGGAGCGGGGTTCGGTCGCCCTCTGCTGTGCCTGCTGCCACACCTGGTGACGCTAACAGTTCAGTCGCCTGCCTCGTAACTCCGGGCAACCCAGTACCGTGTTCCTGTGCGGCTTGGTGTGCTCGATGTCGGAAGCAATACCGTTCACCTGCTGGTGGTGGACGCGCATCGTGGTGGTCACCCGATGCCGATGAGCTCCTCCAAGGCCGCGTTACGGCTGTCGGAGAGCATGGACGATCACGGCCGGATCACCGAGGCCGGCGCGGGCAGGCTGATCGCGACGGTCGCCGAATTCGCCGATCTGGCCCGCAATTCGCAATGCGTCGAGCTGATGCCGTTCGCGACCTCCGCGCTGCGCGAGGCCACCAACTCCGACGAGGTCCTGCACCGGGTGCGCACCGAGACCGGTGTCGATCTGCAGGTGCTCTCCGGCGCCGACGAGGCCCGGCTGACCTTCCTCGCGGTGCGGCGCTGGTTCGGCTGGAGCGCGGGCCGCATCCTCAATCTCGACATCGGCGGCGGCTCGCTGGAGATGTCGAACGGCGGCGACGAGGAGCCCGATGTGGCGCTGTCGCTGCAGCTGGGCGCGGGCAGGCTGACCCGGGAGTGGCTGCGCGACGACCCGCCGGGCAAGCGCAAGGTGGCCATGCTGCGCGACTGGCTCGACGCCGAGCTGGTGGTGCCCGCCAAGCAGTTGCGGGAGGCGGGTAAGCCGGATCTGGCGGTCGGCACGTCCAAGACCTTCCGTTCGCTGGCGCGGCTGACCGGCGCGGCGCCGTCCGCCGCGGGACCGCGGGTGCGCCGTACACTGACCAGCTCCGGCCTGCGACAGCTGATCGCGTTCATCTCCCGGATGACCGCGGCCGACCGCGCGGAGCTGGAAGGTGTGAGTTCGGATCGGTCCCAGCAGCTGGTGGCCGGCGCGTTGGTCGCGGAGGCGAGTATGCGGGCGTTGTCGCTCGACAGCATCGAGATCTGCCCGTGGGCGCTGCGGGAGGGCCTGATCCTGCGCAAGCTCGATGCCGAACCGAACGGGGCGCCGCTGACGTCGCCGCCGGGCATCCGAGGGGTTGTCGGAGGAACGATGTCGTCATGAGCAGCGAGGACTCCAAACAGCTATCGGTCGCCGAGCTGCTGGCCCGCAACGGTCGCCAGGGGGGCGATTCCGGCGCGTCCTCGGGCGGCAGGCGCAGGCGCAGCGGCCGGGGCATCCCCGTCGACGCGCTGACCGGTGACCTGCCCAGCGTGCCGCGCAACGGCGGCAGCAGCCATTCCGCGCCGAGCCAGGAGCCCGAGCCCGCCCCGGAGCCGCCCGCCTACAGCCCGCCGCCCGCGGCCGCGCAGCCCGCGCCGTATCCGCCGCCCGGCCCGGCCGAGCCCGCCTATTCGCCCATGTCCGGGCCGATCACCCGGTTCGACCCGCATTCGGGGTTCTCCGCGCCCGATCCGCGCGACCCGCTGGGGCTGAGCGCGCAGCGCGCCGCCGACCCGGCCACCGCCGATCCCTTCGGTCCGTACCGGGCCGAGGCGCGTCCGTCGGCGGATCCGTTCGGCCCGTACCGCGCCGAGGCGCGCGGCGCCGAACCCGCGGCGCCGCAGGCGTTCCAGCCCGAGGCCCCCGACACCGGGTCCCGGTCCGGGCGTCGGCGGGCGGGCAGGCTCGGCGGTCCCGAGGGCGATCAGCCGGTCGATCCGCAGATCGCGCAGATGTTCGGCTCCGGGGCGCTGCCCGCGGTCGGCGGCGGTGGCCGCCGCCGCAAGCCCGATCCGGACGAGGAGGCGGAGGCGCCCGCCGCGCCGCCCGCCGGTGGCCGGGCCGCGCGCCGCAGGGCGGCCGAGGCACGGGAGGAGTCGGAGGCGGCCGCCGCGGCGACCTGGCAGATGGGCGCCCCGGTCGGGGACTACACCGAGGTGATCGATCGCGCGCTGGGTTTCGAGCCGAGCGCCCCGCCGTCGTTCGCGCCCGACCCGGCGCCCGCGTATCCGCCGCAGCCCCAGGCGCCCGCGTTCCCGCCGCCCGCGCCCACCCAGGCGTTCGCGCCCGCGTTCCCGCCGCCCGCCCAGGACTTCGCCCAGCCGACGCAGGCGTTCGCGCCCGCGCCGCCGCGGCCCGACGCCGACCGGCCGCCCCTGGAGCGGCGCAACGCGCCAGGCACCGGCGGCCTGCCCGCCTGGTCGGCCCGTAACCGGACCAAACCCGCGCCCGCCGAGGCCCCGCCGCCGGGGCCGGCGAATGCCCCGGAGCCGTGGCCGCAGGCGAAGACCCCGCCGCAGGCCCCGCCGGACCCCGACAACGCCGACGCCCGGACCGAGGTGTACCGCCCGGTCTCCGGCGGGCACCGCCCGGTACACCAGAACGACCCGGGCCCCGACACCGACGGCTACGCGGGCGAGGACTACCTCGACGACACCGATTACC
>NZ_BAGK01000224.1 GCF_000308795.1 Nocardia thailandica NBRC 100428 | reverse complement strand
GAGGGGCGGTCCATCGGCATCAACCCCAGCCGCTCCGACAAGATCGCCGCCGCGACCGTCGGCGGCGCGCTGGCGGGCGCCGCCGCCGCGGGTGTGCCCGCCGCCGTGGTCGGCGGAGTGGCGGGCGGGCTGGCGGGCGCCGCCGTCGGCGCGGGCATCGGGTTCGGGGTCGGCGCGGTCACCACCGGAACCACCGCCGCGATCGTCGCCGCCGCCACCGCGGTCCCCACCGGCGGATCGCCGCCCTGCCCGCGCTCGGTGCCGCCGCCGCGGCCACCGCCGGCTTCGCCGCGGGCGGCGCGGCCATCGGCGCGGGGGTCGGCGCCGCCGCGGGTGCTGCCGCCCTCGGCATCCCCGCCGCCGTCATCGGCGGCGTGGCGGGCGCCGACCGCGGGCAGCGCCTACGGCGCCACCCTCTGACCGAGTTGCGGGCCGGGTGCCGGTGAGTACGGTCGAAGCCCGAACGGAGGTTGGGGATGACTGTGCACAGATCGCTCGTGCTCGGCGCGGGCGCGGCGCTGGCGCTGCTGACCGGCTGCGGTGCCGGATCGCCGCCGCCCGCGCCGTCGGCCACCGCCTCGGCGGCGCCCGTGACGAGCACGGCGGAGCCGGATCAGGCGCGGAGCCTGCGCATCCACCAGCAGCTGATCGACCTCGGCTGTGACACGAACAGCTGCATCCAGGTCTACTACGGCTGCCTGGACGGCTATATCACCGGGGACGCGTGCGAGTTCTTCCGCACGCATCCGCCGGTGCCGTGATCACGAAGCGCGCGTGGCGAATTCGCCGATGATCGGGGCCAGCATGGCGGCGGTGGGGTTGTGGCTGACGCCGGGCAGTTCGCGGAACTCGCCCTGCGGGAGCGCGGCGGCGATCGCCTTGCCGCCCTTGGTGAGGGTGGGCGCGGTGCCCTCGCCGACCAGGACGAGGACCGGCACCGGGACGCCGTCCCAGTCCGCGGGCTCGATCCGGCGCCCGGTGACGAAGGGGCGCACCACTTCCCAGTCGTGCGCGGTCGCGGGCGCGGTCGCGACGACCTGCTTCCAGTACGGCGTGATCCGCATGGCCGAGGTGACCAGGATGGGCACCCCCATGGCCTTGCCCAGGTAGTAGCGCCCGGCCTTGCCCGCCTTGCCGTCCGCGATGAACTTGTGCAGCTTCACGTGCAGATCTTTCGGCGGCACATGGTCTTTCGGGTCGACCACGAACGGCGGATCGAGGGCGACGACGCCGCTCACGGCGGGCAGTTCGCGCGCGGCGAGCAGCGCAAGGATGGCGCCGGAGGACCAGCCGAAGAGGGTGACCGGCGCCGTGGCGTCCTCGAGCAGGGCGCGCAGATCGGCGATCTCGTTGGCGACGGCGTAGACGCCGGGCGAGTCCGCGCTGTCCCCGCGGCCGCGGCGGTCGTAGAGCAGGACCGCCAGGTCGGTGTCGGTGGCCAGTCGCTCCGCGACGCCGGTCAGCACCGGGTCCCGGCGATCGGCGAAGGCGCCGCCGATCAGCACCACCGTGCCCGCGGTGCCCGTGCCGGACCGGTCGTAGGCAATCGTCGTCCCGTCCGCCGACGTCACCGACTGCATGTTTCCTCCTCCGTCGCGTCCGATGTGTCGACGGTACGCGAGCCGGGTGGGACGGCGTGGCCGCAGGTCGGTGCGGTTCAGAACAGGGTCGGCTCGCCGAAGCCGGGCGTGCGCTCCAGTTCGAGCAGCCGCGCCTTGGTGTCGATGCCGCCCGGCGCGGAGAACCCGTGCAGGGCGTGGTCGGCCGCCAGCACCCGGTGGCACGGGATGATCAGCGGAACGGGGTTGCGGCCCATGGCCTGACCGACGGCCTGCGCCCCGCCCGGCGCCCCGGCCAGACCGGCGACCTGCCCGTAGCTGAGGGTGTGGCCCGGGTCGATGGCGCGGGTCACCGCGTAGACCGCCCGATGGAACTCGGGCACCGCCGACAGGTCGACCGGGATCCAGCGCAGGTCGTCGACCTCGCCGGTGAGGTGCGCGCGGACGGCGGCGATCGCGTCGGCGATCGGCCCGTCCGGCTCGGCCTCGACGACCTCGGCGCCGAGGTAGGCGCGGGTGATCCGGTCCCTGGTCCGCTCCGCGTCGGGGCCGGGCAGGGCGAACCGGACCACCCCGCCGTCGTGCCAGGCCAGCGCGCACACGCCGAGGGCGGTGTCGAACAGGGTGGCACGGATCTGCCCGGTACTCATGTGCTCAGTCTGCCCTCGGGCACCGACAGCCGCGGCTCAGGCCGCGGTGGGCCGACCGGCCGGGCCATCGATAAGGCCAGTTTTCGGGAACTGGACTTCTCGCGTCCCGGTGGCGGCGCTCGGCGCGGGCGTCGTGTCGGCGAACCGGGCGTGCGCGGCGCTCAGATCCTGATAAGCGCGCAGGTCACCGTAGTCGGCGGTGGCCCGGTCGTGTGGCCGGAACCGGAAGAGGCGGAGCAGCGGATCGTGGCGCCGGGGGTAGGCGCGGTAGGCGAGGGTGCCGACGAGGGCGGCGGTGGCGAGGGCGAGGAAGGCGGTCATATCGCAAGAATCCGCCGACTGGCCTTGTTCATAAAGAGCCACTTGCGGAATACTGGACCTTATGGCGACACGAGTTATCGGCGCGGCCGGCCTTGCCCGCGACCTCGGCAACTGGCGCGACCCCGAGGGCGGCGCCGAGGCGAGCGAACGGCGGCCGCACCGGCCCGCCTATCTGGCCCTGGCCGAGGCCGTCCGCCTGCTCATCCACGACGGCCGCGCCCCGCTCGGCGTCGCGCTGCCCAGCGAACGCGACCTGGCCGCGACCCTCGGCGTCAGCCGCACCACCATCACCTCCACGTACTCGCTGCTGCGGGAGCACGGCTACCTGATCAGCAGGCAGGGCTCCCGGTCGACGGTGGCGCTGCCGCCCGCCGTGCCGCACGACGGCACCAAGCCGGCGCGCGGCATCATGGCGCTGATGGCCCAGCCCGAGGTCCCGACCATCGACATGACCTACGCCTCGATGTCCGCGCCGCCGCAGATGCAGGAGGCCTACACCCTTGCCCTGCAAGGGCTTCCCGCGTTCCTCGGCACGCACGGCATGGATCCCGTCGGCGTGCTCGCCCTCCGGGAGGCGGTGGCGCGCCGGTTCACCGCCCGCGGCCTGCCCACGGACCCGGACCAGATCCTTATCACCCTCGGCGCCCAGCACGGCCTGCGCCTGCTGCTCAACGTGCTCACCGCGCCCGCCGCCCGGGTGCTCATCGAACACCCCAGCTACCCCAATGCGATCGAGGCCATCCGCGACGTGGGCGCCCGGCCGGTGCCGGTGCCGCTGCGTCCCGAACATCCGCAGGCGGGCTGGGATCTCGACGGCATCCGCAGCACCGCGCGGCAGACCGCGGCGAGCCTGGCCTACCTCGTCCCCGACTTCAACAACCCCACCGGCCTGCTGCTCGACGCCGAGGGCCGGGCCGAACTGACCGCTATCGCCCGGGACACCAGGATGACCATCGTGATCGACGAGTCGATGGCCGATCTCAACGTCTCGGGCGCCGAGATGCCGCCCCCGGTGGCCGCTTTCGCCAAGGGGCAGGAGATCATCACGATCGGTTCGGCGTCGAAGTCGTTCTGGGGCGGGCTGCGGGTCGGCTGGATCCGGACGCACCAGTCGCTGATCACCAAGCTGCTCGGTATCCGCGCCACCGTCGACCTCGGCACGCCCGTGATGGATCAGCTGGCCACCGTGCACCTGCTCGAGAACGCCGACGCCATCCTCGAACACCGGGTGGAACTGCTGCGGAGCCAGCGCGCCACGCTGCTCACCGCGCTCGCCGAGGAACTGCCCGACTGGCACGTGGTGCCGGGCGCGGGCGGGATGTCGGTGTGGACCCAGCTGCCCGCCCCGGTGTCGACCGCGATGGCCGCCACCGCGCCCAACCACGGCGTCCTGCTCGCCGCCGGACCGCGATTCGGCGTCCAGGGCGCCTTCGAGCGCTTCCTCCGCCTGCCGTACACGCACAGCGAGTCCGACCTGCGGCTCGCGGTGAAAGCGGTCGCGGCGACCTACGAGTCGCTCACGCCGCGCGCGGCCGACCCCCTCCAGCCGCTGACCTGTTACTGATCCGGTGGGCGGGCCCGAACGGCCCGCCCACCGGAGACCTCAGTCCGCCCAGACGGCGTCGATCGGCGTCGCCTCGGTGGGCGGCGCCGACGGCGTGCCCGCCGGGGTGCGGGAGAAGCGCGGCGCGGGGGCGTGCTGGACGACCTCCTCGATCTCCACCAGGCCCTCGCGGGCCTTGATGTGCTCGTTCTCGGTGGCCTCGGTCAGCGTCAGCACCGGGGTGGTGCAGGCGTCGGTGCCCTCGAAGATCGCGGTCCACTCGTCGCGGGTCTTGGTCTTGAACTTGTCGGCGAAGAGCTTGCGCAGCTGCTCCTGGCCGTCCGGGTCGATCTGCTGGGGGAGGCCCTCGGGGTTGATCTCCAGGCCGGCCAGCAGCTGCTCGTAGAACTGCGGTTCGATGGCGCCGACGGCCATGTACTTGCCGTCGGAGGTCTCGTAGGTGTCGTAGAAAGCCATGCCGGTGTCGAGCAGGTTGGTGCCGCGCTCGTCCTTCCACAGCCCGACGCCGCGGAAGCCCCAGATCATGTGCGACAGCGCCAGCGCGCCGTCGATCATGGCCGCGTCGATGACCTGGCCCTTGCCCGACGTCTGGCGCTCCACCAGCGCGGCCAGGATGCCGAACACGAGGAACATCGACCCGCCGCCGAAGTCGCCGACCATGTTCAGCGGCGGCACCGGCTTCTCGCCCTTGCGGCCGATCGCGTTGAGGATGCCGGTCAGCGAGATGTAGTTGATGTCGTGGCCCGCGCGGTCGGCCATCGGGCCGTACTGGCCCCAGCCGGTCATGCGGCCGTAGACCAGGCGCGGGTTGCGGGCCAGCGCGTCGTCGGGGCCGAGGCCCATCCGCTCGGTGACGCCCGGCCGGAAGCCCTCGATCAGGACGTCGGCCTTCTCGATGAGGCCGAGCACCTTCGCGATGTCGTCGGGGTTCTTCAGGTCGGCCTCGACGATCGTGCGCCCACGCCACTGCGGCCGCTCCAGGAAGCCGGGGAGCTGGCGGGGCCGCTGCACCCGGACGACGTCGGCGCCCAGATCGGCCAGCAGCAGGGCGGCATGCGGGCCCGGCCCGATACCGGCCAGCTCGACCACTCGGATACCGGCCAGGGGACCTTGCTTGGCGGTGGACTCCGTGCTCACGCCTAGACCTCAGTTCGTCGTCGAACAGTATTGACAACCTGACAATAGCGTCCGGTCGCGCCCGAGGCGAGCGAACGTCGTCTCCGGTAGGCAGAATTCGAGGGGAGCGCGACCGGGCGCGGCAACGGGAGGAACACGGTAGTGAGCGTGTGGGGAGAGGTCCTCGTCGGCCTCGTCATTCTGATCGGTCTGGTGGGGGTGATCGTACCGATTCTGCCGGGCGTCGTCCTGATCTTCGGCGCGATCCTGGTCTGGGCCATCCTGACCGGCGGTACCGGCGCGTGGACGGTGTTCGCCGTCGCCACGGTGGCGCTGGCCGTCTCGGCGGTGGTCAAGTACACCTGGCCGGGGAAGCGGATGCGTGAGGCGGGAGTCTCCAACCGCGCTCTGATCTTCGGCGCGCTGGTCGGTGTCGTCGGGTTCTTCGTCGTGCCGGTCGTCGGGCTGTTCATCGGCTTCGTGCTCGGCGTGTACCTGGCCGAGCTCTATCGCCTGAAGACCAACGACCGGGCGTGGCCCGCGACCGTGCACGCGCTGAAGGGCGTCGGGCTGTCCATGCTGGTCGAGTTGTTCGGCGCGCTGGTCGCCGCGGGTGTCTGGCTCACCGGCGCCGCGTTGACCTAGGGCTCGATGATCGGCAGCGGGCGGGTCCGGCTCGCGTCCGGCAGCTGGTTGCGCGGAATGGGCAGCGTCGGCTGATCCACCGGGCGCAGCGGGCGGGTCGGCATCGGGTCGGCGTCGTCGGGCCGGTGCCGGGCGGGCAGCCGGTAGTGCGCGCGGGCGTTGTCCTCGAGCACCGCGTACAGGTCGTCGCCGACCACCTGGCAGATCAGGTCGACGTCGGCGTCGGCGAACGGGCGGCCCGCCCGGGTGCCGGGCAGGTCGGTGCCGAACATCAGCGCGCCGGGGTTGACGGTGTGGATCCGGCGCAGCGTGTCGGCGATGTCGAGGTCGACCCGGCCGAAGCCGGTCGCCTTGACCTTCGCGCCGCGGTCGACGAGGTCGAGCAGGAAGGGCAGGCCCTCCGACGACATCCCCAGGTGATCGATCGACAACGCGGGCAGCTTGGAGATCACCGGGTTCAGCGAGGCGAGCATCGTGCCGTCGACGTAGAGCTCCACGTGCCAGCCCGCCAGTTCGTGGGCGCGCAGGGCCTGCAGCGTCATCTCGGCGATGTCGGCGGCGGCGCGCTTGAGGTTGAAACGCAGGGCGCGCACGCCCGCGCGGTCCAGCTCCAGGATCTCGGCGTCGGTGGCGCCGGGGCGCAGCCGGGTCACGCCGACCCAGCCGGGTCCGAGCTCGGCCAGCGCCGCCGTCAGGTAGGTCTGGTCCGAGCCCTGGAAGGACGCGGAGACCACCGCGCCACCGTGGATGTCGAACTGCGCCATCCGGTTTCGGTAGTCGGCGATGGTGTAGGGCTGCGGCAGGTAGCCTTCGTTCTCGATCAGCGGGAACCGCGGATCGATGATGTGGACGTGGGCATCGAACACCGGTACAGAATGCCTCGAGTCGCCGCCGACCGGTACCGGGAGTACCGGTGTGTGAAACGCCTCGGGAGCCGATCACCAGGTGATCGGCTCCCGAGGGTGGGATATCTCTCTACCGCCGGACGGGTCCGGGCTAGACCTTGTGCGGCTCGCTGGCGCGCAGCATGTCCTCGCGCTCGACGACCTTCACGCGCTCACGGCCCTCCGGCTCGCCGAGGGCGCGCTCGTGGGCGTCGAGGCGGTACCAGCCGGCCCAGGTGGTGAACGGGATGCCCTTGCCCTCGAGGAACTCGATGACGGCCTCGGGCTCCGGGCTCTCGGCCGGGGTGAAGTCCTTGGCGTCGTCGAGCAGGCAGGCGATGGTCTCGTTCGCGTCGCCCTTGGTGTGGCCGATGAGGCCGACCGGGCCGCGCTTGATCCAGCCGGTGACGTAGGTGGCGGGCATGAAGCGGGCGTCGCCCTCGGCGCTCTCGTCGGCGATCACGCGACCGGCCTCGTTGGGCACGGTGCCCGCCTGGTCGTCGAACGGCAGCTGGTTGATGTTCTGCGACAGGTAGCCGACGGCGCGGTAGATCGCCTGCACGTCCCACTGCTTGAACTCGCCGGTGCCCTTGACGTTGCCGGTGCCGTCGAGCTGGGTGCGCTCGGTCTTGAGGCCGACCACCTTGCCGTCCTCGCCGAGGATCTCGGCGGGCGACTCGAAGAAGTGCAGGAACAGCTTGTGCGGGCGGTCGCCGTGGTCGCGGATGGCCCACTGCTCGAGGGTGTTGGCGACCATGTCGACCTGCTTGGAGTTGCGGCGCGCCGCCTCCGAGCCCTCGTCGTAGTCGATGTCCTCGGGGTCGACGATGACCTCGATCGTCGGCGAGTGGTCGAGTTCGCGCAGCTCGAGGGGGGTGAACTTGGCCTGCGCCGGTCCGCGGCGGCCGAACACGTGGACCTCGACGGCCTTGTTGGCCTTGAGGCCGTTGTAGACGTTCGGCGGGATCTCGGTCGGCAGCAGCTCGTCGCCGGTCTTGGCGAGCACGCGCGCCACGTCGAGGGCGACGTTGCCGACGCCGAGCACGGCGACCTTCTCCGCGTCGAGCGGCCAGGTGCGCGGCACGTCGGGGTGCCCGTCGTACCAGGACACGAAGTCGGCGGCGCCGTACGAGCCGTCCAGGTCGATGCCCGGGATCGGGAGGGCGCGGTCGGCGTTGGCGCCGGTGGAGAAGATGACCGCGTCGTAGAAGCGGCGCAGATCGTCGAGGGTGATGTCGCTGCCGTAGTCGATGTTGCCGAGCAGACGGACCTGGTCCTTGTCCAGGACCTTGTGCAGGGCGGTGATGATGCCCTTGATCCGCGGGTGGTCCGGCGCCACGCCGTAGCGGATCAGGCCGAACGGCGCGGGCATACGCTCGTAGAGGTCGATCGACACGTCGGCATCGGACTTCATCAGGGCGTCGGCGGCGTAGATCCCGGCCGGTCCGGCGCCCACGATCGCGATGCGAAGCGGGCGAGTGGCACTCTGTTCGGTCATCTTTACGCGCACCTTCAGTTCGAAAACGGTGTGGGCCTCTTCTTAGCTTAGGCTAAGTTGGCGGCCGTCTGGACGGCTCCCGGGGGTTCCGGTAGCAGGCCGCATGCAGGCGATTCTACGTACGGCCCCGGGGACCGATCCGGGAGGCCGCCCGCACCTGCTGAGAGGATTACAGCATGAGTGCATCGCGCAACGAGGACGACGACCAGCCCATCGTGGTGGATCAGACCGACAAGCGGTCGATCGCCCCGTTCGTCGCCGCGGCAATCGTGGCGGTCATCGTGCTGCTGGCCATCGTGCTCGGCGGCATTTTCTCTCCCGCTGAGAAAAATGTCACAGAGGCCGACCGGCTGGCCGCCGCGGTCACCAACTACCTCGACGCGCGCGGCCGCACCGACGCCCGCCCGCCGCAGGGTGTGGCCTGCCCCGGCTTCGACGAGGAGAAGTCGGGCCTCTCGGCGAAGCTGGGCGGCGCGGCTCCGGGCAAGACCGTTGAGAAGCAAGGCTTCTCGAACGCGTCGGTCAACGGCGACAAGGCCAAGATCGACGTGACCGTGCGTGTCGACGGCGCCGAGTCCACCGCCACCTGGACGCTGACCCGCACCGACGGCAAATGGCTGGTCTGCACCTTCTAGCACTGTTTGACAGCGTGCCGGTCGGGCAGGCAAATTTATTCGCAGGTCATGAGTGCCAGCGCCAAGCCCCGGCTCGCTGGCCGGCAACCCTCCTCCGCGGTGGGGTGCTCCGGGTGACGACCAGGCCGTGTGACCACATCCGGGCACGGCAAGTGCGGATTCCAGGAGGTAAGAGCATGACGTACGCCGGCGACATCACCCCCGAACGCGCGTGGGAGATCCTGCGCGACCACCCCGAGGCCGTCCTGGTCGACGTGCGCACCGAGGGCGAATGGGCGACCATCGGCATCCCCGACACCAGTTCCCTCGATCGTCCCGCGCACTTCATCGAGTGGGTCGACGGCACCGGGGCCCGCAATCCGGCCTTCGGCGAACAGCTCGCCGCCGCGCTGGGCGAGCGCTCCGCCGACGCCCCGGTGGTGTTCCTGTGTCGGTCCGGCCAGCGCTCCGCGCACGCGGCCACCCTGGCGACCGCGGCGGGCATCGCCCCGTCCTACAACGTCCTCGACGGGTTCGAGGGTGGGCTCGACGCCTTCGGCAACCGCGGCGCGGTGGGCTGGCGCGCGGTCGGGCTGCCCTGGAAGCAGCAGGACTGAGCGCGAAGCCAGGAGGAGACGCACGATGATCACCGGTGGTTCGTTCGACAAGCCGCTGCCCGAGGGCGTCGGCCCGGCCACGCTCGGCGTGCGCGGCGGCCTGCGCCGCTCCGGTTTCGAGGAGACCTCCGAGGCCCTGTACCTGACCTCGGGTTTCGTCTACGAGAGCGCCGAGGCCGCCGAGGCCGCGTTCACCGGCGAGGTGGAACACTTCGTCTACTCCCGCTACGGCAACCCGACGGTCGCCATGTTCGAGGAGCGCATCCGGCTGCTCGACGGCGCCGAGGCGGCGTTCGCGACCGCGTCGGGCATGTCCGCGGTGTTCACCGCCCTCGGCGCGCTGCTGAAGGCCGGTGACCGGCTCGTCGCCGCCCGCAGCCTGTTCGGCTCGTGCTTCGTGGTCTGCAACGAGATCCTGCCGCGCTGGGGCGTGGAGACCGTCTTCGTCGACGGCGACGACCTCGACCAGTGGGAGCAGGCGCTGTCGGTGCCGACCCAGGCGGTGTTCTTCGAGACCCCGGCCAACCCCATGCAGACCCTGGTCGACGTCCGCAAGGTCAGCGAGCTCGCGCACGCCGCGGGCGCGAAGGTGGTGCTGGACAACGTCTTCGCCACGCCGCTGCTCCAGCGCGGCTTCGAACTCGGCGCCGACGTCATCGTCTACTCGGGCACCAAGCACATCGACGGCCAGGGTCGCGTGCTCGGCGGCGCCATCCTCGGCGAGCGGGACTACATCGACGGCCCGGTCAAGAACCTCATGCGCCACACCGGTCCGGCGCTGAGCCCGTTCAACGCCTGGACCCTGCTCAAGGGCCTCGAGACCATGCCGCTGCGGGTCCGCCAGTCCACCGGGTCGGCGCTGCGCATCGCGGAATTCCTCGAGTCCAAGCCCGCGGTCAACTGGGTGAAGTACCCCTTCCTCGCGTCGCATCCGCAGTACGACCTGGCCCGCTCGCAGATGTCCGGCGGCGGCACCGTCGTCACCTTCGAGCTCGCCGGTGACGACGGCAAGAAGCGCGCCTTCGAACTGCTCAACGGCCTGCGCGTCATCGACATCTCCAACAACCTCGGCGACGCGAAGACCCTGATCACCCACCCCGCCACCACGACCCACCGCGCGATGGGCCCGGAGGGCCGCGCCTCGATCGGCCTGTCCGACGGCGTGGTCCGCATCTCGGTCGGTCTCGAGGACATCGAGGACCTCCTCGGCGACCTGGACCAAGCGCTGGGCTGAAACCCGCCGCGCGCCAGGGCATCAGCGGTCACCGGCCGCCGGATACCCGGGCGCGCTGCCTTTTCCGGACCGCGCCTCCGCCCGCCTACGAGGGCAGGGCCGCCTGGAGGACGGCGATCACCTCGTCCACCTCGCCGACGACGAAGAGCTCCGCCCCGGTGTCGGTGTCGACCCGCAGCCGGGTGCGCAGGCCGCCGCTGAACAGGCCGCCGTCCGGGTTCTCCCGGCCGAGGCCACGCACCTGTTCCAGCGGCACCTCCCAGCGCCTGCCGCCGGTGGCCGCGTCGAGGCGGTTCGGCGTGAAGAGCAGGCGGCGCGAGGTCAGGTAGAGGCGGCCGCCCACGGCCCGCTTGCCCTGGGTGCGGTTGGCCAGCTGCCGCCAGACCACCTTCTCGGCCGCGTCGAACGCGGGGTCGCTGATCCACAGTCCCATCGGTCATCCCTTGTGTCGATCTCGGAGTTGCCCCTGTGGATCGACCGGCGGCCGGACGCCGTTAATGGCGTCCGGCCGTGCGCGTCACGCGGGGTCGGTGTCCCCGTTGGCCAGCGCCTTCTGCAGCGAGTTGAACACCGTCAACCCCTGGCCGACCATGCCGTTGACGAGCTCGCCGACCCCGTCGGGGCCGTTGAGCACGGTCAGGTTGGCGTTGGACAGGCCGCCCGCGGCCTGCTTGACGATCTCGGGCAGCTGTTCGATGAGCAGCTGGTCCAGGGCGATGCGGTTGTTGGAGGCCGCGGCCTCGGCCTGGATCCGGGTGCGGTCGGCCTCGGCCTCGGCGAGGATGCGGACCCGTTCGGCCTCGGCCTGCGCGGGTTTGACGACCTCGGCCTGGAGCTGCTGCTCGCGCAGCGCGGCTTCCTTGCGCGCCTGCTCGGCCTGGGCGGTGAGGACCTCCTGCTTGGCGATGGCGTCGGCGAGCGGACCCGCCTGCGCCGCTTCGGCATTGGCCTTGTCGATGTCGCGCTGGTACTCGGCCTTGAGGATCGAGGTCTCGCGCTCGTACTCGGCCCGCCGCCGCAGCGACTCCTGCTCGGCCTCGGCGGCGCGCATCGCCGCCTGTGCCTGGGCGATCTGCGCGTCCCGCTGCACGGCGGCGTTGTGCGGCGCGGCGAGGGCGTTGATGTAGCCGAGGTTGCCGTCGTCGATGGACTGGATCTGGAACGAGTCGACCCACAGGCCGATGTTGCTCATCTCCACCTTCGAGGCGACCAGCACCTCGTCGGCCAGCTTCTGCCGCTCCCGGATGATCTCCTCGACCGTCATCGAGCCGACGATGGAGCGCAGGTGACCGGAGAAGATCCGCCCGGTCAGCACCGACATCTCCTGCTCCTGTTCGGAGAGGAAGCGCTGGGCGGCGTTGACGATGGACTGGGTGTCGTTGGCGACCTTGAACGCGATGACCGCGCGCACGTCGAGCTGGATGGCCTGCTTGGTGACGCAGCGTTCGGAGATCTCGGCCTCGAACATGGCCAGGGACAGATAGCGGACCTTGCGGAACAGCGGCACCACCCAGGCGCCGCGTCCGATGATCACCCGGAACGGGGCGTTGTCCTTGCTCTTGCCACCGCTGACCAGCATGGCTTCGTCGGGGTCCGGTACGTGATAGCCCAGCAACGTGAGCCCTCCCTCGTGATTCGGTTGTCTCTCAGGCCTGATCGGGCAGCGGAATCCACGGCACGACGTCGACGATGCGTCCGGGGTGCACCTCGACGATCAGCACGGTCTCGCCCGCGCCGATCGGCTCCGTGGCCCGGGCGAGGTAGACCTCGGTCCCGCCCCGGATGGCCACCAGCACTTCGCCGAGCGCGCCCGCGGCGCGGATCGGCGAGGTGACGGTGCCCGTGCGGCCCTGGACGGGGTCGATCATCGTGCGCAACTCCTCTGTCTCCCACCGGTTATCGCCAGCGTAGAGCGCGGAGTCAACGAACTGGTTGCAAATTTCTTATTGACAGCATCCTGTCAAACATGACAGCATGCTGTCATGGCTACTCGTACAGTGCACGTCGCCGTCTACGACACCCTCGCCGACTGGGAGGTGGGGCACGCCACCGCACACCTCGCCAACGGCCTGTGCCACCGCGAACCGGGTGGCTTCCGGGTCGCCTACGTCGGCGCGACCACCGAGCCGGTGACCACCATGGGCGGCCTGCGGGTCCTGCCCGATCTCACGCTCGACCAGCTCGAACCGGCCGACAGCGCCCTGCTGATCCTGCCGGGCGCGGCCACCTGGGACACGGGCGAACTCGCCGCGTTCGGCCGCACGGCCGAGCAGTTCACGGCGGCGGGCGTGCCGGTCGCCGCGATCTGCGGCGCGACCTACGGGCTCGCCGCCAACGGCCTGCTCGACGACCGCCCGCACACGAGCAACGCCGCCGAATATCTCGCGATGAGCGGCTACGCGGGCGGCGCGCACTACGTCGACGCGCCCGCGGTCACCGGGGGCACGGTCATCACCGCCAACTCCACCGCGCCGGTCGACTTCGCCCGCGAGATCTTCCGGGCGCTCGACGTCTACGAGGATCACGTGCTCGACGGCTGGTACCGCCTGTTCGCGCACGGCGACCCCGCGGGCTACGCGGTGCTCGCCGAATACGAAGCGCGGCAGTCGGTCCGGTGACCCGGTCCGAGCAGGAGCTGCTCTCCACCGCCGCGGTCACCACGTTCCGGCTCAACGGCCAGTTCCTCGCGGTGGCCGAGGACCTGGCCCGCCCGGCCGGTCTCACCGCCACGTGGTGGCAGGTCCTCGGCGCGGTGCTGCGCGAACCGCTACCCGTGGCCGGCATCGCGCGCGCGATGGGCATCACCCGGCAGAGCGTGCAGCGCGTCGCCGACCTGCTGGTGGACAAGGGGCTCGCGGAGTACCGCCCGAATCCGGCGCACAAGCGCGCCAAGCTGGTCGCGGTCACCGCGGCGGGACGCGCGGCCGTCGAGCGGATCGGGCCCCAGCACGCCACCATGGCCCACCGCGTGGCCGAGCGGCTCGGGCCCGAGGAGTTCGCGGCCGCGGTGGCGGCGCTGACCCGGCTCTCGGCCGTACTGGACGACCTCGCCGCCGAAGCGGACTGACCCCACGCACGACGCGGCCCGCCGACGGTGTCGGCGGGCCGCGTCGTGCGCGATCCGGGGATCAGCTCTGGAGGCCGACCTCGATCTCGAGGGTGAGGGTGATCTTGTCGCCGATCACGGCGCCGCCGTCGGGGAGCGGCATGTCGATGTCGAGGCCGAACTCGCGGCGCGAGACCACGGTCTTGGCCTCGAAGCCGGCGACCGGGCCGTTGCCCATGCCGGGGTTCACGCCGAGGAACTCGACCTCGAGCGAGACGGGCTTGGTGGTGCCGCGCACGGTGAACTCGCCCTCGACCACGAAGTCCTCACCGTCGCCGCGGAAGCCGGTGGAGGTGAAGGTCATGACCGGGTACTGCTCGGCGTGGAAGAAGTCGGCGGTGCGCAGGTGCGCGTCGCGCTGGGCGTTGTCGGTCGTCAGGGAGTCGACGCGGATCTCGGCGTGCGCGGAGAGGCTGCCGTCCTCGCCGACGACGAGGGCGCCGTCGAAGTCGGTGAAGCGGCCACGGACCTTGCTCACCATCAGGTGGCGTACCGAGAAGCCGACGGTGGAGTGGGCGGGGTCGATGGCCCAGGTGCCCGCGGAGAGTCCCTTGGCGATGGTGCTGGTCATGGTGCTCCTTAGTTGGTGTTGCCCGCGAGGAGATCCTCGAAGGACGTCGGGGTGGTGAACGGGTCCGCCGGGCGGGCGGCGGGCCGGCCGAGCAGCAGCCCGGCGAATTCTTCGGCGGCACGGCGGATCCGGTCGTCCAGGCCGTGACCGGCCCCGGTGGCCCCCCAGTCGGCGGACGCCGCGTAGACCGAGGTCGGGGCGACGATCGCGCGCAGGTAGGCGAACAGTGGGCGCACCGCGTGCTCGAGCGCCAGCGAGTGGCGTTCGGTGCCGCCCGTCGCGCCGGCCAGGACCGGCATGCCGATGAGCGAATCCGGTTCGAGCACATCGAAGAACGTCTTGAACAGGCCGCTGTAGGACGCGGAGAAGATCGGCGTCACGGCGACGATGCCGTCGGCGGTGACGACCCGCTCGATCGCCTCCCGCAGCGACGGTGCCGGGAACCCGGTGAGTAGGTTGTCGGCGAGGGCGCGGGCGTGGTCGCGCAGGTCGACGAAGTCGAGTTCGACCTCGGCGCCCGCGGCGGTCAGCTCCGTTTCGGTCGCGGCGGCCAGCCGCTCGGCGAGCAGCCGGGTGGACGACGGCTGGGACAGGCCCGCCGACACCACCGCGATGCGGACGCGGGTCACGCGACCACCTCCACCGCGGGGGCGGCGCGCAGCGCGTCGTGGGTGGGCCCGTCCGGCACGTGCGCGGGGCGGTCCTTCGCGAACTCGGCGCGCAGCACCGGGACGACCTCCTCGCCGAGCAGGTCGAGCTGCTCGAGCACCGTCTTCAGTGGCAGGCCCGCGTGATCCATGAGGAACAGCTGGCGCTGGTAGTCGCCGAAGGACTCGCGGAAGGTCAGCGTCTTGTCGATGACCTCCTGCGGGCTGCCCACGGTGAGCGGCGTCTGCTCGGTGAACTCCTCGAGCGACGGGCCGTGTCCGTAGACCGGCGCGTTGTCGAAGTAGGGGCGGAACTCGCGCACCGCGTCCTGGGAGTTCTTGCGCATGAACACCTGCCCGCCGAGCCCGACGATCGCCTGGTCGGCGCTGCCGTGGCCGTAGTGCTCGTAGCGGCGGCGGTAGAGCTCGATGAGCCGCTGGAAGTGGTCCTTGGGCCAGAAGATGTTGTTGGCGAAGAAGCCGTCGCCGTAGTAGGCGGCCTGTTCGGCGATCTCCGGGCTGCGGATCGAGCCGTGCCAGACGAACGGCGGGGTGCCGTCGAGCGGGCGCGGGGTCGAGGTGAACGACTGCAGCGGGGTGCGGAACTTGCCTTCCCAGTTCACGACGTCCTCGCGCCACAGCCGGTGCAGCAGGTGGTAGTTCTCGATGGCCAGGGGGATGCCGTCGCGGATGTCCTTGCCGAACCACGGATAGACCGGGCCGGTGTTGCCGCGGCCGAGCATGAGGTCGACGCGGCCGTCGGCCAGGTGCTGCAGCATCGCGAAGTCCTCGGCGATCTTCACCGGGTCGTTGGTGGTGATCAGCGTGGTCGAGGTGGACAGGATGATGCGCTCGGTGCGGGCGGCGATGTAGCCGAGCATGGTGGTGGGGGAGGACGGGACGAACGGCGGGTTGTGGTGCTCCCCGGTGGCGAAGACGTCGAGGCCGACTTCCTCGGCCTTCTGTGCGATCGCCACCATCGCCTTGATCCGCTCACCCTCGGTCGGGGTGCGTCCGGTCGTGGGGTCCGTGGTGACGTCGCCGACGGTGAAGATCCCGAACTGCACGTGCCCTCCTCGATCCGGTTTGGTTGCCATGGCAACTATAAGTCC
Organism: Nocardia thailandica NBRC 100428; assembly: GCF_000308795.1. GTDB lineage: Bacteria > Actinomycetota > Actinomycetes > Mycobacteriales > Mycobacteriaceae > Nocardia > Nocardia thailandica. The sequence goes on along the minus strand of NZ_BAGK01000224.1, from coordinate 156,449 downwards.
GCTGGGCGCTGGGGTATTCCCGTGAGACGTAGCTCACATTCGGATCGTACTCAATCGGCGAACGGGTGGCGGGTGCGGCCGATGAGGTCGGCCACCGAGTCGACGACCACGGTCGGGCGGAAGGGGTAGGCCTCGACCGAGGACTTGGTGGAGATGCCCGAGGTGACGAGCACCGTGCGCAGGCCGGCCTCCAGGCCGGCGATGACGTCGGTGTCCATGCGGTCGCCGATCATCACCGTGGAGCGGGAGTGCGCGCCGATGCGGCGCAGGGCCGAGCGCATCATCAGCGGATTGGGTTTGCCCACGTAGTAGGGCTCCTTGCCGGTGGCCCGGGTGATCAGGGCGGCGACGGAACCGGTGGCGGGCAGCGAGCCCTCCCGGGACGGGCCGGTCGCGTCCGGGTTGGTCGCGATGAACCGGGCGCCCCGCTCGACGAGGCGGATGGCCGTGGTGATCGCCTCGAACGAATACGTGCGGGTCTCGCCGAGCACGACGTAGTCCGGGTCGCTGTCGGTCAGCACGTAGCCGATCTCGTGCAGCGCGGTGGTGAGGCCCGACTCGCCGACGACGTAGGCGGTGCCGTTGGGGCGCTGCTCGTGCAGGAAGGTGGCCGTGGCCAGCGCCGAGGTCCAGATGGACTCCTCGGGGATGTCGAGGCCGGTGTGCCGCAGCCGGGCCTGCAGATCGCGCGGGGTGCGGATCGAGTTGTTGGTGAGGACGAGGAAGGGGATCTCGTTCGCGCGGAGCTCGGCGAGGAATTCGTCGGCACCCGGGATCAGGTGATCCTCGTGCACGAGGACCCCGTCCATGTCGGTCAGGTACGACAGAATCTGATCATCCTTCGGGTTCACACAGCTAATGATCCGCTATATCCGAGCCCGCGGCGTGACGAAACGACGTGATCTCGGCGATGCCGGGCGGAAGCCACGGCGGCGGGGCGATGTTGGCTAGTGTCGTGTGGCAGAGGCCGCGCGACGAAGCGAAACGACAGGAGTGCTGGCATGGTGGAGCTCAAGCTCGGATACAAGGCATCGGCGGAGCAGTTCGGACCCCGGGAACTGGTGGAACTGGCCGTGGCCGCCGAGGAGCACGGCCTCGACAGCGCCACCGTGAGCGATCACTTCCAGCCCTGGCGGCACAACGGCGGGCACGCCCCGTTCTCGCTGGCGTGGCTGGCCGCGGTCGGCGAGCGCACCGAGCGCATCCAGCTCGGCACCTCGGTCCTCACCCCGACCTTCCGCTACAACCCGGCCGTCATCGCGCAGGCCTTCGCCACCTTCGGCTGCCTGTACCCCGGCCGGGTGATGCTCGGCGTCGGCACCGGCGAGGCGCTCAACGAGATCGCCACCGGCTACCGCGGCGAATGGCCGGACTTCAAGGAACGTTTCGCGCGCCTGCGCGAGGCCGTCCAGCTCATGCGCGCGCTGTGGACCGGCGAGCGCACCGACTTCGAGGGCGAGTACTACCACACCGTCGGCGCCTCGATCTACGACGTGCCCAAGGGCGGCATCCCCGTCTACATCGCCGCGGGCGGCCCGGTCGTCGCCCGGTACGCGGGCCGCGCGGGCGACGGCTTCATCTGCACCTCGGGCAAGGGCATGGACCTCTACACCGAGAAGCTCATGCCCGCGGTCGCCGAGGGCGCGGAGAAGGCGGGCCGCTCGCTCGACGCCATCGACAAGATGATCGAGATCAAGATCTCCTACGACACCGATCCCGAACTGGCGCTGGAGAACACGCGCTTCTGGGCGCCGCTGTCGCTGAGCGCCGAGCAGAAGCACGACATCCACGACCCGATCGAGATGGAAGCCGCCGCCGACGCGCTGCCCATCGAGACCATCGCCAAGCGCTGGATCGTGGCCAGCGACCCGGACGAGGCCGTCGCCAAGATCAAGCCGTACCTCGACGCGGGCCTCAACCACCTGGTCTTCCACGCCCCCGGCCACGACCAGAAGCGCTTCCTCGACCTGTTCCAGCGCGACCTCGCCCCGCGCCTGCGCGCCCTGGCCTGAGCGGTCAGGCGCGCCGCAGCGCGAACATCCGCAGGTCGCGGCTGGTGCGCTCGCGGTAGGCGTCGTAGGCGTCGGTCATCGCGACGAAGCGGGGGAACACCCGCTGCTTCTCCGCTTCGTCGACCCGGGTGGCCACCACCGGGATCCGCTCGCCCGCGATGGTGACCGTCGCGCGCGGCTCGGCGAGGAGATTGCCGGTCCAGGCCGGGTGATGCTGCTGCCCGAAGTTCGAGCCGAGCACGTAGAGCACGTCGCCGTCGTGCACCGCGAGCAGCGGCTGGGTGCGCGGCTGCCCGGACTTGCGGCCGGTGGTGGTCAGCAGGATGGTCGGGACGCCGAGCGGCCCGAGCACCGAGAACCGGGCGTCGGTGCGGGCGAGCAGGGCCCGGTCCAGCGGGGTCAGCGCCCGCACCACCCGGGAACCGGCGCGGGTGGACGCGACCCGATTGGCGACACGGGCGAAGGGGCCGCTGCGCGAACCCCACAGTCGTTGCGGGAACTGGGCTGTCATATCGGGCAGCGTAATCACCGACCCGCCGGATCCGCCGGGGGACGGACGCGGTGGCCGTCACGGTGGCTGGGACACCGGAGCGCCGATTAGGCTGCGGTCATGGTCGAACACTTACCGTCCACCGTGTACATCGCCTCGCCGGAGGGCGATACCGGGAAGTCGACGGTCGCCCTCGGCGTGCTGCAGATGCTGTGCGCGACCACCGCACGCGTCGGGGTGTTCCGCCCGATCACCCGCTCGACCACCGAGCCGGACTACATCCTGGAGCTGCTGCTCGAGCACTCCACCGCCGACATCGGCTACGACCAGGCCGTCGGTGTCACCTACGAGGACGTCCACCGCGACCCCGACGCCGCGATCAGCGAGATCGTGATGCGCTTCCACGAGGTCGCCAAGGCCTGCGACGCGGTGGTCGTCGTCGGCACCGACTACACCGACGTCGCCAGCCCGAGCGAGCTGCGCTACAACGCGCGCATCGCGGTGAACCTCGGCGCCCCGGTGCTGCTGGTGGTGCGCGGCGCCGACCGCACCGCCACCGAGGTGGCCCAGCTGGCGGAGCTGTGCGCGACCGAACTGTCCGCCGAGCACGCGCAGCTGGTCGCGATCGTCGCCAACCGGTGCGGCGCGCACGACATCGAGCCCATCGCCAAGGCGCTCGCGGAGTTCGACGTCCCCTCCTGGACCCTGCCGGAGGTGCCGCTGCTCATGGCGCCGACCATGGCCGAGTTGTGCGGCGCCATCGACGGCGAGATGTACAGCGGCGATCCGGAACTGCTGCACCGCGAGGCCCTGCGCATCATGGTCGGCGGGATGACCGCCGAACACATCCTGGAACGGCTGACCGACGGCGTTGTCGTCATCGTGCCCGGCGACCGCTCCGACGTGCTGCTCGGCGTCGTGAACGCGCACGAGGCCGCCGGCTTCCCCTCGCTGTCGGGCGTGATCATGAACGGCGGCATCCGCCCGCATCCGGCGATCGCCCGCCTCATGGCGGGCCTGCAACCGAAACTGCCCATCCTCACCACCGACCTGGGCACCTACGACACCGCCAGCGCCGTGCACCGCACCCGCGGCCGCATGTGGGCGGGCAGCCCGCTGAAGGTCGACACCGCGCTGGCGCTGATGGAGCAGCGCGTCGACGCCAAGCAGCTCCTGGAACGCATCCAGGTGCCGCTGTCGAACGTGGTCACCCCGCAGATGTTCGAGTACCAGCTCATCGAGCGTGCCCGCGCCGACCGCAAGACCATCGTCCTGCCCGAGGGCGACGACGACCGGGTGCTGCGGGCCGCGGGCCGGGTGCTGCAGCGCAAGATCGCCGACCTGATCATCCTCGGCGACGAGACCTCGGTGCGCGCCCGCGCCGCCGAGCTCGGCGTCGACATCTCCGCGGCGAAGGTCCTCGACCCGCGCACCTCCGGCCACCTCGACGACTTCGCCGCCGAGTACACCGAGCTGCGCAAGCACAAGGGCATGACGCTGGAGCGGGCCCGCGAGACCATGGCCGACATCTCCTATTTCGGGACGATGATGGTCTACAAGGGCATCGCCGACGGCATGGTGTCCGGCGCCGCGCACACCACCGCGCACACCATCCGGCCCTCCTTCGAGATCATCAAGACCGAACCGGGCGTCTCGACGGTGTCCAGCGTGTTCCTCATGTGCCTGGCCGACCGCGTGCTCGCCTACGGCGACTGCGCCGTGGTGCCCGACCCCACCAGCGAGCAGCTCGCCGACATCGCGGTGTCCTCGGCGGCCACCGCCGAGCGGTTCGGGATCACGCCGCGGGTCGCCATGCTGTCGTACTCGACGGGGGAATCCGGCAGCGGCGCCGACGTGGACAAGGTGCGGGCCGCCACCGCGCTGGTGCGCGACCGCGCCCCCGAGCTACCCGTGGAGGGCCCGATCCAGTACGACGCGGCGGTCGAGCCCACCGTCGCCAGCACCAAACTCCCCGACTCCGAGGTCGCGGGCCGGGCGACGGTGTTCGTGTTCCCCGACCTGAACACCGGCAACAACACCTACAAGGCCGTGCAGCGCAGCGCGGGCGCCGTGGCCATCGGGCCGGTGCTGCAGGGCCTGCGCAAGCCGGTCAACGACCTGTCGCGCGGCGCGCTCGTCGCCGACATCGTCAACACCGTGGCGATCACCGCCATCCAGGCGCAGGGCGGTGCCGAATGAGCGACGTCGTCCTCGTCCTCAACTGCGGGTCCTCGTCGCTGAAATACCAGCTGCTGCATGCGGAGTCGGCGCGCGTGCTGGCCTCGGGGCTGGTCGAGCGGATCGGCGAGCCCGAGGGCAGGGTGGTCTTCGAGGCCGGGGAGCACACCGTCGAACACACCGGCCCCATCCCCGACCACCGGGCCGGGTTGCGCGCGGCCTTCGACCTGGTGCGCGCCAACGGGCTCGACCCCGCCACGCTCGGCATCGCCGCGGTCGGCCACCGCGTCGTGCACGGCGGCGAGGTCTTCTACCGGCCGACGCTGGTCACCGACGACGTGCTGCGCACCATCTCCGACCTCTCGGTGCTCGCGCCGCTGCACAACCCCGCCAACGTGATCGGCATCGAGAGCGCCGAGCAGCTGCTGCCCGGCGTGCCGCAGGTGGCGGTGTTCGACACCGCCTTCTTCCACGGCCTGCCCGCGGCGGCGAGGACCTACGCGCTCGACGCGAAAGTGGCCGCCGCGCACGGCATCCGCAAGTACGGGTTCCACGGCACCTCGCACGAGTACGTCTCGGGCCGGGTGGCCGAGTTCCTCGGCCGCGACCCGAACACGCTGAACCAGATCGTGTTCCACCTCGGCAACGGCGCCTCCGCCTCGGCCATCCGCGGCGGCACGCCGATCGACACGAGCATGGGGCTCACACCGCTCGAGGGCCTGGTCATGGGCACCCGGCCGGGCGACATCGACCCCGGCATCGTGCCGCACCTGGTTCGGGTGGCCGGGCTGGACCCCGACGACGTGGAGACCCTGCTCAACCGCAACTCCGGTCTCAAGGGCCTGTCCGGCGTCAACGACTTCCGCGAGCTCGGCCGGCTCATCGGCGACGGCGACGCCGCCGCGAAACTCGCCTACGACGTCTACATCCACCGCCTGCGCCGCTACCTCGGCGCCTACATGATCGAGCTCGGCGGCGTCGACACCATCACCTTCACCGCCGGGGTGGGGGAGAACAGCATCGAGGTGCGCGCCGACGCCCTGGCCGGCCTCGAGCGGTTCGGTATCGCCGTCGATCCCGCGCGCAATGCCGTGCGCGCCAGGGAGCCACGGGTTATCTCGCCCGAGGGCGCCGAGGTGACGGCGCTCGTGGTGCCGACCAACGAGGAACTCGCCATCGCGCGCGCGGCCTTCGGCCTGGTCACCGGCTCCTGATCAGAACCACGACTTCGCGCGCATGGCGTTCGCGAGGTCGACCAGCGCGTAGCGATGTTTGCGGCCGGGCGCGCTGCGGGCCAGCGCCCGCAGCCCCTTCTCGGTACCGGCGCGCAGCTGCTGCTCGGCGAACGGCGCGCCGAACAGCTTGGCGTCGGGCCGTTTCGGGGTGTTGCCCGCGTGCAGCCAGGCCAGGGCGCTGCCGCGGACCAGGGTCTGCATGAGGACGGTGCGGATCTCGGCGGGCGGCAGCCCCTGGGCGCGGGCGGCCGCCAGCCGCAGCGTGGTCTCGTCGAGCTCGGCCACGGGGGCGCTGGTGAGCAGCAGCAGGATCGCGGTCGTCTGGGCCGTGGGGAAGTGGCGGGAGGCGGCGGGCACGTCGTCGAGCGCGTGCACGGCCTCGCCGACCCGGCCGACGACGGCGAGCTGCCGCGCCAGCCCGAACGCCGCGCTCACCACGGCGCGGTCGGTGCGCCAGACGGTCGCGTAGAAACGCTCGGCGTAGGCCCGCCACTGTTCGGGATCGTCGGATTCCCAGTGCTGCAGCACCAGTTCCGCCGTGGCGGCCAGCGCCAGCTTCGGCGCGATCTCGCCCGGCAGCGCCCGCAACACCTGCTCGAAACTGGCGAAGGCGGCCTCGTAGTCCATCTCGAGCAGCTGGGCCTGGCCGGTGAACCAGTCGACGCGCCAATCCGGTTCGTCGTCCACCCGCTCCAGCAGATGCAGGACCGCGGCCGACTCGCCGAGTTCGAGCCGGGCCCGGATCTCGGCCAGCAGCAGCTCGAATTCCAGTGTCTCCGGGATGTTCTCGGGGTCGGCGCCGGCCCGTTCACGCGCCTCGTGCAGGGCCTCGAGCACCCGCTCGGGCTCGGGGTGCACCGTGCTGGCCAGCAGCGGGGCGGCCGGGTCGGCCGGATCCAGCAGCGGGAACGGCAGGGCCGCCACCACGTCGCGCGAGTCGAGCAGCGGGGACCGGGCCGCGCCGTCGAGGTACGCGTCGGTCTGGCTGATCAGCTCCTCGGTGCCGAAACTGGTCCGCTGCGGACTGAACACGGTGGACAGCTGCGGGTGTTCGGCGCCCGTGTCGAGCGCGAGCACCTCGCGCAGGACGCCCGCGAGCTGCGCCGACATCACCCGGGCGCTCGGGAAGCGCTGCGCCGGATCGGCATCGGTGGCCGTGGCGAGCAGCTGATGGAACGACTCGTAGCGCGCGAGCAGCGGCTCCTGCGCCGGGTCGGGGAGGCCGTCCAGGTAGCGGCCGTGTTCGGTGGGCAGGTGCAGGCTCAGGGCGGCCAGGGTGCGCCCGACGGTATAGATGTCGGAGGCGATCGTCGGGCCGGTCTGCGCGATCTCGGGCGCCTGGAAACCCCGGGTGCCGTAAAGGTTCCCGTACGCCTCGATGGTGGCGACCGCGCCCAGGTCGATCAGCTTGACCTGGTCCTCGGTCACCATGACGTTGTCGGGCTTGAGGTCGTTGTAGGTCAGGCCGATCGAGTGCAGGTAGTCGAGCGCGGGCAGGATCTCGAGCACGTAGGCGATCGCCTCGGCGATGGGCATGCGCTCGTCGCGCGGCCGGTTGTCGAGGATGTCGCGCAGCGAGTGGCCGCCCACGTACTCCATGACGATGTAGCCGAACGGCGACCCGTCACCGGCGGTGTGCTCGACGAAGTTGTGGATCTTGACGATGCTCGGATGCGCCACCTCGGCCAGGAACTGCCGCTCGGCCATGGCGACCGCCTGCGCCTCCGCGTCGCCGGTGTGCAGCAGGCCCTTGAGCACCACCCACCGGTCGCTCACGTTGCGGTCGATGGCCAGGTAGATCCAGCCGAGGCCGCCGTGGGCGATGCACCCCTGGATCTCGTACTGGCCGGCGACCATGTCGCCCTGATGCAGCGAGGGCCGGAAATCGTAGGGCGCCTGGCAGGTCTCGCACACCCCGGCGGTCGTCGCCGGATGCGACGCGGTGGTCCGGCCGACCGGATTCCCGCAGCGCCAGCAGAACCGCCGACCCTCCGAGACCACCGGGTCCGCCAGCACCGCGTCACGCGGATCCGCGGGCGGCACCGTGGCGATCGGCACCAGGCCCGCGCCGAGTCTGCGCGTCGGCCGCGACCGTGCCGTCCGCACGCTCCGCCCGGACCGGCCCGTCTGCTCGGGCCCCGTCTGCTCCATGGGGAAGGAATGGGTGCCCTGGCCGGGCTCGTCGGCCGGAACGGCCTGCGTCGCGGGCGCTTCGGCCGTGCCCCGTCCCGGGGCCTGCCGAGTGGCCGGGGGTTCGGTGATCGGTTGCGCCGGTCCCGGGGCCCGCTGGGTGGCGGGTGTGTCCGCGCCGGTCGGCGGGCGCCGGGAAACCTGTTCTGTGGCAGGCGGTTCGGTCGCGGGATGGCCGATGACGGGGAGGGGGCGGGTGTGATCGTCGTCGGGTTCGGGCTCGGGCAGGCTCCAGCCGCCCGGCAGGGTGCCGCCGGGCTGCGGCGGACTGGCACTCTTGCGCGTGGGTTCCTGCGGCATCGGCTCAGTCCTGGTAGCGGGGCGCGGGCGGGGCGGGCGTCTCGCCGAGCGAGGACAGCCACCGGCGGTGGATGCGGGTCCAGGTGCCGTCCGCGCGCAACCGGTCGAGGGTACCGTTGACGAAACGGACCAGATCGTCGTCGCCCAGCGGGATGCCGATGCCGTAGGGCTCGGCGCTGATGCTCTCGCCGACCACCTCGGTGTAGGGGTCCTGCGCGGCCAGCCCGGCCAGGATGGCGTCGTCGGTGCTGACCGCGTCGACCTGTCGCTGCTGCAGGACCACCAGGCAGTCCGCCCAGGTCGGGACGGTCAGGACCGTCGCGGCCGGCTGGTCCTGGCGGATGCGGTCGAGCGAGGTGGTGCCGCGCGCGACGCACACCCGCTTGCCCGCCAGATCGGCGATCCCGCCGATCCCGGAGTTCTTCATCGCCAGCACCCGCTGCTGGGCCAGCAGGTAGACCGTGGAGAACGCGACCCGCTTGCGGCGCTCGCAGGTGATGGTCATGGTCTTCGCGACCAGGTCGACGGTGTGGTTGATCAGCGCCTGCTCGCGTTCCTCGGAGGACAGGCTGCGGAACTCCACCAGGTCCGGGTTGCCGAGCAGGTCGCGCGCGATCTCGCGGGCGATGTCGGCGTCGAAACCGGTGATGCGGCCGCTGAGCGGGTCGCGGAAGCTGAACAGGTTGCTGCCGGTGTCGAGGCCGACGATCAGCCTGCCGCGCGCCCGGATGGCGTCGAGCGCCGGTCCGCGCGCGGCGGAGCCCGACCCGTTCGGGCGCAGGCTCGCGGTCGGGTCCCCGCACTTCTGGTCGACCCGGGGCGGGACGGGACTGTCGCTCGGCACCGGGGACGCCTTGGCGGGCAGCGGCGCCTCGGTGTAGGAGACGCGGTCCTCGTGGGGTTCGGGGTCGATCGCGCAGCCGGGCAGCGCCGCGGCCGCCACGAGCAGCACGGCGAGCCCGGCGCGGCGGGCGTTCACCGGTACTCCCGCAGCCGGGGCCACAGTCCGAGGCCGACTCCCACGGCGCCGACGATACCCAGCACGAACGCGCCCGGGGTGAGCAGCAGCAGGACGTCGACGGCCTGGTCGACCCGCGAGCGCAGGGTGTCGCGGGTGGCGGTGCCCGCCGTGTCGAGCGCCCGGTCGAGGGCGTCTATCTGGGCGGCGGAATCGGCGGCGCTCGGGCCGACGGCGACCGCCGCGGCGCCGGTGAAGTCGCCACGGGACAGCGCGTCGTTCATCCGCTGGTGGGCGGTGCGCCAGCGGTCGACGGCGGTCCGCGCCTGCTCGACCTCGGCGCCCGCGGGCGCGCCGCCCGGGTAGTCGCGCAGCAGCGTCGTGAGCCGGGCGAAGTGGTCGTCGAAGGTGCGGTCGTAGTCGCCGGTCGCGTCGCGGCGGACCAGCTTCAGCACCTCGGCGGTGCGCGCCTGCTGGGCCAGGATGCGGGCCTCGGCGAGCTGGGCGGTCGGGGTTGCGCCGTCGTCGCGGCAGCGGATCATGGCCACCGCCGACAGCGAGCCCGCGACCACGGTCCACAGCAGGACGAGCGCGAGCGCGCCGGTGGCCACCAGCAGGCCCGCGTTGAACACCCGCCGGGAGCGCCGGGCCAGCTCGACCTGGACCCACACCAGCGCGCCGAGGGCGACCAGTACCAGCACGATGGCGACCCAGGGCGGCCGCACGTGCCGGGACTGCGCGGCGACCACCGCCTCGGCCCGGTGGTCCTCGAGCTCCTCGGCCATCGGCAGCAGGACGCCCTGCATGTGGTTGGACGCCTCGCTGAGATAGGCGGCGCCGACCGGATAGCCGTTGCGGTTGTTGGCGCGGGCCGTCTCGATCAGGCCCGCGTACACCGGGAGGCCGGTCGCGATGCCGGTGCGCAGGCGGCGGTCGCTGTCCTCGTGGCCGGTCACGTGCCCGGCCTGGGTGACCAGATCCGCCGACGCCTCGCCGAGGGCCTGGGTGTAGCGGTTGCGCACCGACTCCGGCTCGATGCCGCCCGCGAGGAAGGCCGTGCCCGCGGCGGCGTCGGCGATGGACAGCGAGGCGTAGAGGCGATTGGCCGAATGGGCGTCGGGCTCGGTGTCGTCGAGCAGGACCGCCAGCGCTTCGCGGCGGTCGCCGACGGTCAGCGCGGTGACCGTCCCGGCGGCCACACACAGGACGATCAGGACCAATCCGGCGGCCACGAGTTTGCCCGGCGACGATCCGGCGAAACTCGCGAAGCGGTGCGGATCCAGCTGCGCGCGCAGCGCGCGGACGTCGGGCGCGGGCGGCCGGGTCGACGGCGACGGGGTACGGCGCCTGCGCGGCGGCGGGGTCCCGGCGGGCGGCGAAGCGGGCGGCAGCGCGGTCGCGCGCACCGTCGCCACCTGCGATGTCGCCGCCATCGGCCGGGCACCGCGCGCCCCGGTCGCACCGGGTACCGCTTCGGCCATGATTCACCTCCCCGACGGACCGCACACCCCTGTCAGGCGTGAAGTTTATTGTGGTCATACCGATGGCGCAGCCCACCGCGGACCCCCGTGCCGGTTGCTGTGGGGCTGCTACGGGAAAGAGAGTGCCACATGCGCGGTGACGGTGACGGCTGGTCGGACAGTCCCGGCGGGGTCCGGCACTGGGGGCGTTTCGGCGCCGCCGGGCTGCTGCTGCGCGCCCCGCTGCCCAGCGGCGGATCGGCCGTCCTGCTGCAGCACCGGGCGGCCTGGAGTCATCAGGGCGGCACCTGGGCGCTGCCCGGCGGCGCCCGTGACAGCCACGAGACCGCCCGGCACGCCGCGGTGCGCGAGGCCTTCGAGGAGACGGGGATCGCCGCCGAGCACGTGCGCGTGCGCGCCGAACGGCTGACCATGACCGCGCCGAGCGGCTGGACCTACACCACCGTCGTCGCCGACGCGTCGCGCCCGCTCGACACCGTCGGCAATCCCGAGAGCGACGCGCTGGTCTGGGTCCCCGAGGACGAGGTCACCACGCTGCCGCTGCACCCCGGCTTCGCCGCGGCCTGGCCCGGCCTGCGCGCCCGGCCGCTGCGGGTCGCGCTGCCCGCCGCCGACGACGACCTGGCCGCCGCGCTGCCGCGCACGCTCGACCTGCCCGGCCGCGGCTTCCTGTGGCTGCACACCGCGCCCGACGGACCCGGCGACCTGGTCGAGGTCGGGGCGGGGCACGACGAGAACGCCCCCCGGCTGACCAGGGAGCACCTGCTGTCCTGACTCAACTGGCCGAATGGAATCGCTCGCGGTGGTCGAGCAGCGGGCCGAGCCGCTCGTTCTCGTCCATCGCCAGCAGGGTGTGCAGCTTGGTCCACTCGGCGTCGCAGCGCGGCGTGAAGACCTGCACCCAGGCGCCCTCGATCACCGGCAGGGACATGCTGGTGACGTGGAAGTCGAGCGCGCCGACCGCCAGGTGCCGGATCATCTTGGTCCGGTTGGCGGGCACGGCGACGTCGTTGCGCGCCCACAGCTCGCGGAATTCCGGGCTGTGGGTGTGGAGTTCGTCGATCAGCGCGGTCCAGGCCGGATCGTCGAGATGCTTGACGTAGGCGCCGCGCAGGTAGGCCACCATGCGGCGCAGGTCCTCCACGTCGTGGTCGTAGGGATTGCAGCACGCCGGGGTGAGGAAGACGCGGCGCAGCACGTTGCGCTGGCCGTCGAGGAAGCCGGGGCACAGGGCGCGGTAGGCGTCGTTGTAGGCGAGGATGTCGTAGCGCGCGCTCAGCAACGCCGCGGGCAGCGGGCAGAGCTGATCGAGGATGCCCTGGAGCGCGGGCGGCAGGCCGACCTGCGCGTGCGGGCTCGGCACCACCGGCACGTCGGCGAGCCGATACAGATGCGCCTTCTCCACCGCGTCCAGCCGCAGGGTGCGCGCGATCGCGTCCAGCACCTGGACGCTGGCGTTGATCGGCCTGCCCTGTTCGAGCCAGGTGTACCAGGTGACGCCGACCCCGGACAGCTGCGCGACCTCCTCGCGCCGCAGACCCGGTGTGCGCCTGCGCGGCCCGCTCACCAGACCGACGTCGCCGGGTGCGATCCTGGCCCGGCGTGACTTGAGGAAGCCGCCCAGCTCGGCCCGTCGCGTACTGCCGGAGGGGACTGCGGCGATCTCGCTCATGGTCCGATCATCTCGCGATCCGGGTACCGGTATCCAGGTAGTGGCAGTACCAGTGTCACGGGACTCCTGGTACCGGTGCGGCGGCGGCCCCAGGATCGAACGATGACTCGCACGCTTCCCGCGGATCCGGCGCTGCTCGCGCCGACCGCTCCCGAGAGCAGCCGCCGGCCACTGGCCGTGCTCCTGGTCATCCTCACCGGCCAGTTCATGGCCGTGCTCGATTCCGCCATCGTCAATGTCGCCATTCCGTCCATCCGCACCGATCTGCACACCAGCGGGGCGGCCCTGCAGCTGATCGTCGCCGGGTACGTCATCGCCTACGCCGTCCTGCTGGTGACCGGTGCCCGCCTGGGCGACCGGATCACCCAGCGCACCACCTTCGTCGCGGGTCTCGCGCTGTTCACCGTCGCCTCGCTGGCGTGCGGGCTGGCGTGGAACGAACTGTCGCTCATCGTCTTCCGCTTCCTGCAGGGCGTCGGCGCGGCGGCCATGGTCCCGCAGGTGATGACCCTGATCCAGCGCACCTTCACCGGCGCCGCGCGGGCGCGGGCGCTGAGCCTGTACGCCGCGATCATCTCCGGGGGCATGGTCGCCGGGCAGATCCTGGGCGGCGCGATCGTCAGCGCCGACGTCGCGGGCAGCAGCTGGCGCGGCGTGTTCCTGGTGAACGTGCCGATCGGGCTCGCCCTGCTGGCCGTCGCGCCGCGGGTGCTGCCGGTGACCGTGCCGCGCACCGACCGCAAGCTCGACGTGCCCGGGCTGGTCACGCTGACCGTCACGGTGCTGCTGCTGGTGCTCCCGCTGGTGCTCGGCCGCGAGCTGGGATTCCCGCTGTGGGCGTGGATCAGCCTGGGCGCCGGTCTGATCGGGCTCGGGGTGTTCGCCGCCGTCGAGCGTGCGGTCGCCCGCCGCGACGGGGAACCGCTGTTCGCCCCGCAGGTGCTCGGCGCGCCCGGGCTGCTGCTGGCGGCGGCCACGCTGCTGGTCATCATGGCGACCTTCGGCGGCTGGCTGTTCGTGACGGCCATCCACCTGCAGTCCACCCTGGGGTACAGCCCGCTGCACTCGGGACTGCTCATGCTGCCGATGGGCGTCACGTTCGCGCTGGCCAGCATGAACTGGGAGCGGGTGCCGAAACGCTGGCACGCCACCATGATCCCGGCCGGCCTCGTGCTCTCGGCGCTCGCGCTGGCCTGGCTGGCCCTGATCATCCGCGACGGAGCGGGGATCGGCGTCGCCGCGCTCACCGCCTACGCCGTCGCGGGCCTCGGCAACGGGATCGCGTTCAGCCCCTTGATGACCCGCACGCTGGCCAAGGTGCCGATGAACCTGGCCGCCGACGCCAGCGGCATCCTGGTGACCAACGTGCAGATGGGCATCGTGGTCGGCATCGCGACCTTCGGCTCGCTGTACCTGGAGATCACCGGGGACACCGTGTCGTCGGCGGCGCGCGCGGCCGGCCTGATCGACGTCGTGTTCGCCGCGTTCTTCCTCGTCGCGGCGGGGCTCAGCGTCCGCGCCGCCCGCTGAGCGTCCCGTGCCCCGCGGCGCCGGGCCTCGTCGAGGACGGGGTCCGGCACCGTCGCGCGGTCCGTGCGCGCCCGCGCGGCGTGCCGGGCTAGACCGCGGCCGCGGTCAGCGCCTGCTTCAGCGCGCGGGCCGCGGCCTCGGGATCGGCGGCCTCGGTGATCGCCCGGACCACCACGACGCGGTCCGCGCCCGCCGCGAGCACCTCCGGCAGGCGTTCGCCGTCGATGCCGCCGATGGCGAACCAGGGCAGGGTCGGGTGGGAGTCGGCGGTCGAGCGCACCAGGTCGATGCCCGCGGCCTGCCTGCCGGGCTTGGTCGGGGTGGTCCAGACCGGGCCGGTGCAGAAGTAGTCGAGGTGACCGTCGATGGCGGCCAGGCCGGCCTGGTTGCGGTTGTGCGTGGAGCGGCCGATCACCACGTCGGGGCCGAGGATCTTGCGCGCGTAGGCGGGCGGCAGGTCGCCCTGGCCCAGATGCAGCACGTCGGCGCCCGCGGCCAGCGCGATGTCGGCGCGGTCGTTCACCGCGAGCAGCGCGCCGTGCCTGCGGCAGGCGGCCTTGATCTCGGCGAGCGCGCCCAGTTCGGCCTTGGCTTCGAGCGGCCCGAACTCGCGCTCGCCCGCCGACCCCTTGTCGCGCAGTTGCACGATGTCGACCCCGCCCGCCAGGGCCGCGTCGACGAAGCGGGCCAGGTCGCCCTTCTCGCGGCGGGCATCGGTGCACAGATACAGCCGCGCGGTCGCCAGGCGGTCACGCGGCGGCAGGGCGCGGTTGGGGTGGTGGGGCTGCACCCCCTCGACGGTAGTCGCGCTAACGTTGGGAAGCGAACACGACAGTCCGGCGAGTGACCGCCGATCCGCCGGCGACACCGGCACCCGGTCACGCACCGTCGCGGGTCGACCGGCCGGAACGCCGGCGCGCCCGTCACCCGGGCGACGACGCCGACGACGGCCGCGCCGGGACGGACCGGACGGACGCCGCCCGCGGCCGCCGGCCGATCCGGCCCCCGCGCCCGGCGCCGTCGCCGCGGAACGGCCGGCGCGGCGGCCCACCGAGACCGCGAGCCGAACGGCGGAACGGGCGGACAGCACTGGCGACGAACGAGGCAGAAGTGACAGGGGTGACAGGGATGAGCGCAGTGAGCGGCGGCTCGCGCGCATCGGCCCGCACCCTCGCCGTCGTCGGGGGCGGCGCCGTCGGGCTCGCGGTGGCCTGGCAGGCGGCCGAAGCGGGCTGGACGGTCACCCTGTACGACCCGGCCGGCGACGGGGTCGCCGACGGCAGCCCTGGCACGCGGGCCGCGTCGTGGGTGGCGGGCGGCATGCTCGCCCCGCTGTCGGAGGGCTGGCCGGGGGAGGAGAAGGTCCTCGCCTTCGGGGCCGCCGCGCTCGGGCACTGGCGGCGTTTCGGCGCCCGGCTCGCCGAGGTCACCGGCGAATCCCCCTACGTCGCCGCCGAAACGCTCACCGTCGCCCTCGACGCGGCGGACGCCGCCGACCTGCGCACCGTGGCCGACTGGATCGCCGGGCACGGTCACGACCTGCGCCTGCTCGACCGCGCCGGCGTCCGCGCGCTCGAACCCGCGCTGGCCCGCTCGGTGCGCGCGGGTCTGCTGGCCACCGCGGAACCCGCCATCGACAACCGCCGGGTGCTGCGGGCCCTGCGCACCGCCTGCCGCGCCGCCGGTGTGGAATTCCGCGCCGAGGAGGTCGCGGCGCTGGACGATCTGCCCCAGGCCAGGGTGGTGCTCGCCGCGGGAGCGCGCAGCGCGCTGCTGTGGCCGGGCCTGCCGGTGCGGCCGGTCAAGGGCGAGATCCTGCGGCTGCGCCGCCGTCCCGGCGTCACTCCGCCGCCGGAACGGGTCGTCCGGGCCCGGGTGCACGGCCGTCCCCTGTACCTGGTGCCGCGCGCGGACGGCCTGGTGGTCGGCGCCACCCAGTACGAGGCCGGCTTCGACGCCGCCGTCACGGTGGCGGGCGTCCGCGACCTCGTCGCCGACGCCGAGGCGATCCTGCCCGGCCTCGGCGAATACGAGCTGGCCGAGGCCGCCGCGGGCGCCCGGCCGGGCACCCCGGACAACCTGCCGCTGCTCGGCCCGCTCGACGACCGCGTGGTCGCCGCCACCGGCCACGGCCGCAACGGCATGCTCACCCTGGCCCTCACCGCCGCCGTGGTCCCCCCGATGCTGGACGGGGAGATCGCGCCCGAGGCCGAGAGCGCCTCACCCCAGAGATTCCCGGCATCCCAGTTGTCCCCCGCAGGAGTAGCCCGATGAGCAGCATCCCGATCGGCGTCACCGTCAACGGCGCCGACCACGAATTCGCCGAACCGCTGAGCGTGCGCGAGCTGCTCACCCGCCTGGAACTGCCCTGCCAGGGTGTCGCGGTGGCGGTCGACGGCGCGGTGTTCCCCAAGTCCCGCTGGGACGAGCAGGTCGGCCGCGGCTGGACCATCGAGGTGCTCACGGCGGTGCAGGGTGGCTGAGCTCGAACCCCTCGTCATCGCGGGCAGGGAGTTCGGCTCCCGGCTGATCATGGGCACCGGCGGCGCCGACAACCTGACCGTCCTCGAGGAGGCGCTCGTCGCCTCCGGCACCGAGCTCACGACGGTCGCCATGCGCCGCGTCGACGCCGCGGGCGGCACCGGCGTGCTCGACCTGCTGAAGCGGCTCGGCATCATGCCGCTGCCGAACACCGCGGGCTGCCACACCGCCGCCGAGGCCGTGCTGACCGCGCGCCTGGCCCGCGAGGCGCTCGACACCGAGTGGGTCAAGCTCGAGGTGGTCGCCGACGACCGCACCCTGCTGCCCGACCCGATCGAGCTGCTCGACGCCGCCGAGCAGCTGGTCGACGACGGTTTCAAGGTCCTGCCCTACACCAACGACGACCCGATCCTGGCGCGCCGCCTCGAGGAGGCGGGCTGCGTCGCGGTCATGCCCCTCGGCTCACCCATCGGCACCGGGCTCGGGATCGGTAATCCGCACAACATCGAGATGATCGTGTCCGCGGCGGGCGTGCCGGTCATCCTGGACGCGGGCATCGGCACCGCCAGCGACGCGACCCTGGCCATGGAGCTGGGCTGCTCGGCGGTCCTGCTGGCGACGGCGGTGACGAGGGCCCGTGATCCGCGGCTGATGGGCGCCGCCATGGCCGACGCGGTGCGCGCCGGTCACCTGGCCCGCCACGCGGGACGGATACCGAAACGTTTCTGGGCGCAGGCCTCCTCACCGGCCCGGTGATCACCCCGAGACCGGATCATCCTCGAGGATGACCCGACTCGCGACCTGACGGCGACGCACGGAGCCCGCCGGTGCGGTTGACTGGGTGCCATGATCGAGCTGAGAGGCCTGACCAAGACATACGGCCAGACCGTCGCAGTCCGTGACCTCACCTTCACCGTCCGTCCCGGACAGGTGACCGGTTTCCTGGGTCCGAACGGTGCCGGCAAGTCGACCACGATGCGCATGATCCTCGGCCTGGACACCCCGACGGCCGGCACCGCGCTGATCAACGGCAAGCCCTACAACGGCATCCCGCGTCCGCTGACCGAGGTCGGCGCGCTGCTGGACGCCAAGTGGGTGCACCCGAACCGCTCGGCCCGCGCGCACCTGCGCTGGCTGGCCGCGGCCAACGACCTGCCCGCGAGCCGGGTGGAGGAGGTGCTGCGGCTGGTCGGCCTCTCCGAGGTCGCCAACAAGAAGGCGGGCGGGTTCTCCCTCGGCATGTCCCAGCGGCTCGGCCTGGCGGGCGCTCTGCTGGGCGACCCGCAGGTGCTGCTCTTCGACGAGCCGGTCAACGGGCTCGACCCCGAGGGCATCCTGTGGATCCGCCGCTTCATGCAGCGCCTCGCCGCCGAGGGCCGCACGGTGCTCGTGTCGAGCCACCTGCTCTCGGAGATGGCGCAGACGGCCGAACACCTGGTCGTCATCGGGCAGGGTCAGCTGATCTCGGACACGTCCACCGCCGACTTCATCGCCAAGGCGTCGGAGAACTCGGTCCGGGTCCGCAGCCCGCAGCTCGACCAGCTGCGCAGCCTGCTCACCTCCAATGGCATGACCGTCCGCGAGGACGGCGATCAGGCCCTGGTCGTGGCCGGGGTGACCAGCGACGAGGTCGGCAAGCTGGCGGGCGCGAACAGCATCACGCTGTTCGAGCTGGCGCCCCAGCAGGCCTCGCTGGAGGAGGCGTTCATGCGGATGACCGGCGGCGCCGTGCAGTATCACGGCGCAGCCGTCGACCAGGTGATGGGAGGTGCGCTCTGATGGGCGTGTTGACAGCGGAACGGATCAAACTCACCTCGACCCGCTCGCCGTGGTGGTGCTCGGCGTCGGTGGTGGTCATCGGCCTCGGCATCGCCGCGCTGTTCGCGGCCATCGCGCGGTCGACGTTCGGTGACCCGGACGCGCCGCCGGACATCCTCACCGTCGGCAACGCCCTGTCGGGCGTGTCCGGGCTCGGCGTGATGGTGCTGATGATCCTGGCGACGCTGACCGTCACCAGCGAGTACCGCTTCGGCATCATCCGCACGACGTTCCTGGCCACGCCGAACCGCTCGGCGGTCGTGATCGCCAAGGCGCTGCTGACGGCCGCGCTGGCGGCGGTGCTGACGCTGGTGCTCGCGTTCGCGGCCTTCGCGCTGGCCAAGGTCATCGCGGGCGGTGACGCCGGTCAGCTGCTCGTCGTCGACGGCAACTGGCGGGCCATCCTCGGCGTGCCGGTCTACGCGGCGCTGTGCGCGATCCTGGCGGTCGGCGTCGGGTTCCTGCTGCGGCAGTCCGCGGCGGCGATCTCGCTGCTGATCCTGTGGCCGCTGCTGGTGGAGAGCCTGCTGAGCGCGTTCGGCAGCTTCGGCCGCACGGTCGGCCCGTTCCTGCCCTTCGCCAACGCCAACCGTTTCCTCGGGGCGGGCGACGCCAACCCGGACTACTGGCACTGGAACGCCTGGGTCAGCATCGTCTACTTCGCGGTGTTCGTCGCCGTCATCTTCGGCGCGTCCCTGTTCGTGGTGAACAAGCGCGACGCCTGAGACCAGGCCCGGGCCACCCTCGCATCGGCCCGGGCTTCCGAGGATCGCGGACCTTGTCGGGAGGTCGCCGCGATCCGGCCGTCCAGCCACCGCTGCCCGGTGGCCGGGGGGTTGAGAGAACCGTCGGTCCGATGTTCGCCACATCGGGCCGGCGGTTCTCTGCGATACCCTCGTCTCGTGAGTGAAAGGCCTTCCGGCGGGAACGATCCGGCACGGCGGCGCGACGCCGCGGCGGAGCTGGTGATTCCCTTGGAACCGATTGAGCCCGAACAGGTTCCGCAACCGGAGGGGGACGAGGAGGGTTCCTCCGCGCGCGCCAGGATCGGGTCGGGTGTGCGCCGTGTCCAGCTCTCGGCCAAGCTCCAGGCCGCCAACAGGCGCGCCGACGTCATCGGGGCGGTCCGCAAGGCCCGTCAGCAGCTGCCGGGCGACCCGTCCTTCGGCGATCCGCTGTCGGTCTCGGGGCCCGGCGGGGCGAGGGCGGTGGCCCGCGCGGCGGACAAGATCGCGGGCGGTACCCCGAGCGCGGCGCGCGAGATCGGTTTCGGCGCGCTGCAGGTGTGGCAGGCCGCGCTGGAGCGGATCGGCCGCGGCCGGGGGAACGAGGAGGTCACGGTGATGTTCACCGACCTGGTCTCCTTCTCCAGCTGGTCGCTGACCGCGGGCGACGAGCTGACCCTCGACCTGCTGCGCAAGGTCGCCAAGGCCATCGAGCCGCCGATCTCCGAGCGCGGCGGCCAGGTGGTCAAGCGCATGGGCGACGGGCTGATGGCCGTGTTCTCCTCGCCCGATCGCGCCGTGGCCGCGGCACTGGCCGCGCGCGCCGCGCTGGCGAAGGTGGAGGTGGCGGGGTATCGCCCGAGGATGCGCGTCGGCCTGCACACCGGCACGCCCCGCGAGATCGGCGGCGACTGGCTGGGCGTCGACGTCAACATCGCCGCCCGCATGATGGAGGCGGGCGGCAACGGCAACACGATGGTCTCCAACGCGACCCTCGAGGCGTTGCGCCCGGAGACCCTGGACGAGCTGGGGGTCACGGTGAAGCCCTACCGCCGCAACTTCTGGGCGGCACCGCTGAGCGGGGTCCCCGAGGACGTGCGCGTCTTCCGGCTGGTCGGTGGGCAGGAGCCCGCGGGTTCGCGATCCTGAGCTACTCCAGCCAGAGCACAGCGCCGATGCCCGCGAGGACGGCGGCGACGATCAGCGCGACCGACATGACGCGGTTGTTCTTCCAGGTCGTGTAGGCGCCGCCGAGCAGGAAGCCGGCGAGGGCGAACATCAGTACAGCAGCCATGCCCTCCATCTTGCCTGGTCGGATAGCCGCCAATTAACAAGCACGCATGCTTGCTTTTTTATTGGACCCGTGTGATCCTGGGCGCATGGGTAACCTTGCGGCCGATCCCGACCTGATCCGGATCGGCAACTGCTCCGGGTTCTACGGTGACCGGCTCAGCGCCATGCGGGAGATGCTCGAGGGCGGCGAGCTCGACGTCCTGACCGGCGACTACCTGGCCGAGCTGACCATGCTCATCCTGGGCCGCGATCGCATGAAGGACCCGAGCCTCGGCTACGCCAAGACCTTCGTCAAGCAGATCGAGGAGTGCCTCGGCCTCGCCCTGGACAAGAACGTGCAGATCGTCGCCAACGCGGGCGGGCTGAACCCGGCCGGCCTGGCCGACCGGCTGCGCAAGGTCGCCGCCGACCTCGGCCTGAACGCGCGGATCGCGCACGTGGAGGGCGACGACCTGGTCGCCCGCGCCGCCGAGCTCGACCTCGGTCAGCCGCTCACCGCCAACGCCTACCTCGGCGCGTGGGGCATCGTCGAGTGCCTGAACTCCGGCGCCGACATCGTCGTCACCGGCCGGGTCACCGACGCCTCGGTCATCGTCGGTCCCGCCGCGGCCCATTTCGGCTGGGGCCGAACCGATTACGACCAGCTGGCGGGCGCCGTCGCGGCCGGGCACGTGATCGAGTGCTCGACCCAGGCCACCGGCGGCAACTTCGCCTTCTTCACCGAGCTGGGGGACCTCGGCCGCCCCGGCTTCCCGATCGCCGAGATCCGCCGCGACGGGTCGAGCGTGATCACCAAGCACGAGGGCACCGGCGGCGCGGTCACCGTGGACACCGTCGAGGCCCAGCTCATGTACGAGATCCAGGGCGCGCGCTACGCCGGACCCGACGTCACCACCCGCCTCGACACCCTGACTCTGGCGCAGGAGGGCCCCGACCGGGTGCTCATCAGCGGCGTCACCGGCGAGGCGCCGCCGCCGCAGCTCAAGGTCTCGCTGAACACCCTCGGCGGCTTCCGCAACGAGATGGAGTTCATCCTCACCGGGCTGGACATCGAGGCGAAGGCCGACCTGGCCCGCCGCCAGCTGGAATCCTGGCTGCCGGTGCGCCCGGCCGAGCTGAGCTGGACGCTGTCCCGGCTCGACCGCCCCGACGCCCCGACCGAGGAGCAGGCCAGCGCCCTGCTGCGCTGCGTCGTGCGCGACCCCGACCCGAACAAGGTGGGCCGGGCGTTCTCGTCGGTGGCGGTCGAGCTGGCCCTGGCCAGCTACCCGGGCGCCACCTTCACCACCATGCCGGGCAACGGCGCTCCCTACGGTGTCTACACCCCCGGCTACGTCGACGCCGCCGAGGTGCCGCACGTGGCCGTGCTCGCCGACGGCACCCGCGTCGACATCGCGCCCGCCGCCGAAACCCTCGCCCTCGCCCCGGTCCCGGAGCCGGCGCCGCCCGCGACCCTGCCGGTCGGCGAGACCCGCCGGGTCCCGCTGGGCACCATCGCGCTGGCGCGCAGCGGCGACAAGGGCGGCGACGCCAACATCGGCGTCTGGGTCCGCACCGACGAGCAGTGGCGCTGGCTGGTGCACACCCTCACCGTCGAGGCCGTCCAGGCGCTGCTGCCCGAGACCGCCGAGCTCACCGTGACCCGGCACGTGCTGCCGAACCTGCGCGCGGTGAACTTCATCGTCTCCGGCCTGCTCGGCAAGGGCGTGGCCTACCAGGCCCGCTTCGATCCCCAGGCCAAGGGCCTCGGCGAATGGCTGCGCTCGCGCCACCTCGACATCCCCGTAGAGCTACTGCCCTGATCGGCGACTAGGAGCGACACCACATGACCACCAGCGTCTGGGAGACCCCGGAACGGAAACAGTTGCGCGCCACCGTGCGCGGCTTCGTGGAGCGGGAGATCCTGCCCGACCTCGACGCCTGGGAGCGCGCGGGCGAGCTGCCCCGCGAGCTGCACAAGAAGGCGGGCGAACTCGGCCTGCTCGGCGTCGACTACCCCGAATCGGCCGGCGGCGAGGGCGGCAACGCCATCGACTCGGTGATCATGGGCGAGGAGATCCACTACGCGGGCGCCTCCGGCGGCCTGTGGGCCTCGCTGTTCACCTGCGGGATCGCCCTGCCGCACATCATCGCCTCGGGCAACCAGGCCCAGATCGACCGCTGGGCCAAGCCGACCCTCGCGGGCGACCTCATCGGCTCGCTGGCCATCACCGAGCCCGGCGGCGGCTCCGACGTCGGCCACCTGACCACCTCGGCGGTCCGCGACGGGGACCACTACGTCCTCAACGGCGCCAAGACCTTCATCACCTCCGGCTGCCGCGCCGACTTCGTGGTGACCGCGGTGCGCACCGGCGGCCCCGGCGCCGCGGGCGTCTCGCTGATCATCGTGCCGACCGACACGCCGGGATTCACCGTCAGCCGCAAGCTGGAGAAGATGGGCTGGCTGGCCTCCGACACCGCCGAGCTGTCCTACGTCGACGTCCGGGTGCCCGCGGAGAACCTGGTCGGCGCCGAGAACAGCGGCTTCGCCCAGATCGCGGCGGCGTTCGTCTCGGAGCGTGTCGGCCTCGCGGTGCAGGCGTATTCGCTGGCCCAGCGCGCGCTCGACCTCACCGTGCGGTGGGCGCGCGACCGCGAGACCTTCGGCCGCCCGCTCATCTCGCGCCAGAAGGTGCAGATGACGCTGACCGAGATGGCCCAGCGCGTCGACGTCTCGCGCACCTACACCCGCGCCCTGGTCGAACGCTTCGTCGCCGGTGACCAGAACCTCATCGCCCAGGTCTGTTTCGCCAAGAACGACGCGGTCGAGACCGCCGAGTGGGTGGCCAACCAGGCCGTCCAGCTGCACGGCGGCATGGGCTACATGCGCGAGTCCGAAGTCGAGCGGATCTACCGCGACGTGCGCATCATCGGCATCGGCGGTGGCACCAACGAGATCCTGACCATGCTGGCGTCGAAAGTATTGGGGTACCAGTCGTGACGACCTTCCGTTCCACCCTCGACACCGCCGCACCGGAGTACGCCGAGGCCGCCGAGGCCATGGCGGCCAAGCTGGCCGAGGTCGAGGCCGAGTTCGCCAAGACCATCGCGGGCGGCGGCCCCGAGAAGGTGGCCCGCCATCACAAGCGCGGCAAGCTGACCGCGCGTGAGCGCATCGAGCTGCTGCTCGACGAGGACTCGCCGTTCCTCGAGCTGTGCCCGCTCGCCGCGTGGGGCAGCGACTTCCACGTCGGCGCCTCCACGATCGCGGGCATCGGCATCGTCGAGGGCGTCGAGTGCATGATCGTCGCGCCCGACCCGACCGTGCGCGGCGGCACCTCCAACCCGTGGACGCTGCGGAAGACGCTGCGGATCAACGACATCGTGCGGGAGAACCGGCTGCCGGTGATCTCGCTGGTCGAGTCCGGCGGCGCCGATCTGCCGACGCAGAAGGAGGTCTTCATCCCGGGTGGCGCGATGTTCCGCGACCTGACCCAGGCCTCGGCGGCGGGCATCCCCACCATCTCCCTGGTGTTCGGCAACTCGACCGCGGGCGGCGCCTACATCCCCGGCATGTCCGACTACGTGGTGATGGTCAAGGAGGGCGCGAAGGTCTTCCTCGCGGGCCCGCCGCTGGTGAAGATGGCCACCGGTGAGGACTCCGACGACGAGACCCTCGGCGGCGCCGAGATGCACGCGCGCACCTCGGGCCTGGCCGACTACCTGGCCGCCGACGAGCAGGACGCGATCCGGCTCGGCCGCTCCATCGTCAAGCGCCTGAACTGGAAGAAGCAGGGGCCCGAGCCGCGCGCCGAGGTCATCTCGCCGCTGTACGACCCCGAGGAACTGCTCGGCATCGTGCCCTCGGATCTGAAGATCCCGTTCGACCCGCGCGAGGTCATCGCCCGCGTCGTCGACGGCTCGGACTTCGACGAGTTCAAGCCCCTCTACGGCTCGAGCCTGGTCACCGGCTGGGCCGAGATCAACGGGTTCCCGATCGGCATCCTGGCCAACGCCCGCGGCGTGCTGTTCTCGGAGGAATCGCAGAAGGCCACCCAGTTCATCCAGCTGGCGAACAAGAAGAACACCCCGCTGCTGTTCCTGCACAACACCACCGGCTACATGGTCGGCAAGGAGTACGAGCACGGCGGCATCATCAAGCACGGCGCGATGATGATCAACGCGGTGGCCAACTCGAAGGTGCCGCACATCTCGCTGCTCGTCGGCGCCTCCTACGGCGCCGGTCACTACGGCATGTGCGGCCGCGCGTTCAACCCGCGTTTCCTGTTCGCCTGGCCGAGCGCGAAGTCCGCGGTCATGGGCGGCGCGCAGCTCGGCGGCGTCCTGACCATCGTGCAGCGCGGCGCGGCCGAGGCCAAGGGCCTGCCCTTCGACGAGGAGGCCGCGGCCGGGCTGGCCGCCATGGTCGAGGCGCAGATCGAGGCCGAGGCCATGCCGATGTTCCTGTCGGGCAGGCTCTTCGACGACGGCATCATCGACCCCCGCGACACCCGCACCGTGCTGGGCATGGCTCTGTCGGCCATCCACACGGCACCGATCCAGGGCGCCGAATCCTTCGGCGTCTTCCGAATGTGAGGCGCAGATGAGTTCAGCATCGCGAAGCGATTCCGTGACCGTCGGCGGCCGGGTGACGGGGCCGATCACCAACGTGCTCGTCGCCAATCGTGGCGAGATCGCGCGCCGCGTGTTCGCCACCTGCCGTCGCATGGGCATCGGCACCACCGCCGTCTACTCCGACGCCGACGCGGCCGCGCCGCACGTGGCCGAGGCCGACGCCGCGGTGCGGCTGCCGGGCAACACCCCCGCCGAGACCTACCTGCGGTCCGAGCTGATCATCGAGGCCGCGCTCTCCGCGGGTGCGGACGCCGTGCACCCCGGGTACGGCTTCCTCTCGGAGAACGCCGAATTCGCGCGGGCCGTGCAGGATGCCGGGCTGGTGTGGATCGGCCCGCCGGTCGCGGCCATCGAGCAGATGGGCTCCAAGGTCGAGTCCAAGAAGATGATGGACGCCGCGGGCGTTCCGGTGCTGGCCGAGCTGGACCCGGCCGAGGTCACCGAGGCGCACCTGCCCGTGCTCATCAAGGCCTCCGCCGGCGGCGGCGGCCGTGGCATGCGCGTGGTGCGTGACCTGGCCGACCTGACCGAGCAGATCGAGGCCGCGCGCCGCGAGGCCGAATCCGCCTTCGGCGATCCGACGGTGTTCTGCGAGCGCTACCTCGAGACCGGCCGCCACATCGAGGTCCAGATCATGTCCGACACCCACGGGACCACGTGGGCCGTCGGCGAGCGCGAGTGCTCCATCCAGCGCAGGCACCAGAAGGTCGTCGAGGAGGCGCCCTCGCCGCTGGTGGAGAAGATCGACGCGCTGCACGCTCAGGCCCCGGAGGCGGTGGCGGAGCGTGACCACGGAGGGGCCGCGGGCGGCGCGAAGGGACGCGGCATGAGGGAGCGGCTCTTCGAGGCCGCCCGGCTCGCCGCCGAGGCCATCGGGTACGAGGGCGCGGGCACCGTCGAGTTCCTCGCCGACGAGAAGGGCGACTTCTTCTTCCTGGAGATGAACACCCGGCTCCAGGTGGAACACCCGGTCACCGAGCAGACCACCGGTCTCGACCTGGTCCGCCTCCAGTTGCAGGTGGCCGGCGGTCTCCCGCTGCCCGCCGCCCAGCCGGTCCAGCGCGGGCATTCGATCGAGGTCCGCCTCTACGCCGAGGACCCCGCCCACGACTGGCAGCCGCAGAGCGGACCGGTGCACCGCATCGACATCCCGTTCACCACGGGCGAGTTCACCGTGCTGACCGAGCCGGGTGTGCGCCTCGACACGGGCGTGGTCGACGGGTCGGTCGTCGGGGTCCACTACGACCCGATGCTGGCCAAGGTCATCTCCTACGCCGACACCCGCGCCGAGGCCGCGCACCTGCTGGCCACCGCGCTCCAGCGGGCGAAGCTGCACGGCCTGGTCACCAACCGCGACCTGCTGGTGCGGGTGCTGCGGCACCCGGCCTTCCTCGCCGGCGACACCGACACCGCGTTCTTCGCCACCCACGGCCTCGACGCGCTCGCCGCGCCGCTGGTGTCCGAGGACGACGAGAAGCTGTCGATCGTGGCCGCCGCGCTGGCGGATGCGGCCCGCAACCGCGCCGCCAACCGGTACGCCCGCCTGGCGCCGAGCGGCTGGCGCAACCTGCCGTCGCAGCCGCAGCGCAAGTCCTACGAGAGCCGGGTCAGCGGCACGCACGAGGTGCGCTACCGCTTCACCCGGACCGGCATCGAGGTCGAGGGTTTCGCGGGGCTCGAGCTGCTCGACCTGTCGCCCGAGCGGGTGGTGCTCGCGGTGCCCGGCGAACGCGGACCGGTGCGCAGGCAGTTCGAGATCGCCCGCTACGACGACCTCGTCGCGGTGGACTCCCCGCTGGGCCCGGTCTCGGTGCGCCGCCTGCCGCGCTTCACCGACCCCGCCGACCAGGTGGCCGCCGGCTCGCTGCTCGCGCCCATGCCCGGCAGCGTGATCCGCCTCGGGGCCGCGGTCGGCGACCGGGTCGAACAGGGGCAGCCGATCCTGTGGCTCGAGGCGATGAAGATGGAACATCGCATCGTCGCCCCGGCGAGCGGTGTGCTGTCCGCCCTCAACGTGACCGTCGGCCAGCAGGTCGAGGTCGGCGCGGTGCTCGCGGTGGTCGACGAGCCGTCCGAAGATCCGTCATGAGCGGGTCAGCCCCGGAGGGGCCACGGTCATGACGAATCAGACACAGGAGTGAGTGATGAGCTTCATCGAGTCCGACGAACGTAAGGCGCTGCGCGAAGCGGTCGCCGCGCTGGCTGCCAAATACAACTACCAGGACTACGTCCTGCCGCTGGCCCGGAAGAACGAGCCGCTCACCGAACTGTGGAACGAGGCGGGCAAGCTCGGGTTCCTCGGCGTCAACCTGCCCGAGGAGTACGGCGGCGGTGGCGCGGGCATGTACGAGCTGGCGCTGGTGATGGAGGAACTCGCCGCCCAGGGCGCGGGCCTGCTGCTGATGGTCGTCTCCCCGGCCATCTGCGGCACCATCATCACCAAGTACGGCACCGACGCGCAGAAGCAGGAATGGCTGCCGCGCCTCGCCGACGGCTCGGCCAAGATGGTCTTCGGCATCACCGAGCCGGACGCGGGCTCCAACTCGCACCAGATCACCACCACCGCGCGCCGCGACGGTGACGACTGGATCCTCAACGGCCGCAAGATCTTCATCTCCGGCGTCGACCAGGCCGAAGCGGTGCTGATCGTGTCCCGCACCGCCGACCACAAGACCGGCAAGCTCAAGCCCGCGTTGTTCATCGTCCCCACCGACGCCCCCGGGTTCAACAAGACCCGGCAGGAGATGGACATCATCGAGCCGGACCACCAGTACACGCTGTTCCTCGACGACGTGCGGCTGCCCTCCAGCGCGCTGGTCGGCAGGGAGGACGCCGCCCTGATGCAGCTGTTCGCCGGCCTGAACCCGGAGCGCATCATGGGCGCGGCCATGGCCGTCGGCATGGGCCGCTACGCCATCGCCCGCGCGGTGGAATACGCCAAGGAGCGCCAGGTCTGGAAGACCGTCATCGGCGCGCACCAGGGCATCGCGCACCCGCTGGCCCAGGTCAAGATCGAGCTGGAGCAGGCCAAGCTGATGATGCAGAAGGCCGCCACGCTCTACGACGCGGGCGACGAGTTCGGCGCCGCCGAGGCCGCCAACATGGCCAAGTACGCCGCGGGCGAGGCCAGCATCCGCTCCCTCGACCAGGCCATCCAGACCTTCGGCGGCTCCGGCCTCACCGCCGACGTCGGCCTGTCCGCCATGCTCGGCGCCGCCCGTATCGCCCGCATCGCGCCGGTCAGCCGGGAGATGATCCTCAACTTCGTCGCCCAGCACTCGCTCGGGCTGCCGAAGTCGTACTAGTGGCGCGCCGGGGCGCGCGGGGTCTCGCTGCGCTCCATCGCTCCGTCACTACAGAATCGAGGCGGCCGAGACCGGCGCTTCGCGCCGAAACGACACCAAGAGGAACCGCATGAGTGAGAACGATCCGTACGTGCGTTACGAGGTCGGCGGCGACTATCCGGGATTCGCCACCCTGACCTTCGACTCGCCGCACAACCGGAACGCGCTGTCGTCCAAGCTGGTCCGGGAGCTCGTGGCCGGGATCGAGGCGGCGGTGGCCGATCCGGCCGTGCGCGGCATCGTTCTCACCCACACCGGCAACACCTTCTGCGCGGGCGCCGATCTGAGCGAGGCCGCCGGGACCGATCCGGCCGCGGAGGCCGACCAGCGCACCCGGGTGATGATCGACGTGCTGCGCGGGCTGGTCGCCGCGCCCAAGCCGGTCATCGCGAAGATCGACGGCAACGTCCGGGCCGGCGGGATGGGCATCATCGCCGCGTGCGATCTCGTCGTGGCCGGACCGGGCAGCAGCTTCGCCCTCACCGAGGTGCGGATCGGCATGGCGCCGTTCATGATCTCGCTGACCCTGCTGCCGCGGCTCACCGCCCGCGCGGCGAGCCGCTACTACCTGACCGGCGAGAAGTTCGACGCCGCCACCGCCACGGACATCGGGCTGGTCACCGTCGCCACCGAGGACACCGCCGCCGAGGTGGCCCGGCTCGCCGGTGAACTGCGCAAAGGTTCCCCGCAGGGCCTTGCCGAGTCCAAGAAGCTGGCCAACGCGGCGATGCTGGCGGGCATCGACGCCGAGGCCGAGGACCTGGCGAAGCGGTCCGCGAGCTTCTTCGGGACGCCCGAGGTGATCGAGGGCATGACGGCCTTCCTGCAGAAGCGCCCGCCCAGCTGGGCACAATAGGGACCCATGGCGACACCCCACGAACCCAAGCAGGACCGCAGCCGGGCCACCCGGCAGCGGCTGCTCGAGGCGACCATCGACTGCCTGGCCGAAATGGGCTGGGCCGCCGCGACGGTGTCGGTGGTCGCCGAGCGGGCCGGGGTGTCGCGTGGCGCCGCCCAGCACCACTTCCCGACCAGGGAAGACCTCATCACCGCCGCGCTCGAGTACATGTTCGACACGAGGATGGAACAGGCCAAGGCCGAGTCCGCCGCGGTCGCGGCCATCGCCGAGGGCGCGGGCCGCACCCGCGCCGTCGTCTCCGGCCTGGTCGAGTCCTACACCTCGCCGCTGTTCAAGGCGGCCCTGCAGGTCTGGACCCACGCCGCCGCGGACCCCGCCCTTCGCGAACGCATCGTCCCGCTGGAGGCCCGCTTCGGCCGCATCGCCCACCGCCGCGCCGTCGAGGCCCTCGGGGTCGACGACTCCGATCCCGTGGCGCACAACCTGGTCGTCGCCACCCTCGACCTGGCCCGCGGCCTCGGCCTGGCCGACGTCCTCACCGACGACTCCTCCCGCCGCAAACGCGTCGTCGACCAGTGGTCGGCCACCCTGCACAACGCCCTCATGCCGTCGATCTGATCGGGCCGGCCGGCCGGGCCACCCGCCGTCGCTGTCCCGATCGGGTCGTCATCGGGCGGTCGGTTGCCCATGTGCTGACGGTGGCGGTGGGTGGTGCCCTGCGGATCCGCCGGGAACTGACGGTCCGCCGGTGAGTCGGCCCGGCCCCGTGGAAGAGGCCGGGCCGAACGCCGGTGACGTCGTCCCCGCTATCTCGTCGCCGTCAGGTCGTAGAGGGTGACCCCGTCGACCTCTCGGGCGGTGAAGGTGGCGGTCACCCAGGCGGTGATCGCCGAACTCGTCGAGTTCTCCCCGCCGCGCATCCCGCCGCCGCCACCGATGAAGTAGTGGATCCTGCCCTCGGCGACATAGCGCTGGAACTGTTCCAGGGTGGGGGAGGGATCGCTGCCGTTGAAGCCGCCGATCGGCATGACCGGGTCCTCGGTGGCGAGCTGATAGCCTGCGGCGTTGTTGGCGCCGACGGCCGCCGCGACCCAGGTGTAGGAGTCGCTGTCGGCCTCGAGCAGGGCGGTGACGCGGGCGCTGGGGGTCCCCGCGTTCAGCAGGCCGCCCATGCCGCCCATCTCCCGGCCGTCACCGGGGCCGGCGGCGCCGCCGGGCATCGCGGGACCCCCGGGTGTCATGCCGCCGGGTTCGGTGCCTCCGCCCGGCATCGTGCCGCCGCCGGGCCCGCCGAAGGGACTGTTCCCGCCGCCGTCACCCTGCCGGCTACCGCCGTCGCCGCGAGCGTCCGTGCCGCGTCCGTCGCCGCCGGGGCGCGGAAATCCGTGCATCCCACCGGCATTCGGCCCGGCCGAGGGCATCGCGCCCGCGTGTCCGGTGCCGATCGTCTGGACGGAGTAGGCGATCGGGCCCGAGAGCCCGACGAACGCGGCCGCCAGCGCCACGGCGGCGAAGGCCCTGCGGGTCAGCGGGAACGCGATCGCGATGGTCACCAGCACGCCGATCGCCAGGATGGCCCAGCGCAGCCACGGCACGAAGGACGCGGTGCGGGACAACAGGATCCACGCCGTCGCGGTGGTCGCGCCGAGCGCGAGGGCCGCGCTCAGCCGCACCCACAGGCGGTCCCTGGCCGAGACGAACAGGGCGACGCCCGCGCCGATCAACGCCGCCACCGCGGGTGCCAGCGCCACCGTGTAGTAGGCGTGGAAGATGCCCGCCATGAAGCTGAAGACCAGCCCGGTCACCAGCAGCCAACCGCCCCAGAGGACGAGCGCGCCGCGGCGCGCGTCGGTCCGGGCCGCACGTCCGCACAGCACGAGCCCGGCGACCAGCGCCACCAGCGCGCCGGGGAGGAGCCAGGCGATCTGACCGCCCTGCGCGGGCTCGAACAGCCGGGTGATCCCGGTACTGCCCCACATGCCGCCGCCACCGCCGCCACCGCCGCCGGGCAGGTCGCCGCCGGGCACCACGCTGCCGCGCTCGTTGCCGTTGAGCCGGCCGAGACCGTTGTAGCCGAGGGTCAATTCGATGATCGAATTCTCGTGCGAGCCGCCGATCCACGGTCGCGAGTCGGCGGGCCAGAGTTCCACCGTGAGCAGCCACCAGCCCGCGGAGGCCACCATCGCGGCCGCCGCGGCGACGAGCTGCGCGAGACGCTTGCCGAGCCGTGGCGGCCCGGCGACCAGGTAGGCCAGCGCCAGCGGCGGGACGACCAGCAGGACCTGCAACTGCTTGGTGAGGAAGCCGAGGCCGACGAACACGCCGGTCAGGACGAGCCAGCGCCACCGGCCGTCGGCGATCGCGCGGGTCGTCGCCCAGGCCGCGGCGACCATGAGCAGCACCAGCAGCGCGTCGGGGTTGTTGAACCGGAACATCACGGTCACCACGGGGGTCACCGCGAAGACGAGCGCGGCGGCCACCCCGCCCACCGGACCGAACGGCCTGCGCACCGTGGCCCAGAGCAGGGCCGCGGTCGCCACCGCCATCAGCACCTGCGGCACCAGCATGGCCCAGCTGTCGAGTCCGAACAGGCGCACCGACAGCTCCATCACCCACAGCGAGGCAGGCGGCTTGTCGACGGTGATGGAGTTGGCGGCGTCGGAGGACCCGAAGAAGGCGGCCTTCCAGGACCGCGAACCCGCCTGCACCGCCGCCGCGTAGAAGGCGTTGGCCCAGCCGTTGGCGGAGAGGTTGACGAGGTAGGAGACGGCGGTGCCGATCAGCACCGCCGCCAGCGCCGGGTACTCCCAGCGCGCGGTCGGCCGCGGGGCGGGCGCGGCGGGCCGGTTCTCCGGCGGGGCGAGGGTCGCGGTCACCGAGCGGCCTCCGCCCGCGCGCCCGCGTCCCGGAACACCCAGCGCAGGCCGACGAAGCGGGTCAGCGTGGCCAGGAGGTTGGCGACGATCAGCACCGCGAGCTCGACGTGGACGGCGGCGTCGGGGAGCCAGCGGTGCAGGGCGAACAGCGAGCCGCTGGTCATGAGCAGCCCGACCGCGAAGATCACCAGGCCCTGGAACTGGTGCGCCACGGCCCCGGCGGGCCCGCGCACCCCGAAGGTGAAGGCGCGGTTCGCCGCAGTGTTCCCGATCGCGGTGATCAGCAGCGCGGCCAGATTCGCGCCCTGGGCGCCGAGCATCGGCTGGATCAGCAGATACAGCAGCACGTAGGCCAGCGTCGAGGCGACACCGACGATCCCGAACCGCACCGCCTGGCCGACCATGCCCAGCGGCACCCCGGGCACCAGCGGCTCCCGGCCGACGCTGCGTCGCAGCTCGTCCAGGGGCAGGGCGCCGGTGGCGAGCGCGCGGGTGAGGCGGCCGATGCCGAGCAGGTCCTTGCGGGCGGTGTCGACGATGTCGACGCGGCTGTCGGGATCGTCGATCCAGTCGACCGGCACCTCGTGGATGCGCAGGCCCGCCCGCTCGGCCAGGACGAGCAGTTCGGTGTCGAAGAACCACTCACCGTCCTGCACCAGCGGCAGCAGCCGACGGGCGACGTCGCCGCGGATGGCCTTGAACCCGCACTGCGCGTCGGAGAAGTGGGCCCGCAGCGAGGCCTTCAGCAGCAGGTTGTAGCAGCGGGAGATGATCTCGCGCTTGGGCCCGCGCACCACCCGGGACGCGGCGTCGAGGCGGGTGCCGATGGCCAGGTCCGAGTGCCCGGAGATCAGTGGCGCGACCAGCGGCAGCAGCGCGTCCAGATCGGTGGACAGGTCGACGTCCATATAGGCGACGACCGCGGCGTCGGACGCCTCCCAGGCCGCGCGCAGGGCCCGGCCGCGGCCCTTGCGGTCCAGGTGCAGCACGCGGACGCCGTCGAGTTCGCCGGCCAGCAGGTGCGCGATCTCGAGGGTCGCGTCGGTGCTGGCGTTGTCGGCGACGGTGATCCGCGCCGTGAACGGGAAGCCGGAGTTCAGGTAGTCGTGCAGCCTGCGGACACACAGGCCGAGGTCGGTCTCTTCGTTGTATACGGGGATCACCACGTCGAGGACGGGTGGCCGTTCGACCGCCGCTGAGATCGGCGCGGCCGCGATGTCGGTCTCGGTCATGGCGACCACCCTCGGCCGCGGGCCTCCCACCCGGCTGGGCCCCCGCTGTGAACTAGCTGGGAGTCCCGCGGCGCAGGCGGATGATGCTGTCGGCGCGGGTGCCCTCCACGCCGTCGGGGCTGGTGGACGGGCGCTCGACGAGTTCGGCGGTCTCGACCGTCCAGTCGGCGCCGAGGGCGAGGCGGTCGAGGACCTGCTCGATGGTCGGGAACTCGGCGATGTGCGGCGGTTCGGTGACCCAGCTCGGCCAGCCGGCGTGGCCGCCGATGAGCAGGCGGCCGCCGGGGGCGACCGCGGCGGCGGCGCTCGCGAGGATCTGGTCGCGTTCGCCGGAGCGCTCGACCGGCGAGTGCAGGAACTGGGCGGTGACCAGGTCGAAGGTGCCCTCGGGGAAGTCGTGCAACAGGTCGTGGCGGCGCCAGGTGACCGTGACGCCGTCGGCCTGCGCGCGGGCGGCGGCCCGGGTGAGCGCGACCGAGGAGACGTCGACGCCGGTGACCTGCCAGCCCTGGTGCGCCAGCCAGATGGCGTCGGCGCCCTCGCCGCAGCCCAGGTCGAGCGCGGTGCCGGGGGTGAGCCCGGGGACCTCGCGGACCAGCAGCGGGTTGGGGTTGCCGGTCCAGACCTGTTCGCGGTCGCCGTAGAAGCCCTCCCAGAATTCCTCGGCGGTGGTGGTCGGCTCGCTCATTCGTTCCTCCTGCGGTGTCGGTTGTCCCCAGGGTGCGCGCGCGGATCGTGGATTGGCAAGTTTTGTTGCTGATTCGGCAATCGCCGCCCGTCGCGGGCGGGCCGGTGGCATGCGACGGCGGTCACGCCGGGCCCGGCGGTACTATCCGGAACGTGACGCGAGGTTCCCGGACGGTAGAGAGGGCGCCGGGTCGTCGTGTCGACGCGCGGACCGAGCGGTGGCGCGAACACCGGCTGAAGGTGCGCGCCGAATTCGTCGACGCGGCCTTCCGGGCGCTCGACCGGGTCGGGCCCGATGTCAGCATGGGCGACATCGCGCGCGAGGCGGGCGCGGCCAAGCCCAAGCTGTACCGGCACTTCGAGGACAAGACCGACCTCTACAACGCCATCGTGGACCGGCTGCGCGACCTGCTGTGGATGAAGCTGCTCGGCGGCATGGACCTCACCGACGACACCGTCGCCGAACTGCTGCGCCGGGCGGCCGCCGAGTACGTCACGGTGATCTGCGAGCACCCCAACGTGTTCCGCTTCATGCTGCACAGCCACTTCACCCAGCAGGCGCGCGAGAGCGAGCGGGCGCTGCAGTCGGCGCGCCAATCCGCGCGCCGCGCGGCCGAATTCATGGTCGGCCTGATCCCGGGCGACCAGGCCGACGTGGCCGGGCTCGAGCTGGCCAACTACACCGCCTTCGGCGCGGTGGCCTCGGCCACCGACTGGTGGCTCGGCGCGAATCTGCGGGAGTCGTCGGTGATGTCGGAGGACGCCTTCGTCGACTATCTGACGCAGAGCATCTCGGCGCTGGTGGTCGCGCACGGGCGGGCCAACGGGATCGCCGTCGACTTGGACCGGCCGCTGCGCGAGGCGGTTTCCGCGCTCTAGAGTTGTCGCCGCGCGCACGCGAACTCCGTTGTTCTCGCCGGCCGCGTCGTCGGGACCGGCGGTGTTTGCGACGTCCCCAGTATGGACCCGGACACCGACAGAAACGCGGCGCCACTCCCGCTCAGTGGGCGGAATGCAACCGCCACAGCGGGGAGACCGGCCCGTGGCCCGCGCCGAGGTCGTAGGAGGCGGCCAGGCAGTGGTAGGTCCACTCCTTGGCGAACGTGAGCGCGTCGGGCACGGTGTAGCCGTTGGCCAGCGCGCAGGTGAGGGCCGCGGCCAGGGTGTCGCCGCCGCCGTGGTCGTTGCCGGTGGCGATGCGCGGCGCGGTGAACTCGCGGAAGGTCTCGCCGTCGTAGAGCAGGTCGGTGCTGTACTGCGAGGACCGCAGGTGTCCGCCCTTCACGATGGCCCAGCGCGGGCCGAGCGCGTGCAGCGCCTCGGCGGCCTTGCGCGCGGTCGCGTCGTCGACCACCTGGATGCCGGTGATCAGCCGGACCTCGTCGAGATTCGGCGTGACCACGGTGGCCAGCGGGAACAGGGTGTGCCGCACGGCGTCGAGGGCCTCCTCGTGCAGCAGCGGGTCGCCGTGCATGGAGGCGGCGACCGGGTCGACCACCAGCGGGATGTCCCCGTCGCGCCCGATGCCGAGGTCGCGGCAGGTCTCGGCGACCGCGGTGATGATCGCGGTGGAGGCGAGCATGCCGGTCTTGGCCGCGCCGATGCCGATGTCGGTGACCACCGTGCGGATCTGGCCGGCCACGATCTCCGGCGGGATCTCGTGGAACGCGCTGACGCCCACCGAGTTCTGCACCGTCACCGCGGCCACCGCGACGCAGGCGTGCACGCCGCACAGCGCCATCGTGCGCGAGTCGGCCTGGATGCCGGCGCCGCCGCCGGAATCGGTGCCCGCGATGGTCAGCGCGCGCACGGGGGTCCGGCCGTCGGGGGTCAGCGGAAGCAGTTTCACGCCGACCACCCTACGGCCGGGCCGGGTTCCGGGCGGACCCAGCCGCGCAGGGCAAATGAAAACCATTATCATTAACTGGTGACCACCTCAGCCCCCGCTCCGTCCCTGCCCGTCACGGTCCTCTCCGGCTTCCTCGGTGCGGGCAAGACCACCCTGCTCAACCACATCCTCGCCAACCGCGACGGCCGCCGCGTCGCGGTGATCGTCAACGACATGAGCGAGGTCAACATCGATGCCGCGCTCGTCGCGGGCCAGGGTCACCTGGACCGCACCGAGGAGAAGCTCGTCGAACTGACCAACGGCTGCATCTGCTGCACCCTGCGCGAGGACCTCGTCGAGGCGGTCGCCCGGCTCGCCCGCCAGGGCCGCTTCGATCAGCTGGTGATCGAGTCGACCGGCATCTCCGAGCCGATGCCGGTGGCGGCCACCTTCGACTGGGAGTTCGAGGACGGGTTCCGCCTCGGCGACCTGGCCCGGCTCGACACGATGGTCACCGTGGTCGACGCGTCGACCTTCCTGGCCGAACTCGTCCGCGGGGAGGCGCTGGCGGACCGGCGGCTCGAAGCCGGGGAGGGTGACGCCCGCACCATCGCCGACCTGCTCGTCGACCAGGTCGAATTCGCCGACGTGCTGCTGGTCAACAAGACCGACCTGGTGAGCGCCGACGCGGCGGCGAAGGTCGAGGCGACCGTGCGGCGGCTGAACCCGCGGGCGCGCGTGCTGCGCACCGAGCGCGGCGTGGTCGACCTCGGCGAGGTGCTCGGCACCGGACGCTACGACCCGGTGGTCGCGGCGGGCGCGGAGGGCTGGGAGGAGGAGCTCGCGGGCGGTCACACCCCCGAGACCCTGGAATACGGCATCGGCAGCACGACCTACCGCGCCGACCGGCCGTTCCACCCGCTGCGACTGGAAGCGGCCCTGGCGACGCTGCGCGGGATCGTGCGCAGCAAGGGGTTCTGCTGGATCGCCAGCCGGCCCGACCTCGCGGTCATCTGGTCGCAGGCGGGGCCCAATCTGACCTTCGAGCCCGGCGCGTGGTGGTCGGCGCTGGAACTCCCGCGCGGCCAGGAGATCGTGCTGATCGGCATCGGGATCGATGCCGCGGCCATTCGCGCCGCCCTCGACGCCGCCCTGCTGACCGAGGCCGAATACGCCGCGGGGCAGGCGAGCTGGCGCGACCTGCCGGACCCGTTCCCGGCCTGGGAGGCCCTGCACCAGCATTATTGATTCGATGGTACTGGCACGTAACATCCTGGGCTGGTGCATGATTCGACAGGGGCGCGCCGCGTCCCACGCGCCGATGAGGGGAGCGTGGGCCGCGGCGGGTTCCGGGCGGGCCGCGGTGTGTGCCGGCCCGATCGTTCACGCCAGGCCGGCGAAGAACTCCCGGATGTCCGCGACGAGGACCTCGGGCGCCTCGTGCGCGGCGTAGTGACCCGCCGCGTCGTTCGCGCCGCCCGCGGCCGACCCGGTGTCGTAGGCGTTCCAGCGCACGATGTTCTTGTGATCGCGCTCGGCGAAGCGGCGGATCGACTGGAAGTCCCCGGCGAACATGGCGAGGGCGGTCGGCGTCGTGGTCGGCTCGGCCGGGTGCTCGGCGGCGTGGGCGTCCTCGTAGTAGAAGCGCAGCGACGAGCCCGCGGTGCCGGTCAGCCAGTAGATCGCCACGTTGGCGATGACGAAGCGCGGGTCGAGGGACTCGCCGAACAGCTGGGCGTTCCAGCCGAGCAGGCCGACGGGGGAGTCCGCCAGGGCGTAGGCGATGGTCTGCGGCTGCTGGCTGTGCAGGGTGTTGAACGCCATCTTGTTCTCGTGGAACCACTGCAGGTGGCCCAGCGCGGCCATGTCCGCCTCGGACAGGCCCTCGAACTCGGCCGGGTCGCCCGAGGGGAAGGAGAACAGCTGGGTGACGTGCACGCCGATCACGTGCTCCGGGTCGTGGCGGCCGATCTCGGGGGAGACCATGGAGCCGCCGTCGTTGCCGATGGCGCCGTAGCGCTCGTAACCGAGTCGCGCCATGAGCTCGGCCCACGCCTTCGCGGTGCGGTAGCGGTTCCAGCCGGTGCTGCGGGTGGGTCCGGAGAAGCCGAAGCCGGGCAGTGAGGGGACGACCACGTGGAAGGCGGGGTCCGAGGGCGACTCCGGCTCGGTGAGCGGGCCGATGACGTCGAGGTATTCGACGATCGAACCCGGCCAGCCGTGGGTGAGGATCACCGGCGTCGCGTCCGGGCGGGAGGACCGCACGTGCAGGAAGTGGATGGTCTCGCCGTCGATCTCGGTGGTGAACTGCGGGTGTGCGTTGAGCTCGGATTCGACGGCGCGCCAGTCGAACTCCTCGAGCCAGTACCGCGTCAGCTCGCGGACGCGGCCCGCGGGCACGCCGTAGGCGTCGCCGACGCCGGGCAGCTCGTCGGGCCACAGGGCGCGGCGGAGGCGGTCGGCGAGATCGTCGAGCCGGGACTGGGGGATGTCGACGCGGAAGGGGGTGACGGTGCTCATCGAATCTCTCCTTGTGAAACGGAATGCTTCGTTCTGTTCAAACTCTAACAGAACGGATCATTCCGTTTCAAGTGGTATGCTGAAGTCATGTCCGAGAAGATCGAAACCGCAGATCAGCCCCGGTTGCCGGGGCGCAAGGCGCAGGCCGCCCGCAACGACGGGCTCATCCTCGAGGCGGCCCGCGCGGTGTTCCTCGCCGACCCGGGGGCGCCCATCGCGGCGGTGGCCGAGCGGGCGGGGGTCGGTATCAGCGCGCTCTACCGGCGGTATCCGAGCAAGGAGGCGTTGCTGCGCACGCTCTGCCACCAGGGCCTGCGCCGCTACAACGCCGAAGCCGATGCGGCGCTGGAGGATTCGGACGGATGGCAGGGCCTGGTCGGCTTCCTGGAACGCGTCGTCGAGGCCGACGTCCACTCGCTGACCGTGCACCTGGCGGGCACCTTCACCCCGGACGAGACGATCGTGCCCGACGTCGTCCACGCCGCCGAGGTCACCGAGGAACTGGTGCGCCGCGCGCACGCCACCGGCAGGCTCCGGCCGGAGGTCAACGCCACCGACCTGAGCCTGGTGCTCGAGGCCTGCGCCGCGGTGTCGGTGCCCGACGCGCGGCGCACCGGGGAACTGCGCCGCCGGCTGCTGGCCGTCATGATCGCCGGGCTCTCCGGCGAGGAGGGGCTTCCCGGACCCGCCCCGCGGGCCGACGAGTTCGCCTTCCGTTGGGAGCGCCGTCCGTAGGATGGCCGCCGGGGGGCCGAGCCGGAGCGAGGCATCGATGAACTGGACCCTGGAAGTCGTGATCGTGCCCGTGTCGGACATCGACCGGGCCAAGGATTTCTACGCGCGGATCCTGGGATTCGCCGTCGACCACGACACCGTGCTCGGCGACGACGCGCGCATCGTGCAGCTGACCCCGCCCGGATCGGGCTGTTCCATCGTCATCGGCAAGGGCGCCGTGCCCGCGATGCCGCCGGGATCGCTGCAGGGTCTGCAGCTGGTCGTCCCCGACATCACACGGGCGCAGGCCGAGTTGCGGGCCAGGGGCCTGCAGATCGGCGACATCCAGGTGCTCGGCGAGAACCGGAACCCGGTGCCCGACCCGCTCGACAACGTGGGCTTCTTGTTCTTCTCCGACCCCGACGGCAACGGCTGGGCGGTGCAGCAGATCTCGAGCCGCGCCTGAACCGTCAGGCGCGGCCGAAGGCCAGCGCGACGTTGTGGCCGCCGAAGCCGAACGAGTTGCTGACCGCGTACTCCGCGCGCTCGGCGCGCGCCGCGCCCGCCACCACGTCGAGGTCGACGCCGGGATCGGCGGACTCGAAATTGAGGGTGGGCGGGACGATTCGGTCGCGCAGGGTGAGCACGGTCAGCAGGGACTCGAGCGCGCCGACGGCCCCGATCGAATGCCCGAGCGCGGACTTCGGCGCGTAGACCGAGGCGTGCGGGACGACGGCGGCGATCGCCGCCGCCTCCGAGGCGTCGCCGAGGGAGGTCGACGTGGCGTGCGCGTTCACGTGACCGATGTCGGCCGGTGACAGCCCCGCGTTCCGGATCGCCGTGCGCATGGCGCGGGCGGCGCCGGTGCCCGCGGGGTCGGAGGCCACGATGTGGAAGGCGTCGGAGGTGATGCCCGCGCCGAGTACCCGGCCGTGGACCTCCGCGCCGCGGGCGCGCGCGTGCTCCGCGGACTCGAGGATCATCAGCGCGCCCGCCTCCCCGAAGACGAAGCCGTCCCTGGCCCGGTCGAACGGCCGGGAGGCGAGTTCGGGTTCGTCGTTGCGGGTGCTCATCGCCCGCATCATGGCGAAACCGGCGATCGGGACCGCGTGGATGTGGCCCTCCACCCCGCCCGCCACGACCATGTCGGCCTCGCCGGTGCCGATCAGCCGCCACGCCTGCGCGAGGGCCTCCGAGCCCGACGAACACGCCGAGACCGGCGCGAAGGCCCCGGCCCGGGCGCCGATCTCCAGGCTGACGACCGCCGCGGGGCCGTTCGGCATGACCATGGGTACCGCCAGCGGCGACACCTTGCGGTACCCGCCCGCCCGCATCGCGTCGACCGCGTCGACCAGCGCGTCGCCGCCGCCGAGCCCGGTGCCGACCGACACCGCGAGCCGCTCGGGGTCGACCTCGGGCGCGCCCGCGGACGCCCACAGCCGCCGGGTCAGCGTGAGCGCGAGCCGCTCGACGTAGGAGTGCCTGCGCTGCTCGACCCGCGTGAGACCGGCGTCGGGCGAGGCGGTCAGCGTGCCGCCGATGCGGACGGGCAGGTCGTGGTCGTCCAGGAACGCGGCGGGAAGCGCGCGGATGCCGCTGCGGCCCGCGCGCAGCAGCGACCAGGTCTCGTCCATGGTGTCGGCCAGCGCGGTGGTCGCGGCGTATCCGGTGACCACGACCTCGCGCCGGGTTTCTGAAGCGATCGCTACATTCATGCCGACATGGATACCTGTAGCAGTCGCTACAGTCAACCCATGGCACGTCCACTGGATCACCGCAGAAGGGCCGAGTTGCTGGCCGGTGTCGTCGACTACATCGCCGAGCGCGGCCTCGCCGAACTGTCCCTGCGACCCCTCGCCGCGGCGCTCGGGACCAGCTCACGGATGCTGATCTACTACTTCGGCACCAAGGAGGAACTGCTGGTCCAGGCCCTGGCCACGCAGCGGCCCGACCTCGCGCTCGTCTTCGCCGACATCGCCGACGCGGCCGCGCTGCGCACCCGGCTGCTCGGCTTCTTCGACCGCAACGCCGACGGCCCGGAACTGCGCAGCGTCCGGGTGCTGCTGCAGGTGCTCGGGGCGGCCTGCGCGCCGGACTCGCTCTACCAGGACTACGCGCGGCAGGCGATCGCCGTCTTCGTCGGCGAACTCGCCGCGGCGCTGCGGCGCATCGGCGGCATCGACGACCCGGAGGTCGTCGCGACGCTGCTGATCTCGGGGATGCGCGGCATCCTGCAGGACCGGCTCGTCACCGGCGACCGCGAACGCACCGATCGTGCCGCGCGCGCGTTGCTCACCGCGGCCCTGCCCGCTGGGTAGGTTGGGCTCGCGGGCGGCGCGAACGACCCGCCACCGGAGGCGATCGGGATTCGAGGCGGCGATGGAGACTGGTTCGGGCACGACGTACGGCTCGGTGCGCTGGGTGATGCTCGGCGTGCTGTGCGCCAGCCTCCTGCTGGTGGCCATGGACGCCACCATCCTCAACATCGCGCTGCCCTCGCTGATCGAGGATCTGCACGTCGGGCCGCTGGAACAGCTGTGGATCATCGACATCTACGGTCTCGTCCTGGGCGGCCTGCTCATCACCACCGGCGCGCTCGGTGACCGGATCGGCCGGAAACTGCTGTTCCTGTGCGGCTTCGTGCTGTTCGGCCTGGCCTCGGTGGTGGCGGCGACCGCGGGCAGCTCGGCGCAGCTCATCGCCGGGCGCGTGCTGCTCGGCGTCGGCGGCGCGATGGTCATGCCCTCGACACTCTCGTTGATCCGCACCATCTTCCACGACGAGAAGGAACGCACGATGGCCATCGGCATCTGGGCGGCCGTCGCCGGTGTCGGGGCGACGGTTGGCCCGATCGTCGGCGGATTCCTGGTCGAGCACTTCGGGTGGGCCTCCGCGTTCTGGCTGAACGTGCCGGTGGTGGTGGTGACGGTCGCGGTCGGGCTGTGGGTGCTGCCGGAGTACCGGGCGCCGCAGGCCGGCGGGCTGGACTGGCTGTCCTCGGGGCTGTCGATCGCCGGGATCGTGAGCCTGGCCTGGGGCCTCAAGCACCTCGCCAAAGGCGATGCCGCCGCCGTCGATTGGGCGATCCTGTGCGCCGGCGTGCTCGCCCTGGCCTGGTTCACCCGCCGCCAGCTGGCCGGCGCCGATCCGCTGCTCGACGTGCGCCTGTTCCGCAACGGCGCGTTCACCGGCGCGGCCCTGTCGACGCTGCTGGCGATGATGGCCATCGGCGCCGCCATGTTCCTGATCTCGCTGTGGCTGCAGTACATCCACGGCTACAGCCCCTCCCAGGCCGGGGTGCGCATGCTGCCCTCGGCGCTGACGCTGCTGGCCGCCTCCCTCGCCACGCCGGCCCTGATGCACCGCTTCGGGGTGCGCGCGGTGCTCGGGATCGGGCTCGGCGCGTTGTCGCTGGGGTTTCTCGTGCTGGCGCTGAGCCCCGAACCGACCAGCTATCCGGTGGTGGCGCTGGTGCTGGTGTCCTTCGGCCTCGGCGACGGTATGGCGGTGACCGCGGCCGCGGCGGTGCTGGTCGCGGCGGTCCCCGCCGAGCGGGCGGGGCAGGCGGGTGCGGTCGAGGAGACCAATTACGAGGTCGGCATCGGGTTCGGTGTCGCGCTGCTCGGCAGTATCCACGCGCGGCTGTTCACGGAGAACATGACCGACCTGCCCGTGCCCCCGGCGCAGGCCGAGCAGGCCGCGGGTTCGGTCGGCGGCGCCGCCGAGGTGGCCGACGGCCTGCCGGAGCCCGCGCGGACACAGGTGCTCGACGCCTCCTCGCACGCCTTCGACGTCGCGCTGACGACGACCTCCTATCTCTCGTCGGCGCTGGTCGCGGTGGTCGCCGTGATCGCGGTCCTGCTGGTGCCCCGCGGCATGCGGGTGACCGGCGGCCACTGACGAATCCTTGACGCAACCAACCGGTTGCCATAGGCTCTGTTGCAACCAATTGGTTGCCATAAAGGAGGATGTCATGGGATTCCCCGATCGCATCGAACGCACCGTCGAGCTCGCGCATCCACCGGCGGCCGTCTGGGCCGCCCTCACCACCGCCGACGGGCTGTCGGCCTGGTTCGGGCAGCAGGCCCGGATCGACCTGCGGCCCGGCGGCGCCGCCCAGATGTCCTGGGACAACGGGCACACCGCGAACATGCGGGTTGAACGCGTCGAGGAGCCGTCGGTGTTCGGCTTCACCTGGCAGATCTACGGTCTGCCCGAGGACGACCCGCGCCGCACCTACGTCGAGTTCACGCTCGAGCCCGCCGGCGGCGGGACCAGGCTCACCGTCGTCGAGAGCGGATTCGCGCAGCTGCCGCCCGAGGAGCACGCGACGGCGGTCGAGGGCAACACCGGCGGCTGGCGCAGCGAGCTCGGCGAACTCGTCGAGTACCTCGATGCGGCCTGAGACCGAGGCCGTCGCCGAACAGGTCTTCGTCGCCCTGGCCGACCCGAGCCGCCGCGCCGTGCTCGCCGAACTGGCGTCCGGGGGACCGGCCACCGCGACCGACCTCGCCGATCGCCTGCCCATCACCCGGCAGGCGATCGCCAAACACCTCGGCCTGCTCACCGAAGCGGGCCTGGTGATCCCGGAGCCCGGCGAACGCCGCCGCGTCCGCTACCGGCTCCACTCCGCACCCATGCGGGTCGCCCAGCAGTTCCTCGCCGCGCTCGCCCGCGACTGGG
The DNA here is from genome assembly GCF_000308795.1 of Nocardia thailandica NBRC 100428. Lineage (GTDB taxonomy): Bacteria > Actinomycetota > Actinomycetes > Mycobacteriales > Mycobacteriaceae > Nocardia > Nocardia thailandica. Next base: position 112,729 of record NZ_BAGK01000224.1, on the reverse strand, counting down.
ACGACCGGCTCGACGCCCTGCGCACCCACCTCGACCTCCGAGAGGAAAGACCATGAGCGACAAGGACTTCACCCGAACCATCACCGTCGACCGGACGCCCGACCAGGCATGGGCGGCGATCAACGACGTGCGCGGCTGGTGGTCGCGCACCGCCGACGGCGGCTCCGGCACCGTCGGCGACTCCTACGTCTTCGACGTGCCGGGGGTGCACCACTGCCGGATGACCACGGTCGAGGCCGAGCCGGGCAGACGGCTGGTCTGGCGGGTCTCCGACGCCTTCCTCGCCTTCGTCGACGACACCGCCGAATGGGAGGGCACCACCGTCGAATTCGATCTCACCCCGCGTCCCGGCGGCACCGAGATCCGGTTCACCCACGTCGGGCTGGCGCCGCGCGCCGAATGCTACGAGGTGTGCGCCGACGCGTGGAACGGGTTCGTCACCGACAGCCTGCGCGGGCTGCTCGAGACCGGCGCGGGCGCGCCGATGACCGGCACCGAGCAGATCGACGTGGCCGCGCTGCGCCGGGCCGGCTAGCCGCGCGGGCCGAGCAGCAGGGTCTGGGTGCCGCGGCCGATCGGGCCGGACTGGTCGAACAGCTGCGACTCGGCCAGCCCGATGCCGTGCGGCTGGGGGTGGGTGACCGCGTCGAGGCAGACCCACTCGCCCTCCGGCATCCGGTGCAGGGTGACGGTCAGATCGGTGTTGATGAACAGGAACTTCGACCAGTCGAGCACCGAGCTGACCCCGTTGCCGGAATCGGCGGCGGCCAGGGTGCGCTCCAGCGGGCTCGGGGCGGAGCCCGCGACGATCGGGTACTTCAGCCGGATCCAGCAGACCGCCGGACCCATCGCCATGAACGAGCCCTCGGCGAAACGATATTCGATGCCGGTGTGGAACCCGACCGGCTGATCGGAGGGGAACTGGACCGGCTCGGCCGCCTCCGGCAGCGGGCGGATCCCGCTTGGCAGGAACTCGGCGGGCACGGCCAGCGGCGGATCGGCCAGCTTGAACCGCCAGGCGTTGGCCCGCATCACCGGCCCGCGGTCGGTCGACAGCTCCGCCTCGAGCAGTTCGACGCTGCGGCCCGGCCGGGCCACGCGCGTCCGCACCGTGAGCGGCGCGAGCGGGACCGGCCCGAGGATCTCCACCGCCACCCGCCCGATCTGGAACCCTTCCCGTGGCGCACACCGCTCGAGCGCGTGGCCGAGCAGCGCCGACGGCGGACCCGCGTGCTGCGCGTCCGGCGACCACGGGCCGCGGGTCAGCTCCGTCGACACGAACCGGCTCGGGTCGGTGGGATCGGGCATGTAGAAGGCATCCGGCATACCTGGACCATACGACTCCGGGGCCGGTCGCGTTAACGGCTAGCCGGGCTCGGCGTCGGGAACGTCGCGGCCGACCCGGGCGCGCTCCCGGTACTCGAGGAGGTCGTGCAGCTGGACGCGGCGGCGCCTGCCCCGGGTGGAGAAGGGGATCTCGCGGGCGGCGAGCAGGCGCACGAGCGTGGGGCGGGAGACGTCGAGCAGGTCGGCGGCTTCCTGGGTGGTCAGCAGCGTGTTGTGCGGAGCCACCGAGACGGGGATGCCGTTCGACAGGGCGACGACGGCGTCGTTGAGCAGGCGGTAGACGGCGTCCGGGATGTCGAGCCGGGAGCCGTCGGGACACAGCAGCTGTGCCTTCGCGTCGTCGTCGCCGTGCAACCCGTCGAGCAGCCGGACCAGGTCGGCCAGATCGTCGGGCGGGACGACGGTTCGTTCCCGAAGTGTGAGGGCCATCACATCATCGTAGGCCGATTCGAAAAAATCGAAAGGGCGTCAGCAGCGCGAGACGTCCGCGCCCGCGCGGGGCACCGGGCCCTGCGGCCGGGGCGCGACCGGCGCCGACGGCCGCGGCTCGTGGACGCCGAATCGGCGGTGCAGCCGGGCCAGCGGTCCGGGCGCCCACCAGTTCCAGGTGCCCGCCAGCCGCATGAGCGCCGGGACGAGCAGCCCGCGGATCACCGTGGCGTCACTGACCACGGCCAGCGCGCAGCCGAGGCCGAACAGCTTCATCATGGACACCTCGGAGGTGGCGACGGCCAGGAACACGATGCTCATGAGCAGGGCGGCGGCGGTGAAGATCCGGCCCGTCCTCGCGATGCCGAGGGCGACCGCGCGGGCGTTGCCCGCGGCGGTCGGCGGACCGGCCAGCCATTCCTCGCGGATGCGGGAGAGCAGGAAGATCTCGTAGTCCATCGAGGCGCCGAAGGCCAGGCTGAACATGAGGATCGGCAGCGCGAGGTTCAGGGTGCCGGTCGGGGTGAAGCCGAGCAGGCCCGACAGGTTCCCCTCCTGGAAGACCCACACCATGGCACCGAAGGTCGCCGCCAGCGAGAGCACGTTGAGCACCAGCGCCTTCACCGCGACGACCACGCTGCCGGTGAACAGGAACAGCAGCACCAGCGTGGTGAGCGCGATGAGCGCGCCCGCCAGCGGCAGCCTGCCGGTGATCTCGGCGACCGAATCGTGGTTGAGCGCGGCGGCCCCGGTGACCAGCGCGGGCGCGGGCGCGGGCACCGCCCGCAGCGCCTCCAGCTGTGACCGGCCCGCGGCCGAATAGGGATCGACCTTGGTCGCGACCGTCAGGTAGGCGCCGCCCTCGTTCGTCATGTGCGGCAGTCCCGCCGCGACGCGAAGGCCGTTGCGGCACACCGCGTCGCCGCTGAGCACCGCGACGACGCCGGGCACACTCGACAACCGCCGCGCGTACTCGCCCACGTCGGCCCGGGCGCCGCGGAAGTCGGGAAGGACGACGGTCGCGCTCGCCGCGAAGTCCGCGTCGAACTGGGTGCGCAGCACGTCGCCGACGACCCGGCTCGGCGCCTGCGGCGGCAGGGTCCGGTCGTCGGGGTAGCCCAGCCGCACCCCGAGGAACGGCGAACAGAGCAGCAGCAGGAGCGCGGTCGTCGCCAGCGCGACCGGCAGCGGCCGTCGCATCACCCGGGTGGCCAGCCGGAACCAGAACGCCTCGGCCGGATCCCGCCGCGGCCGTGCGGCATCGGGGCGGGACCGCCGCAGCCGTCCCCGCACGTCCCCGGCGTGGATCCGGTCGCCGACCAGCATCAGCAGCGCGGGCAGGACCACGAGCGCGGCCGCGGTCGCCGCGACGACCACCGCGATCCCGGCGTAGGCGAAGGAGCGGAAGAAGTACTGCGGGAAGATCAGCAGGGCCGCCAGCGACAGGGCGACGACGAGCGCGGAGTAGAGCACCGTGTGGCCCGCGGTCCGCAGCGAACGGCGCACCGCCACCGGCGGACTCGCTCCCGCGGCGAGTTCCTCCCGGTAGCGGCTGACGATGAAGAGGCTGTAGTCGATGGCCAGCGCCAGGCCGAGCGCGGTCGTCATGTTCAGCGCGAAGATCGACACCTCGGCGAACGCGGTGAGCACCCGCAGGATCCCGAGCGTGGCGGCCACGGCGAACACGCCGATGACGATCGGCAGCGCGGCCGCGACGACGCTGCCGAAGACCACCGTCAGCAGGATCGCGGTGACCGGGATGGCGACGGCCTCCGCCACCACCAGGTCGTGGCTGATCTGGGAGTTCATGTCGGCGAAGGTGGCGCCCGCGCCGCCCGCCGTCACCCGCACCGGCCCCGCGTCGATGCTGAGCCGGTCGGCGAGCGCGGCGGCCAGGCCGGGCTCGGCGCCGGACAGCGCGGCGATGACGAGTCCCTGGTCGCCGTCCCGCCCGCGCAGCGCGGCGCGCAGATCGGCGCGGCTGGTCCAGTACGACTGCACGTTGAAGACCCCCGGCGTCGAGGTCAGTATCGCGACGACGCGGTCGGCGGCGTCCCTGGCGGCGGGCGAATCGGCGCCGTCGTCGGCGGTCAGGCGCAGGACGAAATTGGGCTGGCTGCCGGGGAAATGGTCGTCGAGATAGCGGCCCGCGCGCACCGAGTCCAGTTCGCCGGTGACGAAGCCCCCCGACTTCATCTGCGCGGCGGCCCCGGCGCCGAAGCCGCCGCACAGCACCATCAGCGCCAGCGCGATCGCGGCGACCAGTCGTGGCCGCCGCACCGCGACGTCACCCATTCTCGTGAGCACTGCCGAAGACACTCTCTTGCTCGGAAGTTCGAACGCGAGACGTCGTGCACAGCCCCCCGCCGTTTATCGGTCCACCCACCACCCCGCAGGCAGGTGAACCGGAAACGGTAGCGCAGATCGAATACGAAAGCTATTCGACGGCAGCTCTTCTCAGGAGACGACCGGCAGGTAGACCTTGCCGCCGTGCTCGGCGAACTCGGCGGACTTCTCCGCCATGCCCGCCTCGATGGCGGCCACGTCGGTCAGGCCCTGCTTCTCGGCGTATTCGCGGACATCGGCCGAGATACGCATGGAGCAGAACTTCGGCCCGCACATGGAGCAGAAGTGCGCGGTCTTGGCGGGCTCGGCGGGCAGGGTCTCGTCGTGGTACTCGCGCGCCGTGTCGGGGTCGAGCGCCAGGTTGAACTGGTCCACCCACCGGAACTCGAAACGGGCCTTGGACAATTCGTTGTCCCTGGCCTGCGCGTGCGGGTGGCCCTTGGCGAGGTCGGCGGCGTGGGCGGCGATCTTGTAGGTGATCACGCCGACCTTGACGTCGTCCCGGTTGGGCAGGCCGAGGTGCTCCTTGGGGGTGACGTAGCAGAGCATGGCGGTGCCCGCCTGGGCGATGATCGCGGCACCGATCGCGGAGGTGATGTGGTCGTAGGCGGGCGCGATGTCGGTGGCCAGCGGGCCGAGGGTGTAGAAGGGCGCCTCCTCGCACAGCTCCTCCTCCAGCCGCACGTTCTCCACGATCTTGTGCATCGGGACGTGGCCGGGCCCCTCGATCATCACCTGCACGCCATGGGATTTCGCGATCTTGGTCAGTTCGCCGAGGGTGCGCAGCTCGGCGAACTGGGCCTCGTCGTTGGCGTCGGCGATCGAGCCGGGGCGCAGGCCGTCACCGAGCGAGAACGTGACGTCGTAGCGGGCCAGGATCTCGCACAGTTCCTCGAAGTGGGTGTAGAGGAACGATTCCCGGTGATGGGCCAGGCACCACGCGGCCATGATGGACCCGCCGCGCGAGACGATGCCGGTCACCCGCTTGGCGGTCAGCGGGATGTAGCGCAGCAGCACTCCGGCGTGCACCGTCATGTAGTCGACGCCCTGCTCGCACTGCTCGATCACGGTGTCGCGGTAGATCTCCCAGGTCAGCTTGGTGGGATCGCCGTTGACTTTCTCCAGCGCCTGGTAGATCGGCACGGTGCCGACCGGGACCGGGGAGTTGCGCATGATCCACTCGCGCGTCTCGTGGATGTTCTTGCCGGTCGACAGGTCCATGATGGTGTCGGCGCCCCAGCGAGTGGCCCACACCATCTTCTCCACCTCCTCGGCGATCGAGGAGGACACCGCCGAGTTGCCGATGTTGGCGTTGATCTTGACCAGGAACTTCTTGCCGATGATGGTCGGCTCGAGCTCCGGGTGCTTGTGATTGGCCGGGATGACCGCGCGCCCGGCCGCGACCTCCTCGCGCACGACCTCCGGGTCGACGCCCTCGCGGGCGGCGATGAAGCGCATCTCGCTGGTGATCACGCCCTGGCGCGCCCAGTGCAGCTGGGTCGGCGGGCCGTCGATCGCGGGCTTGGCCCACGTGTCGCGGAGCTTCGGCAGCCCGGCCTCGACGTCGATCACCGCGCTGTCGTCGGTGTACGGGCCGGAGGTGTCGTAGACGTCGAAGGTCTCGCCGTTGGTGAGGTGGATCCGGCGCACCGGGATGCGCAGGTCGTCGACCTCGAGGTAGTGCTTGACGCTGCCCTCGATGGGGCCGGTGGTGACGGTGTCGACGGGCCCGGAGGACCCGTGCGAAGACGTGGCAGTGCCCATGGTTCTTCCTCCCTACGCCGGCATTACCCGGACAGGTTCTACGGTCGACAGCCCTGAGCGCCGAAACGGCTAGCTGTCCTCTCAGCCCGCTGGTGCGAGCCCCCGTGCTGTGTGGAGCGCTGACGCGCTCGAGTTCGCGGCCTGTGTGTCCCGCCGATGGGAGGCCGTTGCTTGCTCCTTCGTCGCCTGCGCAACGGCCTCCCATCGGCGGGACGGCCGCGAACCGCCGCTGCGCGGCGGGCCCCTCCTCGAGGTCGGGGCGTGCGTGGCGCCTTGCAGTGTAGGTCTTGTCCCCGGCGGCTTGCTATCGAGTGGCGGAATCCGCCAGCGGCGGGCGGACGTCCTCACGCACCGCCGGTTCCTCGCCCTCCCGCAGGCCGAAGCGGTCGTGCAGGGCGACGAGCGGTTTCGGCGCCCACCAGTTCCACACGCCCATCAGCCGCATCAGCGCGGGGGCGAGCAGGCCGCGGATGACGGTGGCGTCGGCGATCACCGCGAGCGCGCACCCGAGGCCGAAGAGCTTCATCATGGCCACGCCCGAACCGGCGACGCCGAGGAACACGATGCTCATCAGCAGGGCGGCGGCGGTGAAGATCCGGCCGGTGCGCGCCACGCCCATGGCCACGGCCTCGGTGTTGCCCGCGGTCGTCTTCGGCCCGGCCAGCCATTCCTCGCGGATCCGGGAGAGCAGGAAGACCTCGTAGTCCATCGACGCGCCGAAGGCCAGGCTGAACATCAGGATCGGCATGGCCAGATTGAGCGTGCCGGTCGGGGTGAAACCGAGCAGACCCGACAGGTGCCCGTCCTGGAAGATCCACACCATGGCGCCGAAGGTCGCCGTCAGCGACATGATGTTGAGCGCCAGCGCCTTCACCGGCAGCACCACGCTGCCGGTGAACAGGAACAGCAGCACCAGCGTGGTGATCGCGATGAGCGCGCCCGCCAGCGGCAGGCGGCCGGTGATCGCCTCGACCGAGTCCTGGTTGAGGGCGGCGGGCCCGGTGATCAGCGCCCCACCGGGGGCGGGGACCGCGCGGACGGCGTCGAGCTGGTGGCCGCCCGCGTCGGAGTACGGATCGAGCCCGGTGGCGACGGTCAGGTAGGCGCCGTCGGCGGCCCGCATCTCGGGCACCCCGGCGGCGATCTTCAGGCCGTTGCGGTAGACGCCCTCGCTGGACAGCACCGCGGGCACGTCGGGGACCCTGGACAGGGCGTCGGCGTAGGCGCCGAGGTCGGCGGGAGAGCCGGCGAACCCGGGCAGGACCACGGTCGCGCTGGAGGCCATGTCGGCCTGGAATTCCGAGCGCAGGATGTCGCCGACATCGCGGCTGGCCACGCCGGGCGGCAGCGCGCGGTCGTCCGGATACCCGAATTGCACGCCGAGGAACGGCGCGCCGAGCAGCAGCAGGAAGGCCGTGGTGACCACCGCGACCGGCACCGGGCGGCGCATGACCCCCTTGACCAGGCGGTACCAGAAGGTCTCCTGTGGCTGCTTCTCCCGGCGCGGCGGCATCCGCAGCAGCCGGCGCAGCGGGGTGCGCAGGTCGCCCGCGTCGATCCGGTCGCCGACCAGGATCAGGCAGGCGGGCAGCACAAGCACCGCCGCGAGCGTCGTCGCCGCGGCGACGACCGCGATGCCCGCGTAGGCGAAGGACTTGAAGAAGTACTGCGGGAACACCAGCAGCGCCGACAGCGACAGGGCGACGACCAGCGCCGAGTAGACGACCGTCCGGCCCGCGGTCGCGATGGACCTCAGCACCGCCGCCTCGGCGGAGAGACCGTTCTCCCGCTCCTCGCGGTAGCGGCTGACGATGAACAGGCTGTAGTCGATGGCCAGCGCCAGCCCGAGCGCGGTGGTCATGTTCAGCGCGAACACCGACACGTCGGTCAGCGCGGTGAGCGCCCGCAGGATGCCGAGCGCGGCCGCGATGGCGAACAGGCCGATGGCGATCGGCAGGGCGGCCGCGACCAGGCTGCCGAACACCAGCGCCAGCAGCAGGCCGGTGACCGGAACGGCGATGGCCTCCGCGACGACCAGGTCCTTGCTGATCTGGATGTTGATGTCGGAGAAGGTGGCGCCGAGCCCGCCCGCCCGGATGCTCACCGGACCCTCGCGGGTCACCTCCTCGCTGATCGCGTCGGCGCGCTCGGGCAACTGCGCGTCGTCGCCCTCGATGCGCGCCAGGATCAGCGCGCGCCGGCCGTCGGTGCTGCGCAGTGCCTGCCGCAGGTCGGGCCGCGCCGACCAATACGACTGCATCCCACTGACTTCCGGATGGGCGCGCAGCACGGCGGCGGCGTCCTCGCCCGCGGCCCTCGCCTCGGGGGAGTCGGCGCCGCCGGGTGCGGTGACCACGAGGACGTAATTGGGCTGGCTGCCGGGGAAATGCTCGCTCAGGTACTGGCTCGCCCGGACGGAGTCGAGGTCGGCGGTGACGAAGCCGCCGGACTTCATGTGGGACTGCACGGTGGCGCCGAACGCGCCGCACAGCACCATCAGGGCCAGCGCGGTGAGCAGGACCACCCGCGGCCGGGCGACGGCGGTACGGGCCAGTGTCGACAGCATCGAGGGTGGCTTTCTCTCGGGGAATCGGCGAATTCACGGTAGCCCGGCGGCGAGCACCCTCGACACCGCCCGGGGGAGGACCTTCATTCCCCACCGCCTCCGACCACCGGTGGAGGCCGCCGCGCTATCACCGGGGCCCGGTTGTGACGACCGGCACAGGGCGGGAGCGGGCGGTCCGCTCAGTCCGCAGGCAGGGCGGCGAGCTTGCGCCGCAGGACCGTGCGTTCGCTCTCGCCGCGGCACAGGTCGAGGGCCCGTTCCAGCTCGGCGCGGGCCGCCGCGGTGCGGCCGAGGCGGGTGAGCAGTTCGCCGCGCACGGTCGGCAGCAGATGCGAGCCGTCCAGGGCGCCCGAGCGCTCCAGTTCGTCGGCCAGCGGCAGCGCCGCCGCCGGCCCGCGGGCCATGGACACCGCGACCACGCGATTGAGCTCGACCACCGGCGACGGCGCGAGCCGCCCGAGCGCCTCGTAGAGCAGCACGATCCGGTCCCAGTCGGTCGCCGCGACCGAGGGGGCGACCGCGTGGCATTCGGCGATGGCGGCCTGCAGGCCGTAGGCGCCGAGGCCGCGTCCGGCCGCCTCGGCGCGGGCCAGGGCGGCCCGGCCGCGGGCGATGGCGGCGCGATCCCAGCGGCGCCGGTCCTGCTGTTCGAGCAGGACCGGGGTGCCGTCGGCGGCGGTGCGCGCCGGGAAACGCGCGGCGGTGAGCTCGAGAAGGGCGAGCAGGCCGTTCGCCTCGGGTTCGTCGGGGGCGAGGCGGGCGAGCACGCGGGCCAGCCGCTGCGCCTCGGTCGCCAGGTCGAGCCGGATGGGTCCCGGGCCGGTGCCGGCGGCCGCGCCCTCGGTGAAGATCAGGTAGACGACGCTGAGCACCGACCCGAACCGCTCGCCGCGCTGGTCGGCGGGCGGCACCGCGAACGGCACCCGCGCCGCGGCCAGCGTCTTCTTGGCCCGGGTGATCCGTGCCTGCACGGTCGCCGTCGGGACGAGGAAGGCGCGGGCGATCTCGTCGCTGGTGAGGCCGCCGACGACCCGCAGGGTCAGCGCGACCCGCGCCTCCTTCGACAGCACCGGATGACAAGCGGTGAAGATCAGGGCCGCGACATCGTCGTCGATCTGGTCCGGATCCCACGGCAGGTCCCCGTCGTCGTCGACGGGGGCGCCGCCGGAGTACGCGCCGCCCTCGCCGAGACCGTGGGCGAAGGCGGCGTACCGCTCGTCGAGCGCGGCCCGGCGGCGGAACGCGTCGACGGCGCGCCGCCGCCCGACGGTGAGCAGCCACCCGGCCGGGTTGGCGGGGACGCCCTCGCGCGGCCAGGTCACCAGGGCGTCGGCCAGGGCCTCCTGGGCCACGTCCTCGGCGAAGGCGAAGTCGCCGGTGTAGCGGGCGAGCGCGCCGACGATCCTTGCGGATTCGATCCGCCACACCGCGGCGACCGCGGCGCGCCCGCTGTGCTGCTCACGCATCGGCCCGGCTCAGAGCTGGCCGGTGGCCTCGCGCCAGGCCCGCTCCCGCTTGATCCACTCGTTGTCCTGGGGGAACTCGTCGATCGAGGTCACCCGCCGGATCTCGGTCTTGACCCCGGGGCCGTTGATCGGGGCGCGCTTGGCCCATTCCACCGCCTCCTCCTTGGAGGCGACGTCGAGGATGTAGAAGCCGCCGAACAGTTCCTTGGTCTCGCCGTACGGGCCGTCGGTGACGACCGGGGTCTCGGACGAATGGTCGATGACCACGGTCTCGGCCGCGTCCTCCAGCCCCTCGGCGGCGACCAGCACGCCCGCGCGGATGAGTTCGTCGTTGTAGCGGCCCATGGTCTCGATCATGGTCTCGAACGGGATCTCGCCGAGGGCGGCCCAGGACTCGTCGGTGGCGCGCATGATCAGCATGTACTTCATCGTCTGCTCCTTGCGTTGTCGGTGGTCCCGTGTGGACCCTCTCACCACTGGGTCGAACGGGACACCCGGTCGATCGACACCGGCGCGAATCTTTTTCCGATCTTCTTCTAGCGCCGGTGCGGGGGCAGGATCCGGCCGCGGACCTCGCCGAGCCCGATGGGCCGCCCGGCGGTGCCCGGCGCGGTCGCGGTGATGGTGATCTCGTCGCCGTCGGCGAGGAACGTGCGGGGCGTGCCGTCGAGGTCGACCGGCTCGGCCCCGCCCCAGCACAGTTCCAGCAGCGAGCCGCGCTGGCCGGGCTCCGGGCCGGAGATCGTGCCCGAGGCGTAGAGGTCGCCCGGCCGGGTCGAGGCGCCGTTGACGGTGAGATGGGCCAGCATCTGCGCCGGCGACCAGTACATGCCCGCGTAGGGCGGACGCGAGACCGGTGTGCCATTCCAGGACACGGTCAGGTCGACGGCGTAGCCGTGGTCGCCGTCGCCGCGCAGGTACGGCAGCGGCTCGGGCTCCTGGGCGGGGAGCGGCACGCGCGCGGCGGCGAGCGCGTCCAGGGGCGTGATCCAGGCCGACAGCGAGGTGGCGAAGGACTTGCCGAGGAAGGGGCCGAGCGGCTGGTACTCCCAGGCCTGGATGTCGCGCGCCGACCAGTCGTTGACCAGGCCCACCCCGAAGACGTGGTCGGCGAACTCGTCCACCGCCACCGGCCGCCCGAGGGCCGAGCCGACCCCGATCACGAACCCCAGCTCGGCCTCGATGTCGAGGCGCTGCGAGGGGCCGAAGACCGGCGCGTCCGTCCCGGTCCGGTGCTGGCCGCACGGCCGGGCGATGTCGGTGCCCGACACCACCACCGTGCCCGCCCTGCCGTGATAGCCCACCGGCAGGTGCCGCCAGTTCGGCAGGAGCGGGTCACCGCCGGGGCGGAACAGCCTGCCCAGGTTGGTGGCGTGTTCGAGCCCGGCGTAGAAGTCGACGTAGTCGCCGATGCCGAGGGGCAGTTTCAGCCGCACGTCGTCGACCGCGAACACCGCCTCGGCGGGCAGGGCCGTGTCGCACAGGTCCCGCACCCGCGCGCGGGTCTCCCGCCAGTACCGCGGCCCACGGGCGAGGAAGTCGTTGAGGGTGGGCCGGGCGAAGACCGGATCCGGCAGCAGCGCGGCCAGATCGAGCACGGCGTCGCCGTAGCGCACGCCGACGCGGAAGTCCCCGGAGGCGTCGGTGAAGACGCTGTAGGGCAGGTTCTCGCTGCCCCACAGCGAATCCGGCGCCGGCCGCACCCGCACCAGCGCCGTCATGCGTGCCCCGTGCCAGGGTCGCGTCCCGCCCAGGTCCAGGCGTAGGCCGGATCCTCGCAGGCCAGCGCGCCCTCGCCGAGCCCGAGCGGACGGAAGGTGTCGACCATGACGGCCAGTTCGTCGAAGAACTCCACGCCGATGCTGCGCTCGTAGGCGCCCGGCTGCGGGCCGTGCGCGTACCCGCCGGGGTGCACCGACACCGAGCCCTGCTCGATGCCGGACCCCTTGCGCGCCTCGTAGTTCCCGCCGCAGTAGAACATGATCTCGTCGGAGTCGACATTGGAGTGGTAGTAGGGCACCGGGATCGACAGCGGGTGGTAGTCGACCTTGCGCGGCACGAAGTCGCAGACCACGAAGTTCACCCCCTCGAACACCTGGTGGACCGGCGGCGGCTGGTGCACGCGGCCGGTGATCGGCTCGAAGTCGGCGATGTCGAGGGCGTACGGGTACAGGCAGCCGTCCCAGCCGACCACGTCGAACGGGTGTGTCGCGTAGACCATCCGGGTGCCGACGACGTGCCCGGCCGGCCGGTGTTTGACCAGCACTTCGACGTTCTCCCCCTCGGCGAGCAGCGGCTCGGACGGCCCGAGCAGGTCCCGCTCGCAGTAGGGCGCGTTCTCCAGCAGCTGCCCGAACCGCGACAGGTACCGCTTCGGCGGCGTCAGATGGCTCGACGCCTCGATGACATAGGCGCGCAACGGTTCCGGTCCGGCCGGCAGCCAGCGGTGGGTGGTCGCGCGGGGCACGACGACCTGGTGTCCCCGGTGCACGGACAGCGTGCCGAACACCGACTCGAGCACGGCCGCACCGGATTCCACGTAGACCAGCTCGTCGCCGATGGCGTTGCGGTACAGCGGGGACGGCCGCCGGGCCGCCACGTAGGCCAGCCGCACGTCGCTGTTGGCCAGCAGCAGCCTGCGGCCGGTCACGGGGTCGGTGTCGTCCGGGGTGTCGCCGGGGAAGAGCCGGTGCAGCCGCAGATGCCGGTGCCGCAGCGGGTGATTGGCCACGGTGGACTGGTCGGGCAGCTCCCAGACCGTCGAGTCGACGATGCCCGGCGGCAGGCCGCGGTGGTAGAGCAGCGACGAGTCGCCGGAGAAGCCCTCCTCGCCCATCAGCTCCTCGTAGTAGAGGGCGCCGTGGGCGTCGCGATGCTGCGTGTGCCGTTTCGGCGGCACCGAGCCAACCCGGCGATAGAACGTCATGAGCACACCTCCCGCGAACCGGTCGGACAGCTCACTCCATGCTATGCCTCAGGCCGAGCGCAACGCGCGGAAGACGGCCGCGCCGACGAATTCGCCGAGTTCGTCGGGGGTCCACCCGCCCTCGTCGGCCAGCAGGGTGCGGACCGCGCTCTCGCCCGCGGAGACCCACAGTTCGACGAGTGCGGGCAGTTTGCGCTCGGCGTCGGCGGTGCCCCACGCGTGCAGGGTCGGCCGCAGCAGCGCGGTACAGCGGGCGACGGCCAGGGTGCGGCCGCGGCCGAAGGAGCCCGCCACCGCCGGGTCGGGGTTGCCGTAGACCAGTCGCCACGCGTCGGGCCGGGCCGCGGCCTGGTGCAGCAGCGCGCGGAAGCCCTCGACGAAGACGGTCTCGTCGGCGTCGGTGGTGCGCGGCGGGAGCACCTCGAGGACGCCGGAGATGAGGTAGGTCTCCTCCCGCTCGAGCAGGGCGTCGATCATCTGGACGCGGTCGGGGAAGCAGGCGTAGACGACCGGCCTCGTCACGCCCATGCGTTCGGCGACGGCCCCCATGGTCACCGCGGCGATCCCATCCTCGACGGCGATGGCCAGCGCCGCGTCCAGCACCTGCGGGCGGCGGCGTTCCGGACCCAGGTGTGCGGCTCGTCGTCGCCGTGCCACGGCGGTCTCGCTACCCATGACCTCCACCATAGCAATGCGGCACACATTCCTACCGTAGTGTAGGAATAGTTGCTACATTGATGTAGGAAGGTTGCGCACCGCGGCCTCCGCCTCGAAGGAGTCGACGATGACCCAGGCCCTGTTCCACCCGAAGAACAGCGACTTCGCGCAGTTCGATCCGGCCACGCGCGAGTTGCTGCGCAAGGTCGTCGAGTGGTTCGAGACCCGCGGCAAGAAGCAGCTGATCCGCGACGACCACGAGCGGGTATGGCCCGCCGAGTTCGTCGAGTTCGTGCGCCGGGAGCGACTGTTCGCCACCTTCCTGACGCCCGCCGAGTTCGCCGCGGGCGACCCGGACAAGCGCTGGGACACCGCCCGCAACGCCATGCTCAGCGAGATCTTCGGCTTCTACGGCATGACCTACTGGTACGTCTGGCAGGTCACCATCCTCGGCCTCGGCCCGATCTGGCAGAGCCGCAACACCGCCGCCAAGCGCAAGGCCGCGGCCCAGCTCGACGCGGGCGAGATCTTCGCCTTCGGCCTGTCCGAACGGGCGCACGGCGCCGACGTGTACTCCACCGACATGATCGTCGACCCCCAGGCCGACGGGAGCTACACCGCGACCGGCGGCAAGTACTACATCGGCAACGGCAACCTGGCCCGCATGGTCTCGGTGTTCGGCCGCCGCGCCGACAAACCGATCATCGACAGCGCCGCCGCCCTGCGCGGCAAGCCGACCGACGCCGACTACGAGGGCTACCTGTTCTTCGTCGCCGACTCCCAGCACGAGGCGTACCGGCTGCGCAAGAACGTGGTCGCCTCCCAGATCTACGTCGCCGCCTTCGATCTGGAGAACTACCCGGTCGCCGAGGAAGACATCCTGCACACCGGCGAGGACGCCTTCCACGCCGCCATGAACACCGTCAACGTCGGCAAGTTCAACCTCGGCTTCGGCGCGATCGGCGCGTGCGAACACGCCTTCTACGAGGCGATCGACCACGCCGACAACCGGATCCTGTTCGGCCACCGCGTCACCGAGTTCCCGCAGGTGCGCGCGCTGATCACCGACACCTATGCCCGCCTGCTCGGCATGAAGCTCTACAGCGAACGGGCGATCGACTACCTGCGCGCCGCGGGCGACGAGGACCGCCGCTACCTGCTGTTCAACGCCATCGAGAAGATGTCGGTGACCCGGCAGGGCCAGCGCGTCATCGAGGACCTGGCCGACGTGATCGCCGCGCGCGGCTTCGAGAACGACATGTACTTCCCGCTGGCCATGACCGCGCTGTTCGGCCTGCCCCGGCTCGAGGGCACCGTGCACGTGAACATGGCGCTGTCGCTGAAGTTCATGGCCAACTACATGTTCCATCCCGCCGACGCCGGGCTGGCCGCGCTGCGCTCGCTGCCCGGCGCCGCGGTCGCGCCTGCCGCGGCGACGCGGGCCGTGGCGACCGCGCTGTCCTGGTCGAGCCGCAGGCTGACGCCGCGCGCGAGCGCCGTCCTCGGTCCGCTGCGCCGCGAATTCGCCGGTGCCGCCTACGCCCCCGTGCCGACCCGCCGCGACAGCGCCGACGACGAGTTCCTGTTCCGCCAGGGCCCGAGCGCCGGCCTCGGCCGGATCCGCTTCGCCGACTGGCTGCCGGTGTTCGAGGGGTACGCCGACATCCCCAACGTCGCGCTCTTCCTCGAGCAGGTCCGTGCCTTCCAGGCCCTGCTCGCCGCCGCCCCGCCGACCGCCGAGCAGCAGCGCGACGTCGACTTCCTCTTCGCCGTCGGCGAACTGTTCACCGCGGTGCCGTATGCCCAGCTGATCCTGGAACAGGCCGGGATCGAGGGCACCGACCCCGCCGTCCTCGACCAGCTGTTCGACGGGTTCGTGCGCGACTTCTCCCGGCACGCGCTGACCCTGCACAGCAAGCCGACCGCGACCGCCGCCCAGCAGAAGCGGGCGCTGGACCTGGTGCGGCGGCCCGCCGCCGACCCGCGGCGCTTCGACGCCGTCTACGCCATGGCCCGGTCGCTGGCGGGCGCCTACGAGATGAACGCGTGAGGAGGACCGCCATGACACTCGACGACCGCCCCCAGTTCGATGCCCCCGCGCGCACCGTCCGCGAGGTCGACTACGGCTTCTTCGGGCCCGGCTCGCCGACCTGGAAGGTGTGGACCGCGCCGACCGCGGTGATCGGCTTCCAGCGCGCGGTGGTGCTCGAACACTTCGACCCCGCCCTGACCGCCGCCGTGGCCGACGTCAACGGCATCTACGCCGACCCCTCGGGCCGCCTCGACCACACCTTCGCCTACTTCCTGATCGCGGCCGTCGCCGACAGCCGCATGGCGATCGAGGCCAGCGAGCGCCTGATGGCCGTGCACGCGCAGGCGACCGGCGTCGAGCCGATCACCGGAAAGCGCTACAGCGCCAACAATCCCGCTTCGCAGCTGTGGATCCACGTGACCGGCTGGCATTCGGTGCTCAAATGCTACGAGCTCTACGGGCCGGGGCCGCTGAGCCGGGAGGAGGAGGACCGGTACTGGGCCGAGTGCGTGATCGCGGCCGAGCTGCAGACCTGTAAGCCGGGCGACGTGCCACGCTCGCGCGCCGAGGTCAGGGAGTACTTCGAACGGGTGCGGCCGACGCTGTGCGTCTCCGAACGCGCGCACCGCGGCATGCACTACCTGCTGCGCACGCCCCGGGATCGCGGGCTGCGGTTCTGGGCGGGCAGCAGGCTGATCGCCCCGGCCACCATCGCCTCGCTGCCGCGGTGGATGCGGGTCACCGGCGGGTTCGATCAGCCCGGCCTGCTCGACGCCGCCCAGCGCCCGGTGGTGCGCGCCGCGGTCGCCGCGCTGAGCGACGAGCGGCTGAAGCTGAGGGTGCTCGGCGGGTTCCTCGGGCCGATGACGGCCCGGCTCTACGCCGAACACCTCGCCGCGGGGGAACCGGCCGACCCGGTGGTGGTCACCCCCGCGCTGGGGCGCGAGCGCTACGGCCGGGCCGCGGGCCCCGCGACTTCGCTCAGAGCGTGAACTCGGTGATCACGGGGGCGTGATCGCTGGCGCCCTTGCCCTTTCGCTCGTCGCGGTCGACCGTCGTGTCGGTGACGGCCGCGGCGAGCGCGGGGGAGCCGAGGATGAAATCGATGCGCATGCCCTCCTTGCGGGGGAAGCGCAACTGGGTGTAATCCCAGTAGGTGTAGACGCCGGGCCCCGGCGCGAAAGGCCGCATGACGTCGGCGAATCCGGTGTCGAGCAGGGCCTGGAAGGCCGCGCGCTCCGGCTCGGAGGTGTGGGTCTTGCCGCGGAAGAACTCCGGCGACCACACGTCGTCGTCGGTCGGCGCGATGTTCCAGTCGCCGACGAGGGCGATGGGCGAGCCGGGGTCCTCGGCCAGCCAGCGCCGCGCCTCGTCCCGCAGGGCGGCGAGCCAGGCGAGCTTGTAGGTGTAGTGCGGGTCGTCGAGCGCGCGTCCGTTGGGCACGTACAGGCTCCACACCCGGACCCCGCCGCAGGTGGCGCCGATCGCGCGCGACTCGACGACCGGCGAGGACAGCAGCGAGGCGCCCGCGTCCTTGTCGAAGCCCGGCTGGCCGGGGAACGCGGCCTCGACCTCGGCGAGGCCGACCCGCGAGGCGATGGCGACGCCGTTCCACTGGTTGACGCCCACGTGCGCGACCTCGTAGCCGAGCTCGTCGAAGCGCTCGAACGGGAACTGGTCGTCGCGGCACTTCGTCTCCTGCATGGCCAGCACGTCGATGTCGTGCCGGTCGAGGAAGGCCGCCACCCGGTCGATGCGGGAGCGGATCGAATTGACGTTCCAGGTCGCGAGACGCACTAGGTGCCCTTCCGGGGATCGCCCGCGCCGGGCGCGGCATAGCGGTAGCTGTGGTGTTCGAGGAAACCCAGCTCGCGGTAGAGCGCG
The DNA here is from genome assembly GCF_000308795.1 of Nocardia thailandica NBRC 100428. GTDB lineage: Bacteria > Actinomycetota > Actinomycetes > Mycobacteriales > Mycobacteriaceae > Nocardia > Nocardia thailandica. The sequence continues at coordinate 95,312 of NZ_BAGK01000224.1, read as the reverse complement.
AGCGCGGCGGCGTTGCCGACCTCGACCTGCACGTAGGCGTGGGTGGCGCCGCGTTCGTGCCCCCAGCGGACGAGCTCGGCGCACACCAGCGCGCCGAGGCCGTTGCGACGGTGCGCGGCGGCGACGGCCACACAGGTCAGGCCGATCCAGCGGCGGCCGTCCGGTGCGCTGGTCACCGCGCCGCGGGCGATGGCCAGCGGCTCGGGCAGACCGAGCGAGGCGAAGCCGAGTTCGCCGTCGAGCACGGCGGTCAGCACGGCCGGATCCGGTTCGGGCACTGTGGGATCCACGGGTGCCTCGCCGCGGTACCGGTGCACCGCCAGCCACGCGGGGTCGGGCGTCTCCGCGATCCGCACCATCGAGGGCCCCTGGGGGAGCACGAAATTGGCGATGTCGAGGCCGAGGACGACGGTCTCCTGCCAGGTGTTCCAGCCCGGCGGCACCGGCGCGAGCCGGTCGGGCAGTTGCAGCGTCAGCGGCAGGCCGCGATCGGCCAGCCACCGTGCGACCCGTTCGAGCGCGTCCGCCGTGAGCGCGGCGGGCGTGCCGGAGACGCCCAGCGGCACAGCGGAGTTCGCGCGGCGGGTGTAGCCGTTGCCCGCGCGGACCAGCCAGCCGTCGATCCAGGTGTGGGTGCTGCCCGGCCACGCGGCGGCCGCGGCGGTCTCGAGCGCGCGGATCTCGCCGGTGCGGATCGGCCGGGGGCCGAGCGCTTTCAGCGCGACCACCCGGTCGGGCGCGACGCTGACCAGCTCGCCCGCCGCGGTGCGCACCGACGGCGGGGTCAGCGAGACCAGCTCGCCGATCACGTCGGTCAGTGGCTGGATGTCGCCGTCGCTGTGCCGGTAGCGCAGGACGACCCGCTTGCCGAGGGGGATCTGCGAGGCGGCGGGGTCAGTCGTCATGGCCGAACGGATCCGGCACGGTGCCCGGAATCCAGCTCAGACCCGGGGCGCCCCAGCCGTTGCGCTTGATCGCCTTCTTGGCGGCACGCGCGTTGCGGCCGATGAGCACGTCGACGTAGAGGTAGCCGTCGAGATGGCCGACCTCGTGCTGGAGCATCCGCGCGAAGAAGCCGGTGCCCTCCAGCTCGACCGGCTCGCCCTTCTCGTCGGTGCCGGTCACCCTGGCCCAGTCGGCGCGGCCGGTCGGGAACTGCTCGCCGGGGACGGACAGGCAGCCTTCCTCGTCGTCGTCGGGGTCGGGCATGGTCTCCGGGATCTCGGAGGTCTCCAGCACCGGATTCACCACGACACCCTTGCGACGGACCTGCTCGCCAGACTCGGTCACATCGGGGCAGTCGTAGACGAACAGCCGCTTGCCGACGCCGACCTGATTGGCGGCGAGGCCGACCCCCTTGGACGCCTCCAGCGTCTCGAACATGTCCGCGATCAGCTCGGCCAGCTCGGCCGGGGTCTCGGTGACCGGGGCGGTGGGGTTGTGCAGCACGGGGTCGCCGACGATCACGATCGGGAGGATTGCCATGGCCGCCATTATCGCTCGCCGCGCGGGTGTGGCGCCGTCGGCCCCTGTGGCGCGCGCCACCCGTTGTCGGCGCCCGGTCAACACGCCGCGACATCGGGCGGACGAAGCTCCTCCGGCGTGGTTGAATATGGCCGACGTGTAGATGTCGGTTTCGTCTCGTGGTTACTCGGCGAGGGAGCAAGATGGACGGCGCAGCGGCCAGAAACATTGCTGCGGGTGACGCGAACGCCGCCACCGCAGCCGCGACCGAGCAGTTCGAGGAGCCGGGCGGCCTCACCAGGCGTGAACGGGAAATCCTGGACTTCGAACGCAAGTGGTGGAAGTACGCGGGCGCCAAGGAGGACGCGATCCGCGAGCTGTTCGGCCTCTCGGCCACCCGGTACTACCAGGTGCTCAACGCCATCGTCGACAAGGACGAGGCGCTGGCCGCCGACCCCATGCTGGTCAAGCGCCTGCGGCGGCTGCGGGCCAGCAGGCAGAAGGCCCGGGCCGCGCGCCGGCTGGGTTTCCAGGTCTGACATGACGGTCACAGCGGCCTCGATGCGACTAGGGTTGCGCGGGTGAGCAACCCGAATCCCACACCCGGCGGCCCGCCGCTGCGCGCACTGGCGATGGTGTTGATCGCCCTGGCCATCGTGTTCGCCGGGCTCGGCGCGATGTCGCTGTCGAACTCGGAGAGTTCCGCCGCGCAGGAGCAGGCCACCGAGGCTCCGGCCTCGTCGACCACCTCCGCCGTGGCCCAGGTGCCCGCCACCACCGCGTCGTCGACCGCCGCGCCGGTGACCACCACCCCGCCACCCGTCACGACGACCACCGCCGCGCCGACGACCACCTCGACCGCCGCGTCCGGCGGCGGCGACCGCGCGGTCCCGGTGAAGGTGCTCAACAACAGCATGGTCGCCGGCCTGGCCGCCCGGACCGCCAACGAGCTGACCGCCGACGGCTGGACCAACGTCAGCACCGGCAACTACAGCGGCGCGAATCTGAGCACCACCACGGTGTATTACGGCTCCGGCGCGGGTGACAAGGCCGCCGCCACCGCCGTCGCCGCCGAGGTCGGCGGCACGGTCGCGCCGAAGACGAGCGGGTACAGCGACAACGCGCCGGGAGTGGTCGTCATTCTCACCGGCAGCTGACTCCGCGCGCCGTGGCGGTGCCGCGGCCGGGAATCGGCACTATGGCATCATTCTGTCGGTAACGAACCTGTCCACTTCGCAAGGAGCTCCCTGATGGCCCCGTCCACAACTCGTCGCCCGTCCTGGCGGACTGTGACCCCGGTGCTGGCAGTGGCCGCGTTCGGCCTCGTCGCCTGCAGCAACAGCCAGGAGTCGAGCGACGTCAAGGGGACCACGCCGCCGGTGTGGACCAGCTCGGCCGCGCCCGCGGGCACCGGCGGTGAGCACGGTGGCGGCCACGGCACCCCCACCGGCGAGGGACACGGCGACAGCGGCGCCGCGCCGGGCAGCCTGAAGACCGAGCTCAAGGACGGTTCGGGCGCCGCCGTCGGCACCGCGACCTTCGCCAAGGACGGCAACCACGTCCAGGTCACCGTCGAGGCGCGCGGGCTGACCCCCGGCTTCCACGGCCTGCACGTGCACCAGACCGGCAAGTGCGAGGGCGATTTCAGCTCGGCGGGTGGCCACCTGCAGGTCGGCGCCGCCAACGCGCACCCCTCCAGCGGCGACCTGACCTCGCTCGAGGTCCGCGGCGACGGTTCGGCCAAGCTGGTCACCACCACCGACGCGGTCACCCTCGACCAGATCAAGGGCAAGGCCCTGATCATCCACAGCGGCGCCGACAACTTCGGCAACATCCCGCCGCGCTACACCCGCGAGGGCGGCACGGGTCCGGACGAGACCACGCTGAGCACCGGCGACGCGGGCACCCGCGTCGCCTGCGGCGTGATCGCCTGATCGGCTGACGATGGCCGGGGCAGTCCAGCCGGTACCCTTCCACGGATCGCCCCGGCCCACGATCGGGATCGAATGGGAGATCGCGCTCGTCGACAAGGTGACGCGCGATCTGTCCAACACCTCCGCCGAGGTCTTCGACCGCATCGGTGACCTGCGGCACGCGCACGACGGCACCCCGCGGGTCACCAAGGAACTGCTGCGCAACACCGTCGAATTGGTGACCGGCGTGCACGAGACCGTCGGCGCCGCCGTCGGCGAGCTGCGCGACACGATGGACCACGTGCGCCGGGCCGCCGACGAGGTCGGCGTCGACCTGTTCTGCGCGGGCACCCATCCGTTCGCCCAGTGGTCGGCCCAGCAGCTCACGCGCTCACCGCACTACGACGAGCTCATCGACCGCACCCAGTGGTGGGGCAGGCAGATGCTCATCTGGGGTGTGCACGTCCACGTCGGAGTGTCGCACCGCGACAAGGTCTTTCCCATCCTGAACTCGCTGCTGCTGTCCTACCCGCACCTGCTCGCGCTCTCGGCGTCCTCGCCGATGTGGTCCGGCGACGACACCGCCTACGCGAGCAACCGGGCCCTGATGTTCCAGCAGCTGCCCACGGCCGGGCTGCCGTTCCAGTTCGAGAACTGGTCGCAGTTCGAGCATTTCGTGCACGACCAGATGAAAACCGGTGTGTTCGAACAGCTCGGCGGCATGCACTGGGACATCCGGCCCGCGCCCAAGTGGGGCACCATCGAGATCCGGGTCTGCGACGGCCTGTCCACCCACGCCGAGCTGGCCGCCGTCGCCGCCCTCATCCACTGCCTCGTGGTCGACCTCGATCAGCGCCTGGAGGCCGGCGAGACGCTGCCGACGCTGCCGCCGTGGCACGTCCAGGAGAACAAGTGGCGTGCGGCCCGGTACGGCCTGGACGCCATCGTGATCGTCGACGACGACTCCGACGAGCGCCTGGTCACCGACGACCTCGCGGAGCTGCTGGTCCGGCTCGAGCCGACCGCGGCGAAACTCGGCTGCCTCGACGAACTCGCCTCCGTCGCCGAGATCCCGCGCCGCGGCGCCTCCTACCAGCGGCAACGCCGGGTCGCCTCGGAAACGCAGGGCGATCTCGTCGCGGTCGTCGATTCCCTGGTACGGGAGCTGGATCAGTAGCGTTCAGCCGCGCGGACGGGTGACGTTCACCCGCCGTTTACGATGGTCGGATGCTTGTCGAACAGCCACGTGTCGGTTCGGGGGCGGACACGGGTGCGTCGCAGGCTCGCCGCACGGCCGTGCTCGCCGTCTCGGCGGTCGCGGCGGTCGTCGCGCTGCTGGTCGGATTGCAGGTCGTCGCCGCCCTGGAGGACTTCGAGGGGCCGCTGGCCAGCCTGGCCCGCGACTATCTCGGCACGCCCAAATCGATGTCGGTGCCCTGGGCGGGTCTCGTCCTCGCGCTGGTCGGGCTGACCCCGCGGCGCCGCTTCGTCGCCGCGGGCGCCGCGATCGGCATCGACGTGGTGGGGGCGAGCCTGCGGCTGCTCGACGGGAAGCCGTTCTCGGTCGGCAACGGGCCGGTCATCGTGCTCACCGCCATCGCGGTCGTCGCGCTGGTGCGCTGGCGCGGGACCGAACGCCGGACCGCCCTGCACGCGGCCGCGCTCGGCGCGCTGCTCATCCTGGCCACCAAGGTCGGCGACGTGTGGCTGCACATCACGACCGTCGCCCGGCCGTCGGTGCTCGACGAGTACGTGATGCTGGCCGACCACGCGCTCGGCGACCCCTCCTGGGTCGTCGGCCGGGTGCTCGACGTGCTCGGGCCCGAGGTGTACGCGGTCCTGCACTGGGTCTACATCGAGCTGCCGGTCGCCGCGATCGTGGTGGCGGTCTGGCAGCTGCGCCGGGTGGTCGCCGACGGGCGGTGGCCGGGTCACTACCTGGTGCGGACCTTCCTGGTCCTCGGGCTGGTCGGGCCGCTGTGCTACGTGCTGTTCCCGGTGGTCGGGCCGATGTTCGCCTTCGGGCCCGACGGCCACGGGCTCCAGGTCGGCAACTTCTGGCCCGACGTCGTGCCCCCGCTCGACCCGGCGCCCGCCGCGCTGCCGTTCGACTCCTACACCCCGCGCAACTGCATGCCGTCCATGCACACCGCCTGGGCGCTGGCCGTGTTCATCCACACCCGCCGCGACCTGGACGGCAACCGGGCGCCCTGGTGGCTGCGCTGGGGCGGCGCCTTCTGGCTGGTCGCCACGCTGACGGCGACGCTGGGCTTCGGTTACCACTACGGCGTCGACCTGGTGGCGGGCGCGGTGCTGTGCCTGACCGTCGAGTCCGCGCTGCGCGCGCCCGAACTCGGCTGGAACGGGTCCCGGATCCGCATGGTTGCCGCGGGGGCGGCGCTCTTCGCCGCCCTGCTGGCCTCCTACCGCTATCTGGCGGTGCCGATGGCCGAGTACCCCATCGTCGCGGGCATGCTGGTCATCGGCGCGCTGGCGTCGTACGTGACCGCCTTCCACCTGACCTGGTTCAGCCGCACCCGGTCAGCGCGCCCCGAACCCACCCCCGAACCCACCCCGAACGGTTTTCGGCCGCCTCGGCGATGAGGGCCGGGGCGTCACGCCGACGGCGAAGGATCGGCCCTCGTCGCCGAGGTCACGAGGCCGAGAACCAGCGGCGCCGGCCGCCCGTGTCACTGCCCGAACCCGTCCTGCGTGCGCTGTTCGCGGTAGGCGGTGCGGCCGAGCAGGTGGGCGATGACGGGCGCGGTCAGCAGCGTGAACAGCGAGAACAGCACCAGCATCCAGGCGTTGACGTCGTGCCGCAGCTCGATCGCCGCGCCGAGCAGGACCAGCACGAGGCCGACCACCTGGGGCTTGGTCGCCGCGTGCATGCGGGTCAGCGTGTCGGGGAAGCGCACGATGCCGATGGCCGCGGTCAGCGACAGCGCGGCGCCGGCCAGCAGGAAGGTACCGGCGATCCAGTGCAGCGCCGTGCTCATCGGCGGTGTCCTCCCGCCCGTCGCTCGGTGGCCCCGGCGGCGGCGCCCCTCACCGGTCGTCCCGCACGCGGAACCGGGTGACCGCCGCCGAGCCGAGGAAGCCGACCAGGCACAGCGCGGCGATGGCCGGGACGACCGTGGTGTCGCGGCTGTAGACCGCCCACACGGCCAGGCCGGCGGCCGCCATGGCGGTGAGCGAGTCGATGCCGACGACCCGGTCCAGGGTGCTCGGGCCCGCCAGCACCCGGTAGACGGTGATGATCGCGGCGGCCAGCAGCAGCCCGCCCGCGATCACCGCGACGATCCTCACGATTGCACCTCCGTGGTGTCGGGTCGGCGCCGGTCGGCGGGCCGTTCGAACGCGTCGATCAGCAGCCCCTCCACGCGGCGGGTGACCGCGTAGAACTTGGCCACCGCCTCGTCGGACCCGATGTCGAGCACGTGCACGAACGCCACGCATTTGGACCGGTCGAGTTCGAGCACCATGGTGCCCGGGATCAGGTTCAGCAGGTCGGTGCACAGCACGAGGACCAGGTCGGACTGGATGCCGAGATGCACCCGGAGCACGCCCGAGACCGGGGGCGGGCCGGGCCGCAGGGCCAGCCACGCGACCTGCAGGCTCGATTCGAGCGCGTAGTAGATGCCGACCGCGACGAGCTTGACCAGCGCCACCGGCCGCAGCCGCCCGGTGGCGGGGATGCGCGGCAGCGGAAGGGCGATCGTCACGACGAGCGCGACCACGATCCCGGCCACGACGTTGGCCACGCTCAGGTCGCCCCAGAGCGCCACGTAGACGACGGTCAGCCAGACCAGCACCGCGGTGCGCAGGACGTTGTCGCGATGGAACAGCCGGGCCACGATCATCGCGGTTCACCCCCGAGCACGGCGGTGATGTAGACGGCCGGGTCGTCGAGGTCGGTGGCGGCGCGTTCGGCGATGCCGAGGACCGGCCCGGCCAGGACGGTCAGCGCCAGCCCCGCGGCGATGAGCCCGGCCGTCGCGGCGACCATCAGCCCCGGCATCCGGCCCGGATCGGTGCGCTCGTCGTAGCGCACGTCGGTCGAGTCCTCGACCAGGGTGGGCGGTTTGGCGGCCGCGAGATGGCCCTCGGGCGCCTCGGCGCGCGGCCGCCAGAACGCCTTGCTCCACACCCGCGCCACCGCGTACAGCGTCAGCAGGCTGGTGACCACCGACCCGCCGACCAGGATCCACGACAGCACGCTGCCGTTCTCCGCGCCCGCCTCCAGCAGCGCGACCTTGCCGATGAACCCCGAGAACGGCGGAATGCCACCGAGATTCAGGGCGGGCACGAGGAACAGCACCGCCAGCACCGGGCTCGCCGTGGCCAGCCCGCCGAGGCGGCGCAGCGAGACCGACCCGGCCTGCCGTTCGATCAGGCCCGCCACCAGGAACAGCGAGGTCTGCACCAGGATGTGGTGGGCGATGTAGTAGACCGCCCCGGTCAGCCCGGCCACGCTGGACAACCCGATGCCGAACACCATGTAGCCGATGTGGCTGACCAGCGTGAACGACAGCAGGCGGCGGATGTCGCTCTGCGCGATGGCGCCCAGGATGCCGATCACCATCGTGGCCAGGCCCGCGACCAGCAGCAGGTCGTCGAACGCGCCGTCGGGGAACCACAGCGTGTGCGTGCGGATGATCGCGTACACGCCGACCTTCGTGAGCAGGCCGGCGAACACCGCGGTCACCGGCGCGGGCGCGGTCGGATAAGAGTCGGGCAGCCAGCTCGACAGCGGGAAGATCGCGGCCTTGATGCCGAAGGCCACCAGCAGGACCGCGTAGCAGGCGGTGCGGACGCCGTCCGGGGCGGCGCCGAGGCGCAGCGCGAGCTGGGCCAGATTCAGGGTGCCGGTGGCGCCGTAGGTGAGGGCGATGCCGATCAGGAAGATCAGCGAGGACACCATCGACACCATGACGTAGGCGATGCCGGTGCGGATGCGTTCCTCGGTGGCGCCGACCGTCAGCAGCACGAACGAGGCGACCAGCAGCACCTCGAAGCCGACGAACAGGTTGAACAGGTCGCCTGCGAGGAAGGTCGCGCACACCCCGGCCGTCAGGACGAGATAGGTCGGCCGGTAGATGGACGTCGGCTGGCGGTCGTCGCCGTCGGAGAGGTTCTGTCCCGCACCGTAGATCGAGACGAGCAGCAGCACGAACGACGACACGAGCAGCATCGCCGCCGACAGCCGGTCCACCACCAGGGTGATGCCGATGGGGCTGTCCCAGCCGCCGACCTGCACCGCGGTGGTGCCGTAGCGGTCGGCCAGATAGAGCAGGATCGCGCTGATCACCGTCACCGCGCTCAGCGCGCTCAGCGAGGCCAGCCGCTGCACCCGCGGGCTGCGGCCGAAGACCAGCGTGGCGGCCGCGCCGAGCAGCGGCACCAGCACCGGCAGCGCCGCGAGGCCGGGAAGCAGTCCGGGCGTCAGGATCTCGCTCATTCCTCGGGGTCCTCGCCTTCGCGCCGGCGGGCCACCTTCTCGTCCTCGGGGTCGGTCGACACGTCCTCGGTCGTGGTCAGCATGTAGGCCCGGTAGGCCAGCGCGAGCACGAAAGCGGCAAGGCCCATGGTGATCACGATCGCGGTGAGCACCATGGCCTGCGCGAGCGGGTCGGCCATCCCCGCGGGGGAGGTGTCGGAGCCGGGCAGGATGGGCGGCCGCCCGTCGGGGCCGCCCATGGTGAGGATGAGGATGTTGACCCCGTTGCCGAGCAGGATCATCCCGAGCAGCATCTTCGACACCACCCGCTCCAGGATCAGGTACACCCCGCAGGCGACGAGGACGCCGACCACGAGCAGCAGGACCAGGTTCGCGCTCATCGGATCACGTCCTCGTCGAGTTCGTCGGCCTCGTGGTCGGACAGTTCGTCGTCGAGGCGGGCGCCGAGGCTGCGCAGCACGTCCAGGACGAGGCCGACCACGATCAGGTACACGCCGAGATCGAAGAACAGCGCGGTGACCAGCTTGATCTGGCCGAGCAGCGGCAGCGTCACGGTGACGACGGCCGAGGACAGCGGCGGCGCGCCGAGCAGCAGCGAGGCGGTCGCGGTGCCCGCGGCCAGGGTCAGGCCCGCCCCGAGCAGGTGGCCTGCGTCGACCGGCAGCGCCTCGCCGAGTTCGTAGCGGCCGCCCGCCAGGTAGCGCAGGGTCAGGGCGAGCCCCGCGGTGAGGCCGCCCGCGAAGCCGCCGCCCGGCGCGTTGTGCCCGGCGAAGAAGAAGTACACCGACAGCACCATGATGGTCGGGAAGATCAGCCGCGTGGTGATCTGCAGGACCATCGAACGGTAGCGCCGGTCGAGCAACCGGGCGGCGGGTAGCCAGCTCACCACGTCGGGGTCGTAGCCGGGGGCGTCGGCGGCCCGGGGCGCGCTGCCGAAGCGGCGGCTGCGGAACACCAGGGAGGCGACGCCGGTCGCGGCCACGACCAGCACCGAGATCTCGCCGAGGGTGTCCCAGGCGCGGATGTCGACCAGCAGCACGTTGACGGTGTTCTTCCCGCCGCCGCGCTCGTAGGCGGCCGCGGGCAGCAGGTGCCAGATCGGCTCGGCCGAGCGGGCCGCGGTGGCGAAGGCCGCCAGCACCGTGACGGTGGCGCCGACGCCGGCCGCGAGGATCGCGCGGCGCAGCTTGCCCGCGGTGGCGCGTTCGGGTTCGATCTCGGCCGGGAAGGCCCGCAGGACCAGCACGAAGATGACCAGGGTCAGCGTCTCGACCAGGAACTGGGTCAGCGCCAGGTCCGGCGCGCCGTGCAGGGCGAAGATCACGCCGCAGCCATACCCCGTGACGCCGACGACGAGCACGCTGGCCAGGCGGTTGCGCAGGACGGTCGCCGCGAAGGCCGTCGCGATCATGATGGCGCCGATCGCGAGCTGCAACGGCGAATCCCACAGGCGCAGGCTCACTCCGGACCGGGTGCCGGTGGCCAGCAGCACGACCGGGACGACGATGAGGGTGACCAGGATGGCGGCCTGGCTGGCCGGCAGCGAACCCGACTGCACGGTGCCGGTGATCCGCAGCGAGATCAGGTCCATGCCGCGCAGCGCGGCGTCGTAGGCGCGGTCGGCGTTGCCCAGCCACGGATGCGCGGATTCGATGATCCGCCCGCGCACCAGGAACAGGCTCAGGCCCGCCATGATGACCACCGCCGTCAGCAGCAGCGGGACGCCGAATCCGTGCCAGAGCGCGAGATGTTCGTCCAGGGTGCCCGGCAGGGTCTCGGCGTAGGGCCGCGTGATCCCGTCGACCTGTGCCGCGGCCAGGCCCTCCAGCAGGCTCAGGACCGCCAGGATCGCGGGTGGGGCCAGCAGCGACACCCCCGGCGCGTGCCACGAGCCGGGCGCGTCCACACCGGGTTTGGTGGCGAAGGCGCCCCAGACGAAGCGGGCGCTGTAGCCGACGGTCAGCGCCGACCCGACGACGATGCCCGCCAGCAGGGCGTAGCGGCCCGCGGGCGGCAGCACGTCCGCCGCGAGCACCGCGGACAGCGCCGACTCCTTGCCGACGAACCCGACCAGCGGCGGGATACCCGCCATGCTCAGCGCCGCGGTCGTCGCGATCGCGCACAGCACGGGCGCCCGCCTGCCGAGCCCGGACAGCACGCGCAGGTCCCGCGTGCCCGCGCCGTGATCGATGATGCCCACGACCATGAACAGCGCCGCCTTGAACAGCGCGTGGGCCATCACGAGCGTCATCCCGGCCAGCGCCGCGTCGGGAGTGCCGACCGCGACCAGGCTGATGAGCAAGCCCAGCTGGCTCACCGTGCCGAAGGCCAGCACCAGTTTCAGGTCGTAGACCTGCATGGCCCGCCAGCCCGCCAGCAGCATCGACACCACCCCGAGGGGCAGGACGATCGCGTGCCAGGGCGGGGTCTGCGCGAACGCGGGCGCGAGCCGGGCCACCAGGTAGACACCGGCTTTCACCATGGCCGCCGCGTGCAGATAGGCGCTGACCGGCGTCGGCGCGGCCATGGCGCCGGGCAGCCAGAAGTGCAGCGGCACGATCGCCGACTTGCTCAGCGCGCCGACCAGGACGAGCCCGACGGCCACCGACACCGCGATCCCGGCGGGCGGCTCCGGCGCCGCGAGAATGTCGGAGAACAGGAAACTTCCGTAGCGCAGCCCGAGGATGACGATGCCGACCAGCATGGCCAGGCCGCCGGACCCGGTGACCAGCAGCGCCTGGATCGCGGCCCGCCTGCTCACCGCGCGCTCGGCGTAATGGCCGACGAGCAGGAACGACAGCACCGTCGTGATCTCCCAGAACACGTACATCAGCAGCATGTTGTCGCTGACGACCAGGCCGAACATGGCGCCGGCGAAACCGGTCAGCTCGGCGGCGAACACGCCGAGCCGCGCCTCGTCACGATCGAAATACCGTGCGCAGTAGGCCAGGATGAGCGTCCCGATGCCCAGCACCAGCGAGGCCATCACCGCCGCCAGGGAATCGAAGCTCAGGTCGATGTTCATCGAGATCTGCGGCGCCCACGCGATCCGCGTCTCGATCCGGTCGCCCCAGTGCGCGATCACCCACGCGAACCCGCTCAGCGGCGCGAGCGCGAGGAGGTAGAAGGCATTGCGGCCCAGTGCCCGCACGCACATCGGGGCCGCGAGGGCGGCCAGGGCGTGGATGAGCAGAACGGCCGGCAAGTGGCCTCCGTCAGGTCGTCTGGATCACGGGACGTGGCCCGATCCTACGGGCGCTCGCGGCTGCGAGGCGGTTGCGCGGATGTCGCGTCGCCCATGTCCGGGCCGGTCCGGCTATGAGCCCGCCGGTTGCGGGACCCGCCGGATCCGGTAGAGCAGGTACAGCGCGACCGCCGAGCCGAAGGTGACCGACAGCGCGATCCGGCCGGGGAACCCGGCGTCGGCGAAGGTGCCGCCCGCGGGCCAGTTGCGGTTGCGGGTCGGGACCGCCCACGTGATGGACGGCAGATACAGCGCGCCGCGGGTGAGCACCCCGATCGGCAGGTAGCGCGGATGCAGCGCGGTGCAGGCGAACGCGCCGGTGCCCGCGATGAGGGCGTTGCCCAGATACCAGGCCGGGGTGGTCGGGAAGTAGCCGCCGACGGCGGCGATCGCGGCGATGGCGGCCGACCCGAGCAGGGTCAGCGTCGCCAGGGGATACCGCAGGCCGAGCAGGATGCCGACCGCGGTCGCGATCGTCATGGTGAGCAGGCCCCAGCTCAGCCGCGGCGCGTCGCCGAGCGCGTCGGCGGCCGCGGCGAGGCTGACCGCGGGCAGCAGCCCCGCGCCGTCGCGGCCGGGCAGCAGCAGCGCGGCGACGAAGGCGGCGAGCACCGTCACCACCACGCCGACCGTGATCCGGACGGTGGTGGTGCGGTCGTCGTCGTACTGGCCCGACATCCACTCGGTGACCAGCAGGAGCACGATGGCCAGGATGGTGGTGGCCAGGATCGGGGTGATCGGCAGGTCGGCGGCCAGCCGCGGCTTGGCGCCGAGCATGATCGAATACCGGTGCCGGTACGCCGAGGCCAGCAGCACCACCGCCGCCAGGACGATCAGCCACCGCGGCGCGTGCAGGGCGCCGCCCGCCAGCACGCCGTTGGCGTCGAACAGCGCGACCAGTTCGCCGTAGACGAAGATCGCCACGGTCCCCGCGGTGAAGCCCGCCGCGGGGGCGGTCCGTCGCAGCGCGCTGATCCCGGCCGCCCCGAAAACGACGCCACCGCACAGGGAGTCGACGTAGTTCTGGGTGGTCAGCACATCGGCCGAGGACATCTGCAGCCCGATCAGGTAATTCAGGCCGAGCGCGAGCGCCCCGCCCGCCCCGACCAGCCAGCCCACCATCGGCCGGGCCACCGGGTAGAGCAGGACCGCGACCACCATCGCCACGATGAGCCCGAGGGCCGCGCCGCGCGGGACACTGTTGACCAGACTGGTGATCCGGTACGGCGAGCCCGAGTCGGCGACGGTGCTGAAGGCGAAGGGCAGGAACAGCGCCGACCCGCCCACCGCCGCCGCGGCGAAGGCCGCCACCGCGTCGAGCACGTCCCCGGGCCTGAGCACGGTACGACGATACCGGCGCACGGCCGGGTGTTCCGGGAGGCCGGACCCGCCGATTCGCACCGGCCCGCCGCCGCGCCGGGCGCTGGACCCCAGATCAGTAGATTGGCCCGGTGAGCTTCGTGTTCGACGCCGACGGCGAGACCGTGTGGAGTCCCGCGTTGCGAGTGGGCGAGTTGTTCGTCCGGATGCACACCGACATCTGCTCGGTGCTGGGCCTCGCGACCGGTCTGACGGCGATCGCCGCCGACATGTACGAGATAGATTCGGACCTCTTCGAGCGGACGACGCTCGCCGTCTACGACGAGTACTTCTCGTCCCACAACCCTGCTCTCCGGTCGATGCTCGGCGCGACGCTGGGTCCGGCCGTGCGCATCCTCGAACGCTGCCGACGCCCGGTGACGCCGAGATCCGACGAGGAACGTGCCTTCCTGTCGCGGGCCGCGGATCTCGGCATGCCGAGATAGCGTCGACGGACGGGGAGCCGCATGGCACCGGATTACATGTAGCGGCTCAGGCCTTGCGGTTGTCGGCGTAGCGGCGCAGGGAAGCGACCTGGTCCGGGTCGAGGGAGGGACGGACGGTGGCCCGGGCGCCCGCGATGTCGGCGGCGGTGACGTCGGCGGCGGCCATGTCGCGGCGCAGGGCGGCGAGGGCGGCCTCGCGCAGCAGGGCGGCGCAGTCGGCGGCGGAGTAGCCGTCGAGATCCTCGGCCAGGGCCGCGAGGTCGACGTCGGCGGCGAGGGGGACCGAGCGGCCCGCGGTGCGGAGGATGTCCAGGCGCGCCGGGCCGTCCGGCGGCGGGACGAAGACCAGGCGTTCGAGGCGGCCGGGCCGCAGCAGGGCCGGGTCGATGAGGTCGGGGCGGTTGGTCGCGCCGAGGACGACCACGTCGCGCAGGGGTTCGACGCCGTCGAGTTCGGTGAGCAGGGCGGCGACGACCCGGTCGCCGACGCCGCCGTCGGTGCTCTGCCCGCGCCGCGGCGCCAGGGCGTCGACCTCGTCGAGGAAGATCAGCGACGGCGCGGAATCGCGGGCACGCTGGAACAATTCGCGCACCGCCCGCTCCGAGGCGCCGACCCACTTGTCCATCAGCTCCGCGCCCTTGACCGCGTGCACGCTGAGCTGGCCGGTGCCCGCCAGCGCCCGCACCAGGAAGGTCTTGCCGCAGCCGGGGGGACCGTAGAGCAGCACGCCGCGGGGCGGGTCGATGCCGAGCCGGGCGAAGGAGTCGGGGTGGCGCAGCGGCCACAGGACCGCCTCGGTGAGCGCCTGTTTGGTCTCGACCATGTCCCCGACGTCGTCGAGGTCGAGGCTGCCGATCGCGAGTTCCTCGCTGCCCGAACGGGACAGCGGCCGGATGACCTCGAGCGCGCCGATCAGATCGGCCTGCTCGAGCCGCGGCGCCGACTGCTGCCTGCTGGCCCGCGCGGCCGCCCGGACCGCCGCCTCCCGGCACAGGGCGGCCAGGTCGGCGACCACGAAACCCGGTGTGCGCGAGGCGACGACCTCGAGGTCGAGGTCCTCGGCGGGCACCTTGCGCAGGAGCTGTTCGAGCAGGGCGCGCCGGATCGCGGCCGTCGGCAACGGCAGGGCCAGTTCGCGGTCGCACAGGTCGGGGGCGCGCAGGCGGGCGTCGACGCGGGTGGGGTGCGCGGTGGTGGCCAGCAGCGCGACACACGGCGACGCGACCGCGGCGCGCAGCTGGTCGAGCAGCAGGGTGGCCACGGGTTCGGGGTCGGCGGGCAGCAGCGCGTCGATGTCGGTGATCAGCAGGATGCCGCCGCGGCCGGAGGCGACGTCGGCGACCGCGGCCGCCACCTCGCGCAGTCGCGCGCCGCTCTCGGTGGCGCCGACGGAGGGCCCGTCCAGCTCAACCACGCGCCGCGGCGCCGCGACCGCCCGCGACAGGGTGGCCTTGCCCACCCCGGCGGGGCCGGTGACCAGTACGCCGAGCCGGGCGGGCGCGCCGAGCGATTTGAGCAGTTCGGGTTCGTCGAGCGCCAGGCTGAGCCATTCGCCGAGCTTGGCGGCCTGCCCCTGCACCCCGGCGAGGTCCTCGACGGGGATCGCGGCCGCGCCCTCGGAGGTGGTGACGGCCGGTTCGACCCCGGCCACCCGGGCGGGGTCGGCGTCGGCGTCCCCGCGCTCCACCGCGTGGCGGGCGGCGGCCACCCCGCTGCCCCAGCCGACGGCGGTGTTGGGCTGCACGCTGACCGGGCCCGGCAGCGGATCGATGGCGGTCACGGTCAGCAGCTCGGTCGTCCAGGCCACCCCGAAGGTGCGCGAGAGCGCCTGCGCCGCCGCCGCGGAACTGATGTCGGGACCCAGGTCGCGGGGGAGCAGCGAGACCGTGTCGCCCACGGTGACGACCTTGCCGAGCAGCGCCTGCCGCAGCGTCGCCTCCGGGATGCTGCTCGTGGCCTGCGCCGACCCGCTCAGCGAGATCCGGCGGGCGCCGTACACGGTCACGGGGGCGACGGTGACCGCCGCGTTCTCGCGCAGCCCGACGTTCGACAGCGTCACGTCGTCGAGCAGGGCGACGCCGGGCGGCGTGCCCGCGGGCGCCTTGGCCACCACCGCGGCGGTGCGCCGGGCGCCGACGAGGGCGATCCCGTCCCACTCCCGCAGGCCGAGCGCGGTCAGTGTCTCCGGATGCAGCCGGACCACCCCGCGCCGGGCGTCGGCGGCGGAGGGGTTGAGCCGGGCCGTCAGCGAAAGTTCTGCCACCGTGTCGAGTCTATGGGGCCGCCGCGGTCTCGGCCCCTGTTGTCCGGCCCGACGCATCCTCGCTAGTCTGCCGGGGATGTGCCGGGGACTGCCGGTGCCGGAGATCGTGCGGGAATACATCACATGAAGCGAATGCCGTTTGTCGTCCTGGCGGCGGGGATGATCTCCCTGACCCTCGTCGGTTGTGGTTCCGGCGACGACACCGACGACGCCAGCGGCCTGCGCCGCGGCACGCCCGCTTCCACGACCGCGGCCGCGACCAGCACCCCGGCGAAGTCCGGCGGCGCCTCGGCGTCGGCCACCTCGGCGCCCGCCACCCCGGGCGCGGCGCCGGCCGGCGCGGACACCACGTGCGGTCAGTTCAAGGCGCTCGGCGACGACGCGCAGAAGACCGTCATCGACCAGATCCTGGCCGCCAACCCGGGCAGCGTGCTCGAGGGCAGCCCCAGCGCGGCGCTGAGCACCGCGAAGCTGGTGTGCTCGCCGTCCGCCGTGGCGGACACGAAGGTGGCCGCCTTGATCGGGATCAAGGTGCCGTAGGGGTCAGTGCACGTGCTGCTGCCAGTCGGCGGGCACGCGGCCCGCGGGGCCGGGTACCGGCTGGTCGAGCGGGTGACTGGTCGGGGCCGCCAGCTCCGGCCCGCCGCCGTACATCTCCTCGGTGACGAAGTTGTAGAACCAGTCCTCGCCGGGCTCGTAGCTCTGCATGAACGGGTGCCCGGTGGCCGCGTTGTGTTTGGTGGCGTGCTGCGACGGGGACGAGTCGCAGCAGCCGACGTGCCCGCACTGGGCGCAGCGGCGCAGGTGCACCCACCAGCCGCCCGCCGCGTCGCATTCCACGCAGCCGGGACCGCTGGGCGGTACCGCGGGGTCGATCCCTTCGATCGCCTCGGACATCACTGACCTCCTTCGTCGGCCGAACTCGGTTCATCGTCGGTGGCGGCGGGTCGTTCCAGGGGGAGGCGCACGATGAATCGCGTGTCGCCGGGAGCGGACTCGACCCGGATGTCGCCGCCGTGCTTGTTCACCACGATCCGGAACGAGATGTCGAGCCCGAGCCCGGTGCCCTCGCCCACCGGCTTGGTGGTGAAGAACGGCTCGAAGATGCGGCTGCGCGTCTCCTCGGGGATGCCGGGACCCGTGTCCCCGATCTCGACCGCGGCGCAGTCGTTCTCGCGGTAGGTGCGCACCGTCAGCGTGCCCTGCCCGTCCATGGCGTAGACGGCGTTGTCGATCAGGTTGGTCCAGACCTGGTTCAGTTCGGCCGCGAAGCACGGCAGCGGCGGCAGGCTCCGGTCGTAGTCCTTGACCACGCGCACCCCGTCGCCGAGCTTGCGGTTGAGCATGACCAGGGTGCTGTCGAGCAGTTCGTGCACGTCGACGACCTGGAACGGGGCCCGGTCCATCTGCGAATACTGCTTGGCCGCGCCGACCAGGGTGGAGATCCGGGTGGTGGAGTCCGCGATCTCGTTCATCAGCAGCTCGGTCTCGATGGTGTAGTTCAGCCAGCGCAGCGCGCCCTCGAACACCTTGGCGTCGCAGGTCTCCAGCGTGGCGTGCACGCCTTCGAGCCAGTCGACGTCGAAGCCGGCCTGCACGAAGGTCGGCGCGAGGTTCCAGCCGTCGGCCAGGCCGTGCTCGTCGAACCAGTCGGCGAGCGCGTCCTCGCGGTCGGCGGTCTCGAGCGGGCTGAGCTCGGGGGCCTTGCCGACCTGGTCGGCGGCCTGCTCCTGCAGTTCGACCAGCTTCACCAGTACCTCGGGGGTGAACTTGCCGGTCGCCATCATCTTGAGCTTGTGCCGCATCCCCGCCACCCGCTCGCGCAGCCCGGAGGTGGCGCGCACGGCCGCGGCGGCGGGATTGTTCAGCTCGTGGGTCAGCCCGGCCGAGAGCGAACCCAGCGCCAGCAGCCGTTCCCGTTCGGCGATGCGCTGGTTGGACTTGCGGTTGCCGAAGAAGGCGCCCTCGAGCAGGTGCACGGCCATCGGGAACCAGTCGCGCACCATCTGGGCGAAGTCCGCGGCCGCGAGGACGAGGAACCGCGAGCGGCGGGTGACGTACATCGATCCCTGGTAGGTCTGGTCGACCCGGTTGCCCAGGTAGGCGGTCCAGGCGCCCGCGTACACGCCGCGGTGGTCGGTGCGGTTGATCTCGATCTCGGTGCCCCCCGACAGCTTGGTCAGCCGGACCTCGCCCTCGATGAGCACGTAGAAGCAGGTCGCCGGGTCGCCCTCGCGGTACACCGGGCCCGGCTCCAGGTATTCGATGTGCCCGTGTTCGCACAGCTGCGCGAGCTGGCTGTCGTCGAGCTGCTCGAACAGGAACAGCGTGCGCAGTTCCTCCGGATCGCAGATCGCGGTCCGCACGGCAGTGTCGTCCATCGCTGTGACTCCCTACTCCTGCGCCGCCTAGGCCAGGTACCGGTGTACGAACATGACCGCCATGGCGCCCTCGCCGACGGCCGAGGCGACGCGCTTGGCGGATTCGGAGTGGACGTCGCCCGCGACGAACACCCCGGGCACGCTCGTCTCCAGGTGGTGCGGCGGCCGCGGCAGTTCCCAGCCGCGCGGGCGGGCGCCGTCGACCATCAGGTCGGGTCCGGCGAGCACGTAGCCCGCCGGGTCGCGTTCGATCACCCCGTCGAGCCAGCCGGTCTGCGGCGCGGCCCCGATGAACAGGAACAGCCGCTGCGCGTCGACCTTCTCCTCGGTGGCGGAGCGGTTGTCGCGCAACACGATCC
Organism: Nocardia thailandica NBRC 100428; assembly: GCF_000308795.1. Taxonomy (GTDB): domain Bacteria; phylum Actinomycetota; class Actinomycetes; order Mycobacteriales; family Mycobacteriaceae; genus Nocardia; species Nocardia thailandica. The sequence continues at coordinate 76,422 of NZ_BAGK01000224.1, read as the reverse complement.
GCTCGAGGTGGGTGTCGCCGTCGGCGGCGACCACCTCGGTCTCGGCGTGCACGACGATGTTCGGGATCCCGGCGATCTGCTGGATCAGGTAGTGCGACATGGACTTCTCCAGCGAGTCGCCGCGCACGACCAGGTGCACGCGAGCCGCCGTGCGGGACAGGAAGACCGCGGCCTGGCCCGCCGAGTTGGCGCCGCCGACGATGTAGACGTCGTGGTCGGCGCAGTCGGCGGCCTCGGTCATCGCCGACCCGTAATACACGCCGCGGCCGGTGAATTCGTCGACGCCGGGCGCCGGGTGCCTGCGGTAGTCGACGCCGGTGGCGATGAGCACGGTGTGCGCGCACAGCCGCCCGCCGTCGGCGAAGCGCACCGTGCGCGCCGAGCCGTTGACCTCGAGCCCGACGACCTCGCGGGTCGTGACGATCTCGGCGCCGAACTTCGTGGCCTGCCTCCGGGCGCGGTCGGCCAGCTGGGCGCCCGACAGCCCGTCGGGGAAGCCGAGGTAGTTCTCGATGCGGGAGCTCTGCCCGGCCTGCCCGCCGGTCGCGGTGCGCTCGACCAGCACGGTGCGCAGGCCCTCCGAGGCGCCGTAGACCGCCGCGCCGAGCCCGGCGGGTCCGCCGCCGACCACGATCAGATCGTAGAAATCGCCGCTCGGCTCGACGGTCAGCCCGACCTGGGCGGCGAGCTCGCCGTCGCTGGGCTGCACGAGCGCGGTGCCCGCGGCGGTGATCACCACCGGACAGCAGAGCGGGTCGGCGCCCGCGGCCTCCAGCAGCCGCGCGCCCTCGGGCTCGTCGGCCGGGTACCACCGGTAGGGCAGCTGGTTGCGGGCGAGGAACTCCCGTACCTGCGAGGACCGCGGGGACCAGCGGTCGCCGACGACCTTGGTCTCGAGGACCGGCCGCTGCTCGGAGCTGCGCCAGGCGTCGAGCAGGCCGTCCAGCACCGGATAGAGCTTCTCCTCCGGCGGGTCCCACGGTTTGAGCAGGTAGTGGTCGAGGTCGACGACGTTGATCGCGTCGATCGCGGCGCTCGTGTCGGCGTAGGCGGTCAGCAGCACCCGGCGGGCGTAGGGGTGCAGGTCCATGGCCTGTTCGAGGAACTCGATGCCGTCCATCCCGGGCATCCGGTAGTCGGCGATGAGCACGGCGACGGCCTGCCCGCGCAGCTTCATCTCCCGCAGCGCCTCGAGCGCCTGCGCGCCGGACTCGGCCCGCAGGATGCGGTAGTCGGCGCCGTAGCGCCTGCGCAGGTCGCGCACGACGGCCCGGGAGACGCCCGGATCGTCGTCCACGCTCAGGATGGCGGGTTTGGCTGGTGCGTTACCGGCGGGAGAGCTCACCTGTCGAGTATCCCCCCGGCGCGTGCGGGTGGCCCACCTCAGACGCGGTGGTGGGTGAGAATGTCCAGTTCGAAGGGGGTGAGGAGGCGTTCGAGCCGCTCCTCGCGCCGGGCGCGGGTGCTGCGGAGGGTGAAGGCGTTGCGCAACGGGCTGCTGTCATCGGGTTCGATCGTGGGCAGGAGCGGCACCTCGTTGATGTGCCTGCGGTGCAGGAAGGAGCGCAGTTTCACGGCCGATCACCTCGGATTGGGGGATGACGACGGGGCCTGGTGGCTGAGCGGCATCGGTGAGCCTCCATCGGATAGCGGAGAGTTTGCCAGATTCGTCCGCCCCGACGCAAACCGGGCAGGCCGGACGGTGTGCCGTCCGGCCTGCCCCGATGTTCGGACAGGGGTGGGTGCCGCCGCGCTACTTCCAGCGGGGCAGCGTGACAACCTGTGCGGCGTAGGAGAGTCCGGCGCCGAAGGCGATGAGCAGGGCCGTGTCGCCCGGCTTCGACTCGCCCTTGCGCAGCAGCGCCTCCATGGCGAGCGGGATGGACGCGGCCGAGGTGTTCCCGGCGTCCTCGATGTCGTTTGCCAGCGCGCAGTCCGCGGGTAGCTTCAGTACCCGGGCCATGATCTCGATGATCCGGCCGTTGGCCTGGTGCGGGATCATGGCGTCGAGGTCGTCGGTGTCCAGCCCGGCCCGGTCGATCGCGTCCCGGCAGACCTTCTCCAGCGAGTGCGCGGCCCAGCGGAACACCGCGGTGCCCTCCATGGCCAGGTAGGGCCGCACCGCGTCCAGGCCCTTCTCCTCGATCTCGGCGAAGAACTGCATCCAGTCCTTGTTCTGCCGGATGGCGTGGTGCTGGGTGCCGTCGGAGCCCCACACGGTCGGGCCGATGCCCTGCTCCTCGGTCGGGCCGACGATGACCGCGCCCGCGCCGTCGGCGAACAGGAACGCCGTCGAGCGGTCGGTGAAATCGACCGTGTCGGTCAGCTTCTCGACGCCGACCACCAGCACGTTCTGCGCGGTGCCGCAGCGCACCAGGTCCGAGGCCAGCGCCAGGGCGTGACAGAACCCGGCGCAGCCCGCCGAGATGTCGAAGGCGGCGGCGCCGGTCATGCCGAGCTCGGTGGCGATCTGCGGGCCCGCCGCGGGGGTGAGCAGCAGATAGGTCGAGGTGGCCACGATGACGCAGTCCACCTGATCGGCGACCACGCCCGCGGCCTCCATGGCGTCGCGGGCGGCGGCGACGCTCATGGACTGGATGGTCTCGGTGTCCGAGGCGAAGCGGCGGGTCTTGATGCCGGATCGGGTGCGGATCCATTCGTCGCTCGAGTCGATCGGCCCGGCGATCTCGTCGTTCGTGACCACCCGCGCGGGGCGGTACACGCCGAGGCCGAGGATCGCTGTGTGATCGGTCCCAGGCGTCTGGGCGATTCGAGCAGCCATTGTGCGTCTCCTATGTACCTGTCAACCAGCGGTTGCACCGGCGGGTGTACCCGAAGCAACGAAATGTGGTCCGCATCGCCCGTGGCCGGGCGGTGCACAGCGTGTGAACGCCCGGACGTGAGGCTTCCTCACGTTATCAACATGAGGTGTCCTCATGTTAACGCCGTTCGGCGGAAATGGTGGTCTTTGTCATAATCCGGCCCCGGTCACCGGCCCCGGGTGCCGTCGGCCGCGTTCCCGTAAGGTGTGAACGCTTGCCTTATCCGTGTTCGGCAGAAAGAAGGAGCCTGTGGCACGCCGTCCCACCCCGCCCGGCACGCCCGACACCACCGCGCTCGGCCACATGGCCGACCTGGTCCGGGCCGCCGTCCCGCCGCTGCATCCCGCCGGCCTGCCCTTCGTGGCGGTCCCGCTGGCGGTCGCCGTGGTCGGTGGCCGGAACAAGTGGGTGCGCCGTGCCGGCATCGGCGCCGCGCTGGCCTGCGCCACGTTCTTCCGGCACCCGCACCGGGTGCCGCCGAACCGGCCCGGCGTGGTCGTCGCGCCCGCCGACGGCGAGGTCGCCCTCGTCGACACCGCCGTGCCGCCCGCCGAACTCGGACTCGGCGATCAGCCGCTGCCCCGGGTCAGCATCTTCCTCTCGGTGCTCGACGTGCACGTCCAGCGCGTGCCGGTGGCGGGCACCGTGCGTGACGTGCAGCACCAGCCGGGCAAGTTCCTCTCCGCGGACCTGCCCGAGGCCAGCGACGCCAACGAGCGCACCAGCATGGTCATCGACACCACCGACGGCGAGCAGGTCGTCGTGGTGCAGATCGCGGGCCTGCTGGCGCGGCGCATCGTCTGCGACGCCCAGCCCGGTGACGTGCTGACCATCGGCGACACCTACGGCCTGATCCGGTTCGGATCCCGGGTCGACACCTACTTCCCCGTGGGCACCGAGCCCTTGGTCACGGTCGGTCAGCGGACCGTCGGCGCCGAAACCGTGCTGGCAGTGCTGTGATCGACCAGGACCCGGTGGCCGGGCGGAGCAAGCGCCGCCGCTCGGTCCGCCTGCTGCCGAGCATGGTCACCATCCTGGCCCTCTGCTCGGGTCTGTCCGCGGTCAAGTTCGGCCTCGACGGCGAGCTCGGGATGGCGCTGGCGGCGGTCGGCGCGGCCGCGGTCTTCGACACCCTCGACGGCAGGCTCGCGCGCATGCTCGACGCCACCACGAAGATGGGCGCCGAGCTCGACTCGCTCTCCGACGCCATCTCCTTCGGCGTCGCGCCCGCCCTCGTCCTGTACGTCACCCTGCTCGACGACTACAGCGCGGGCTGGATCGTCGCCCTGCTGTTCGCCGTCTCGCTGGTCCTGCGCCTGGCCCGGTTCAACACCCTGCTCGACGACGACACCCGCCCGTCCTGGTCCCGGGAGTACTTCGTCGGCGTCCCCGCGCCCGCGGGCGCGCTCATCGCCCTGGTGCCGATCGCCCTGCAGGTGCAGTTCGGCGACGGCTGGTGGGACAGCTTCGGCTTCGTCGCCGCCTGGACCGTGTTCGCCGCGCTGCTGTGCGTGAGCACGATCCCGACCCTGGCCATGAAGTCGGTGTCGGTGGCGCCGCAGGCCGCGGCCGGCCTGCTGGTGCTCGTCGCCCTTGCCGCCGCGCTGCTGGTCACCTACCCGATCATCCTGCTGCTGATCCTGGTCGCCCTGTACCTGGCGCACATCCCGTTCGCGTGGCGCTCGGCCCGCTGGGTGGCCGCGCGGCCGGAGACCTGGCAGCACAAGCCCGCCGAGCGCCGGGCCCAGCGCCGCGCCCAGTCGCGGCTGCCGCAGATCCGCAGGCCCGCCATCCGCGGCTCGGCCCGCCTGCGCCTGCGCAGCCCGCGCGGGAAGTAGCGCCGGGCGTCCCGCGGTGGACCCGCACGAGCTCCGGGTCTTCCTGGACGCCAAATCCCGGTTGTTCTCGCTCGCCTATCGCATGCTCGGCTCGGCGAGCGAGGCCGAGGACATCGTCCAGGAGGTCTTCCTGCGGTGGGCGGACGCCGACCGGGGCGGCATCGTCAACGCCGACGCCTGGCTCACCACCGTCGCGGTGAATCTGTGCCGGAACGAGCTGGTTTCGGCCAGGGCCCGCCGCGAGCGGTACGTGGGCCCGTGGCTGCCCGAGCCGGTCCCCACCGGCGACGGCCGGCTCGGCCCGCTGGACACCGCCCAGCAGCGCGACGACGTCTCGCTCGCGCTGCTGACCGCGATGGAGCGGCTGGCGCCGGTGGAGCGCGTGGTGTTCGTCCTGCGGTCCGCCTTCGGCTACCCCCACCGCGAGATCGCCGACATGCTCGACCTCACCGAGGCCAACGCCCAGCAGATCTTCCACCGCGCGGGGGAGCGGGTGCGCTCGGGCCGGCCGCGGTTCCCGGTCCCGCCCGAGCGGGCCCGCGCCGTCCTCGACCGTTTCCTGCTGGCCACCGCGACCGGCGACGTGTCGGCCCTGCGGTCCCTGCTGGCCGACGACGTCGTGTCCACCGCCGACGGCGGCGGCCAGGTGACTGCCGCGCGTCGCCCTGTCGTCGGCGCCGACCTGGTCGCCCGCTACCTGCTCGGCCTGCGACGCATGCTCACGCCCACCGCGACGCTGGCCTTCGAGGAGGTCAACGGCAGCGATCGAGTGCTGGTGATGCGCGACGCCGGCGCGGTGACCGGCGTCGTCGACGTGACCCTCGACGGCGACCGGATCGCCGCGATCCGGTTCGTGGTGAACCCCCGCAAGCTCGGCGCGTTCGGCGCGTGAGGCAGGTCACCGCGCCCGCTGTCAGGTTCCTGTGGCGTGTCCGGTCGAAGGGGTGACCGCCGAACGAGAAGGAGCCACACCATGACCGGACAGCAGCACATCGTCGTCCTCGGCGCGGGGTACGCCGGCCTCGCCGCCGCCCGCGGCCTGGTCCGCCGCACCCGCGGCACGCGGGTGACCGTGGTGGACGCGCGCGCGGAATTCGTCGAACGGGTGCGCCTGCACCAGCGCGCGTCCGGGCAGGACATCGCCACCCGCGATCTGCGGGATGTCCTCGGCGCCAGAGGTATCGACTTCGTGCGCGGGCGGGCGACGCGAATCGACCCGGCGGACAAGACCGTTCAGCTGGCGGACGGCGCCGTCCTCGCCTACGACACCCTCGTCTACGCCCTGGGCAGTACCGCCGCCGTCGAGGTGCCCGGCGCCGCCGCGTTCGCCCGCACGGTCGCGACGCCGGAGGAGGCGCCCGCCGTGTGGGCGGCCGCACGCGGAACCGGGGACGGGCCGGTCGTGATCGTGGGCACCGGCTCCACCGGCATCGAGCTGGCGGCGGAACTGGCCGAGTCCCGGCCGGATTCGCGGATCGTCCTGCTCGGGGCCGAGGAGCCGGGGGCCTGGCTGTCGCCGCGCGCCGCCGTGCACCTCCGTGCGGCGCTGGCGCGCCTCGGCGTCGAGATCCGTACCGGCGCGAAGGTCGTCGAGGTGCTCGCCGACGGCGTCCGCCTCGCCGACGGCACCTGCCTGCCCGCCGCCCTGACGATCTGGACCGCCGGTTTCGCCGTTCCCGACCTGGCCGCCCGCGCCGGGCTGGCCGTCGACGCGCGGGGCCGCGTCCGCACCGACGACACCCTGCGCTCGATCTCCCACCCCGACATCTACGCCGCGGGGGACGCGGCCCTGATCGCCGGGCCGGCCGAGCGGCCGCTGCGCATGGCCTGCGCCACCGCCATCCCCACCGGCGCCCACGCCGCGCGGGCGATCGCGGCCCGCCTGCGTGGCGCCGAGCCGCGGCCGCTGCGCTTCCGTTACGCGGTCCAGTGCCTGAGCCTGGGCCGCCGCGACGGCCTCATCCAGGTCCTGCGCGCCGACGACACCCCGCGGTCGCCGGTGCTCACCGGCCGCCCGGCGGCGCGGGTGAAGGAACTGGTGGTGCGGGGCGCGGCGTGGTCGGTCGGGATGCGCTGAGCCGCCGCGCGACCGGCCGCACCCAGGGCGCGAGGCCGATCAGCGCGAGCACCGACAGCCACGGCGCCCGCCACCAGCCGGGCAGGGCGCCGGTGGCGGCGGGCGCGCCGGCGACGAGCGGGCGCGCGGTGGACGACCACACGACGAACGCGTCGCCGATGGGCAGCAGCCCCAAGGTGTAGCGTTTGCCGCCGGGCAGGTCGACCGGGACGCCGAGCAACTCGCCCTCGGCGCCCAGCGCGGACGCCAGCGCGGCGTCGCCGTTGACGCGGGCGGCGCCGAGGGCGACGACCGTGGCCGAGAGGCTGACGCCGGCGATCAGGGGACCGGAATCGACGTCGCCGGCACCGTCGGCGCCGCGCGGGAACTCCCGCAGCCCCGGCCCGAAACCGGCGGGGAACGAGACGAATTCGGCCCGGTAGCGCGCGTACTGCTCGGCGGCGAAGCCGGCGTCGATCTCCGGGAGGAACCGGGCGATGACGGTCTGCGAGGTGGCCCGCGCGCCCTCGAGCGGGCTTCCGTCGGTGGGCGAGACCCGGTGCGGGAGCAGCCCGGTCGCGGGATCGAGCCGGGCGCGGGCCTCGCGCAGCCAGCGCTGGACGACCGGTCCGAACCGGTCGCCGAGGAGCCGGTCGTGCAGCCGAAGGGACGCGAGGGCGACGGTGGAGTCGACCGGCCAGGCCTGGCCGGGGTACGCGGGCAGGAACGGCGTGCCCGCGGCCTCGAAGGCCCGCGCGATCTCCTCGCTGCGCGCCGAGAACAGCCGCTGTTCGGCGGGGTCGGTGCGGTCGAGGGTGAGGATCGCGCCGCGCAGCCAGTTGGTCCAACCCGCCCAGAACACGCCGTTGGCCGGGCGCAGCTCCGGGCTGAACACGGCGCGGCCCTCGGCGGACTCGGTGCGCGCCAGTGCCCGGCGCGCCTCGGCCACGGCCCGGTCGCGCAGCGCGGGGTCGGTGTGCGCGGCCTGCACCCAGGCGAGCCCGTAGAGCACGTTGGCGAAGACGTAGCCCTCCGGGAAGAGACGCTGCGCGTCGGTGTCGGCCCCGCGGTCGAGCGCGGTCCGGACGAACGCGAGCTGGCGCTGCGTGGACGCGGGGTGCTCCTCGATCCCCGGCTGCGGCCACAGGAACCGTCCCGCCCCGACGAGGCACAGCGCCGTGATGACGACCCCCAGCGCGCGCGGCGCCCACTTCCCCATGCCGACCACTGTGCCAGCCGAGCATCGTCAACCAAGGGTTGACGGGGAAGAATCGTCAACCTAGAGTTGACGCATGACTTCGAACATCCGCCTCGACGATCTGATCGACGGCATCAAGAAGGCCCGTCCCGACAACGTGCTCGACCAGCTCTCCGACGCGGTGGTGGCCGCCGGTCACCTCGGTGACGTGGCCGATCACCTCATCGGCCACTTCGTCGACCAGGCCCGGCGCTCCGGGGCGTCCTGGACCGACATCGGCGCCAGCATGGGCGTCAGCAAGCAGGCCGCGCAGAAGCGGTTCGTCCCGAAGCAGCCCGGGGACGCCGCGGCCATGGATCCGCAGGCCGGGTTCGCCAAGTTCACCCCCCGCGCCCGCCAGGTCGTGGTCGGCTCCCAGGAGGCGGCCCGCGCCGCGAGCAACGCCCAGATCACCCTCGGTCATCTGATCCTCGGCCTGATCGACCAGTCCGAGGGTCTCGCCGCCCGCGAGATCGTCGCCCGCGGCGTCGCCCTCGACGACGTCCGGGCCGCGGCCGCCGCGACGCTGCCGCCCGCGAGCGAGGACGTCCCCGCGCTCATCCCCTTCGACGGCGAGGCCAAGAAGGTCCTCGAACTCACCTTTCGCGAGGCCCTGCGCCTCGGCCACAACTACGTCGGCACCGAGCACATCCTGCTCGCGCTCCTCGAGCAGGAGAACGGCGCGGGCGTGCTCACCGGCCTCGGCCTCGACAAGGAGCGGGTCGAATCCGACCTCGTGGAGCTGCTGGCTGCTTTTCTGAAGCCCGCCGAGGAGGAGTGAACCGTCCCGGGTCCGGTGGTCGTACCACCGGACCCGGTCGGGGCTGCGCCCTCGGCCCGCCGCCCGGCCGGTGGAGGCGGTGAACCTTGCACTCGGCACGGGTGAGTGCTAGAAAGGCTCTTGGCACTCTCCACCGGTGAGTGCCAGGTCGGGACGGTGAGACCGGGTTCCATCGACACCCTCGGTCGTCCGTCGCGGGCACCGCACCTGGCCAGCGTCAATGGGGCGATCCGACCTGCGATCGTCTCGTGTGTCAGCCATATACATGTGGAGGATCTCAACGCAATGGCCAAGACAATTGCGTACGACGAAGAGGCTCGCCGGGGTCTCGAGCGGGGTCTGAACGCCCTCGCCGACGCTGTCAAGGTGACGCTGGGCCCGAAGGGCCGCAACGTCGTGCTCGAGAAGAAGTGGGGCGCCCCCACGATCACCAACGATGGTGTGTCCATCGCCAAGGAGATCGAGCTCGAGGACCCGTACGAGAAGATCGGCGCCGAGCTGGTCAAGGAAGTCGCCAAGAAGACCGACGACGTCGCGGGCGACGGCACCACCACCGCCACCGTGCTGGCTCAGGCGCTCGTGCGTGAGGGTCTGCGCAACGTCGCGGCCGGCGCCAACCCGCTGGGCCTGAAGCGCGGCATCGAGAAGGCCGTCGAGGCCGTCACCGCCAAGCTGCTCGACACCGCCAAGGAGGTCGAGACCAAGGAGCAGATCGCCGCCACCGCCGGTATCTCGGCCGGCGACGCGTCCATCGGTGAGCTGATCGCCGAGGCCATGGACAAGGTCGGCAAGGAAGGCGTCATCACCGTCGAGGAGAGCAACACCTTCGGCCTCCAGCTGGAGCTGACCGAGGGCATGCGCTTCGACAAGGGCTACATCTCCGGTTACTTCGTGACCGACCCCGAGCGTCAGGAAGCGGTCCTCGAGGACCCGTACCTGCTGCTGGTTTCGTCGAAGATCTCGACTGTCAAGGACCTGCTGCCCCTGCTCGAGAAGGTCATCCAGGCGGGCAAGCCGCTGCTGATCATCGCCGAGGACGTCGAGGGCGAGGCCCTGTCGACCCTGGTCGTGAACAAGATCCGCGGCACCTTCAAGTCCGTCGCCGTCAAGGCCCCGGGCTTCGGTGACCGCCGCAAGGCGCAGCTCGCCGACATCGCCATCCTGACCGGTGGCGAGGTCATCAGCGAAGAGGTCGGCCTCTCCCTGGAGACCGCCGGTCTGGAGCTGCTCGGCCAGGCCCGCAAGGTCGTCGTCACCAAGGACGAGACCACCATCGTCGAGGGCGCCGGCGACGCCGACGCGATCGCCGGTCGCGTGGCGCAGATCCGCACCGAGATCGAGAACTCGGACTCGGACTACGACCGTGAGAAGCTGCAGGAGCGCCTGGCCAAGCTGGCCGGCGGCGTCGCGGTGATCAAGGCCGGTGCCGCCACCGAGGTCGAGCTCAAGGAGCGCAAGCACCGCATCGAGGATGCCGTGCGCAACGCCAAGGCCGCCGTCGAGGAGGGCATCGTCGCCGGTGGTGGCGTTGCCCTGCTGCAGGCCGCCCCCGCGCTGGACGCCCTCGAGCTCTCGGGCGACGAGGCCACCGGTGCCAACATCGTGCGTGTCGCGCTGTCGGCCCCGCTGAAGCAGATCGCCTTCAACGCCGGCCTCGAGCCGGGCGTCGTCGCGGAGAAGGTCTCGAACCTGCCCGCCGGCGAGGGCCTGAACGCCGACTCCGGCGTGTACGAGAACCTGCTGGCCGCCGGCGTCGCCGACCCGGTCAAGGTCACCCGTTCGGCCCTGCAGAACGCGGCCTCCATCGCGGCCCTGTTCCTGACCACCGAGGCCGTCGTCGCCGACAAGCCGGAGAAGGCCGCCCCCGCGGGCGACCCGACCGGTGGCATGGGCGGCATGGACTTCTGATCCCTTCCGGATCAGCGGTTTCCGCGAACAACACCGAAGGCCGGTCCACCTGGTGGGCCGGCCTTCGGCGTGCGCGGAGGGGGGTGGTGGCGCACGGTGCCGCTGAGCTGAGCGGGCCGCGCTATTCGGGGCGGGGTTCGACCGCGAGGAGGTTGCGGAAGATGTGGTCGACCAGGGCTCGGCGTTCCTCGGGGGAGTCGGGGACGGAGGTCGGGCCGACGCGGACGAGCTGGTTGAAGCCGTGGTAGACGCTCACGGCGACGACCGCGTTCGTGTGGGCCTGCTCGGGGGTGTGGCCGAGTTCGATGAGGAGTTCGGTGACGTAGGCGATGCGGCGGTCGGCGACGCGGCGTAGCGCGGCGGCCACGCTCGGCTGGTCGGCGGCGGCGAGCAGCGCCAGGTCGACGCGGCCGTGGGCGGCGTAGTCGATGACGCGGCCGAACAGCAGGTGCAGGCGCTCGTGCGGGTCGGAGGTGGCGGCGGCGTCGGCGATGACCTGTTCGGTGCCGAGCTGTTCCCATTTGGCCAGCGCGGCCTCGACCAGCGCGGCGCGATCCTTGAAGTGCCAGTAGAAGCTGCCCTTGGTGGCGCCGAGGCGCTTGGCGAGCGGTTCCACCGCGACCGCGGGCAGTCCGCCGGATTCCAGCGCGGCGAACGCGGCGGTGGCCCAGTCGTCGGCCGTGAGCCGTTTGGGACCGGTGCGCGCGCCGTCATTCGCCATTCACATACGGTACCGTATGGTCTGTGCGCCGCCGCGCACCGGTCAGCTCGACGGGACGAGCCGCAGGCGTTCGGCGAGTTCGTTGAAGATGTAGAAGTTGGGCACCTCGCCGACCGGCGCCAGCGAGATCCACAGGCCGTCGACCTTGAGCCGGATCATGCCACTGCGGGCGTCGATGAGCTGGATCCGCTCCCAGTCGATGGCCTGCCCGGCGAACAGCAGGGCGTCGAGGTTCAGGCCGATGTCGCCGAAGTACACGGTCTCGCCGTTGTCGATCGCGGCGACGGCGCCGGGCAGCTGGGTGCTGGTGACCGCGGACTGGATGGCCCGCGCCCATTCCCTGCCCCGCGCGAAGTGCGTGTCGTCGATGTCGGCCGAGGCGCCGGGGCCGGTCAGTTCCAGCGAATAGACGATGGGCGTCGCCTCGTGGAACGGGATCTCCTGCTGGCGCACTTCCACGGTGTCCCAGCGGAACCCGGCGACCCGTTCCCCCGAGCGGTACACGGTGACGCCGTGGTCGAACAGGTCGATACGCGCCGAGTGCTGTGCGTGGTTGAGCAGGCCGCGCCGGATCGCCAGCAGGGTCGGGATCGCGGCGAGGAACAGCAGCGCGAAGGCGCCGGGCCAGGCGCCGACCACGGCACAGATGGCGCCGATGACCGCGCTGGTGCCCGCGATGATGCCGCACCCGCGCACGAAGGTGTCGTCGGCGGGCTGGGCGAGGTAGGTGTCGCGGTGCGCGCCGAGGTGCTGATACTCCGACATGAGATGTATCAGCTGTGTCAGCGCGACAGTTCGCCGGACGTCGGCTGTGTCCTCCGGCCCTTGCGGAGTGATCACGTGTCCCTCCATGAGGCGGTTCTCCGCGGCGAACTGTATTCCACTCGGCCGGAACCCGCCACCGGTCCCGCGATTCAGTCCTGGCAACCGGACAGCGAGATCAGCGGGAAGAGGCCGTAGGACCGCAGCGTCGCGTCGAGATCGGCCTGCAGCTGGGTGGCGGCCGACGCCCAGGAGAACACGGATCGATTGCGCCCGCCGATCTCGCGGGCCTTCGCCAGCGACATGCACGAACCGCTGCTGACGACGACCGCGACGGTGCAGTCGTGCGGTGGCAGGCCCGAACCGGTGTCGGTGGTGGTGATCTCGCGGTCGCACACCGCGATCGCTTCGTCGGTGGCCGCCTGCTTCGTCTCGCGATTGCGCACCATGCCGGCGACGCCGTTCACCGAGGACACCGCGATGGCGCCCCATTTGGGCGCGGGGGCGGGCGCGGCCTGGGCGGGCGCCGTCACCGCGGCGCCGCCGGAAACGAGGGCGAGGCCGGTCACCACGCTCAGCAGCAGCTTCTTCACTAACGTTTACCCATCTCGAAAAACACCTGCCGGCCGATCACGCCGGATCCGGGCGGCGCCCACTGTAGCGGAAAGAAAAGAGGCTGTACCACATTCGTACCGAGTCGTGATCAATCGACGGTGACGATCAGGTTCCGCAAGGCGGGAACGGTGGTCGCGGTGCCGCACCGCAGCGCCTCGGCCAGGGGCGTGACCGCCGCGGCGGGCACGTCGATTTCCAGAAATTCGCCGGTGTCGCCGCGGAATGCGGGTTCGGGCGCGGGCGCGAATCGGATCGCGGTGTCGCTCCCGGTGAGCCGCAGCGCGTTTCCCGACCCGAGCCGGTCGGCCAGGGCGTCGGCGACGATCGGCGCCGCGTGCGCGCCGATCCGGATGACCGCCGCGGTGCCGTCGTAGGTCCATTCCACGGTGTCGGCGAAGAGTTCGCCGAGCCCGGAGCCCTGCTCGGTGGTGCCCGCGCGCACCTCGGCCGCGATCTGCGGATCGGTGAGCAGGCAGGCGCGGGCGGGGTCGGTGACCCACAGCGGCAGGCGCGGCCGGAGGACCCGCAGCAGTTCCCGCGTGCGCCACCGGCGTGCGGCGTCGTATTCGGCCTCGGTGAGCCCGACGATCTGCAGGAATTCGACGCGGCCGTTGGGTGTTCCGATCGCCCCCAATTCCGGGTCGGTGATCACCGCGGCGGCCCGGATCGCCGATTCGGTGTCCTCGGCCGCGAACGGGCCGAGCCCGCCGAGATGATGCCCGGACGCGAACCGGTTTCCGGACTCGTGCACATAGCGGGCGAGATTCTGCAGGAATGCGGCGGCCCAGATCGGCGCCTCCCGTTCGCCGGGCCGACGGGTGAGGCGGAAGGTGAATTCGAATCCCCAGCCGGATTCGGCCGGGTCGCCGGATTTCGATTGCGCGACGCCGAGTTCGCTCATTCCGTAGCTGACATAGTGCCAGTGCGGAACCGGTTCCTCGCGGGCGTAGGCGCTGATTCCGTCTAGCGGATCGGGACCGCCCAGCTGCCAGGCGATCAGCGTCCCCCAGTGTGTCGGCGCGGTGTCCCCGTAGAGCGGTCGCAACGCGTCATCGATTGCTGCCCATCCCGAAAGTTCCTCCACCCCTGCGATATTAGTGAGCGGTACCGACAGGAAACGGGTGCTCAGCCGGCGCGCCAGTCGTGTGCCGAGCGCAGCCGGCGAGTGGCGAGTTCGTCGGGCAGGCGCCGGGTGACGCTGTCGCGGAACCGGGCCGCGGCCTCCGAGCCCGGCATCGCCACCCGCGCCATCCGCCGGGCCAGCCGGTTGAGCCGGGCCACCCGCGGCCTGCGCTCGGCGGAGTAGGTCGCGAGGTCGGGGGCGTGCGCGGCCAGGACCACGGCGTCCTCCAGGGCGAGGCCGGCGCCCTGTCCCAGGTGCGGCAGCATGCCGTGGGCGGCGTCGCCGATCAGCACGACCCGCCCGCGGGCCAGCTCCGCCGGGACCGCGACGTCGAGCAGATCCGTCCGGATCATGCGCTCCGGGTCGGCCGCGGCGAGGAGCGCGGGCGCCGGGTCGCACCAGTCGGCGAATTGGGCGAGGCCGAGGTCGGGGCGGCGGGTCGCGGCCCAGGCGTACGCGCGACCCCGGTCGATCGGGATGACGCCGATCTCGCCGTGGGCGCCGACGACCATGCCGCACAGCGTCTCCGGTGCCGGGTCGGCGATCCAGCGCCAGGCATGGATGCCGGTGTCGCGGGCGTGGCTGCCGGGCCACAGCTGGGTGCGCAGGCGGCTGCGCACCCCGTCGGCCGCGACGACGAGGTCGTAGCGGACGCTGTCGGCGGCGGTGTGCACGGTGCCGTCGGTCTCGGCGCGCAGGACCGTGGTGCCGAGCCGGAGGCGGTCCGGGGGCAGGCGCTCGGCCAGCGCCGACAGCAGGTCGGCGCGGTGGAGGGCGACGAGATCGCCGTGGGCGAACTCGCGCAGGGGTGTCGCGGCGAGCGGGGTGCCGTGGCGGTCGAGGACGGTGCCGGTGTGGTCGGGGAGCGCGGCGCGGCGGACCGTGGCGCCCGCCCCCAGCGCGTCGAGGGCGGACAGGGCGTTGGGCGCCAGGGTGATTCCGGCGCCGACCTCGGCCAGGTCCGTGGCCCGCTCGTGGACGGTGACCGCCCATCCCGCCGATCGCAGCGCGAGCGCCGCCGCGATCCCGGCGATTCCACCCCCGACGATCGCGGCCGATCTCGCGCTGGACTCTGGCACCGTTGCCCCCCTCGACTTGTCTACTACGTAGGGTAGTAGAGAGTGGGCCCTCCGGCAACGGTCGCGCGACGGACTCGCGTACGGTCGGCGCATGAGCGTCACGCTGCACGATCAGGGGACGGGCGCGCTGCCCGCGCTGGTGCTGATCCACGGCATCCCCGGTTCGATCCACTGGTTCGGCGCCCTGGCCGAGCGGCTGGGGGAGTTCCGGGTGATCCGCGTCGACACCAGCGGGCAGGGCGCCGGTGGCGCGCCGCTGGATTCGGCCGCGCGGACCGCGGAGGTCGTCGAGGCGCTGGCGGCGCTGGAACTGCCCGCCTGCGTGGTGGTCGGCCACTCCTTCGGCGCCGAGCTCGCGCTGGGGGTGGCCGCCGTGCTGCCCGGCGTGCGTGGCGCGGTGGTCATCGGGCAGAGTCCGGACTACACCGGCGCGCGGGTGCCGACCTGGGCGGCGGGCGTGGTGCGGCCCTCCGTGATCCGCTTCGCGCAGCGCTGGACGCCCGCGCCGCTGGTCCGGCTCGGCAACCGGTCCGGCTTCGGCCCGGGATTCCGCGCGGCGACGGTCGCGGGCCTGGCCGATCTCGTCGTCGCCGACTTCCGGGCCGCCCAGCCCGCGGGGTTGCACTACGCCCTGTCCGCCCGCGGCGCCGAGTTCGCCGCCGACCCGCTCGACGCCCGCGTCGCCCGCCTCGGCCTGCCGGTCCTTGTCGTCCACGGGCGCCACGACCGCCTCTACGACTGCGCCCGGGCTGCCGACCGCTACGCCGCGGCGGGCGCCCGGGTGCACATCGTCGAGGAGGCGGGTCACTCGCCGCAGGTCGAGCGGCCCGACGAGGTCGCCGCGGTGATCAGGGACTTCCTGACCACGCTCTGAGTCCGATCAGATGCCGTCGACCGCGTGGACGGCGAACGGCCCCGGCGTGCCCGGCCCCATCGGGCCGCCCTTGTCGAACTGGGACGACACCACCAGCGCCCGGTGGCCGCTGCGCACCATGGTGGTCGGGATCTGGAGCGCGGGGTCGTGGAAGGTGGCCTCGCGGGTGGCGGCGGTGCCGTCGGCGTTCAGCGTCCAGCGGCTGATCGTGTCGTCCACGTTGTGGACCACCCACAGGGTGCGGCCGTCGAGGGCGAGGCCGTCGCCGTGGCGGACGTCGCCGCCGGTCAGGGCGATGGCGCGCGGCGCGGTCGCGCCGGTGGGGTCGACGCGGATCAGGGTGCCCGAGGTCATGGCGACCACCAGCAGGAAGCGTCCCGCCGGGTCGGCGACGATGCCGTTGAGCTCCAGCGCGTCCGGCGCCACGGGCTGGGGCAGCGCCGCGGCGAGTTCCGCGGCGACGGCGAGCGTCCCGCGCTCGCCCCGGTCGACGCGCTCGGGGGCGACCGCGTAGAGCACGTTGCGCACGCTGTCGGTCAGGTAGGCCGTGCCGTCCGGCGTCAGGGCCAGGTCGTTGACGAAGTGCGGCGCCGGGCCGGGCACGTCGAAGCGGGCGAGCGGCGCCCGGGTGGCGGTGTCGTAGACGGTGACGCCCGCGGTCGAATCGATGACCCACAGCCTGCCGCGGCCGTCGACGGCGAGGCCGTTGGCGGTGGCGCGCCCGTCGGCGCCCGCCGCGAGGAACTCCTCGGCCCGGCTCGCGCCCGCGGCCGCCCGGTAGATCGCGCCGGTGCTGTAGGAGCCGACGTAGGTGTCCCCGGAGCGCGGGTCGAGGGCGATGCCCTCGGGGTAGGCGCGGTCGCCGGGCAGGCCGAAGGCGGTGGTCACCGCGGGGGCGGCCGCCGCGGGCGCGGGCTCGGCGGTGTCGGTGCCGCATCCGGCCGTGACACTGGCCGCCGCCAAGGCGGCCACGGCGAAGCGGGATCGGAACATCTCAGACCTCTTCCATGGCTGAAGCTTCACACTCAACAACGGGTCTTAACGTAGATTAGAGTTCTAATCATCGTCAAGGGGTTAATGTTCCGATGGGCGGATACGATGCCGCTATGACGTCCATGCCCGCCGCCGAGCGTCTCGGCTCGTACATCAAGCGCGCCGAACAGGCGCTGATCGCGGCGAAGACGGCGGCGCTCAAGCCCTTCGGACTGACCGTCCCGCAGTTCAGCGCCCTGCTGCATCTCGCGGAGAACCCCGGCATCTCCGCCGCGGCGCTGGCCCGCCTGGCCGGGGTCACCCCGCCGACCATGAACACCGTGCTCGGCAACCTGCAGGAACGCGGCCTGGTCGAGCGCACCCCGCACGAGTGGCACAAGAACGTGCTAGAGACACGGCTGACCGAGGCGGGCCGGGCGCTCACCGACGAGGCCGACGCCCGCGCCATCGCCGTCGAGCGCACCCTGGCCGCGCAGTTCACCGACGACGAGGTCGCCGCCATCAAGGACCTGCTCACCCGCGGCGCCGACCTGCTCGACGAGATCCGGCAGGGCCTCGGCTAGAAACGCGCAGAGCCCGCCGGAACACCGGCGGGCTCTGCGTGGGTCGGCGAACTCAGCGTTCGGCGACCTCCTTGATCCGGGCGAGGGTCTCGTTCATGCCCCGCACCAGATCGGTCTCGAACTGCTGCTCGCCGCCCAGGGCCACGCTGATCGCGCCGCGGATCGGCGCGGGCACGCCCTTCGGGTGCACGTCGCGGCGCTCGACCACGCGGGTGCCGGTGGCGGTGGGTTCGAGGACGTAGCTCCACACGGTGCGGTTCTCGTTCATCCGGAAGGCCAGCACCTTGTTCGGCTCGAACCGCACGATCTTCGACGTCGTCGGCCACACCTTCCAGCCGTCCTTGTTGATGTTGACGGTGAACGCGCCGTCGCGCACCCCGCCGATCGGGATGACCTTGAGCGTGGTCGGGCTGTACTCGGGCATGCGGCCGAGATCGGACAGGACCGACCACACCTTCTCCGGCGATGCGGCGATGTCGATGCTGGCTTCGAGGTTCTTCGGCAACGGTGCCTCCGGGGCTGTGTGACTGGCGGTACCAGGTAAGCATAGGAAACCGGCACCGGCCCGGACACCGCCCGTGGGCGGAGGTTCGCGGGGTTTTCCGCAGGATGCTCGGAAATATGGTCAAAAACATTGCCGCGCTCTAATTTTCGGTACACGGTCACGAGTCCCAGCGGCAAGCCCCGGCTGGCTGGGCGGCAACCCTCCATCGACGGCGGGGTGCTCCGGGTGACGACCGGATGGCGGCGCGGAGGAAGCCGCCATAAGCGTCCTTGATGGAGGTCTGTCCATGTCTGTCGTTCAGCTCGAAACCACCGCGGCCCCCGCCGAGCAGCTGGCCACCACGTTCGCCGTGGTCGCCGACCGCTTCCTGGGGATCACCACCGACGACCGGGTGCACACCGTGTCCGGCCTGGTGGCGCTGCTGCGGGGTGGCCGTTTCCGGGCCACCGCCGCGGAACTCACGGTGTATCTGGGGCAGGGCGTCACCCGCCACGACCTCGACTACATCGAGCACGTCGCGGCGATCCACGCGCCGCGGGCCCGGTTCCGGGTCGTCGGCGAGATCGCCGAGCCCGCGGCCCGCCATCACGTGCACAAGTACCAGGACTCCAACGTGCTGCTGGCGGGCCTGCGGCGCGAGGCCGAGAACGTCTTCCGCGCCGACCTGCGCGTGGACGGCGACAACGAACTCCTGCTCGATCACCAGACCGGTGAGCACGTGCAGGGCATCGTGGTGATCGAGGCGGTGCGCCAGCTGTTCCTGGCCGCCTTCGAACTCGAGCACGGGGTGCGTCGCCCCGAGGAGCACTTCTACATCGTGTGGAACGCCGTCGACCTGAAGTTCACCTCGTTCCTCTTCCCGCTGCCCGCCAGCCTGCACGCCACGCTGACCCCGATCGCGCTGGAGGATCCCGGCAAGCTCGAGTTCGCCATCGAGACCGAGGTCCGCCAGTTCGGGCGCACCGTGGCGACCTCGCGGATCGGGTTCACCGCGCTGCCCCACGAGCGGATCACCCAGATCGAACGGGCCAAGGCCGCCAAGGCGATCAGCGCGCATCTGGGCCTGTCCGCATGAGCGGCGCCGCCTTCTTCGATGTCGACGAGACGCTCATCACCGTCAAGAGCATGTTCACCTTCCTGCGGTTCTGGCTGGCCGAGCAGGGTGACGACGGCAGCGAATACGTCCGGCGGACCGACGATCTGAAGGCGCGCGCGGCAGCGGGCGCGCCTCGGGAGGAGGTCAACCGGGCGTACTACGAGGGTTATCGCGGCGTGGCGTACTCGGCGCTGGTCGCGGCCGGGCAGCGCTGGTTCGAGGAGTTCGCCGCGAGCGGCACCGCGTTCTACGCCGAGACGGTCCAGGCCCTGCGGGCGCACCGCGCCGACGGGGATCGCGTGGTGCTGCTGTCGGGTTCGTTCGCCCCGGCGATCGCGCCCGTCGCGGCGGCGGTCGGCGCCGACCACGTCATCGCCACCGAGCCGCTGCTCGACGAGCGCGGCGTGCTCACCGGGGAGATCCGCAGGCCGATGATCGGCGCCGCCAAGGGCGAGGCCGTGGTGGAGTTCCTGCGCGCCCACGGCATCAGCAGCTCCGACACCTGGGGCTACGGCGACCACGCCTCCGACCTGCCGTTCCTGTGGCTGGTCGCGCGACCGGCCTATCGCGGCACCGACCCGACCCTGGTCGAGGCCGCGCGGACCGGCACGTGGCGGCATCTGGGCGACCGGCTCGGCGACGCCGACGGTCACGTGTTCACCGACGAGCGAAAGGTGGCCTCCGTATGGTGAAGCGCCGCTACGACCTGACCCCGACGACGCAGGGTCCGCTGTATCCGCCGAGTGAGGTTCTCGACGCCGACGGCAATTTCCTCGTCGTCGGCTTCCTGAACGACGAGGGGCCCGACGGCACGGTGACGCGTCGCTGGGGCCGGGCGATCGTCGCGGCGGACACCCCGCTGCCGCCGTTCGGCGAGAACCTCCCGTACCGCGTGATCCGCGAGCTGCCGGAGGAACTCGCACCCGCCGACGCCGAGCAGGTGCTCTACACGCTGCCCCTGCCGCTGCCCGCGCACAACTATCCGATGGTGTTCGCCCCGGACCAGCTGCCGGACGCCGCGGCCGTCACACGGCCGAGCTACGCCTTCCACGAGGTCCCCATCCCGGACCTGCGCCCGGAGGACGGCCGCAAGCTCACCGAACCGGTGACGCTGGGACGCTGGCTGGAAGCCCGTGGCACCGTGGAGGTCTCGCTCGCCGACGACGAGCGCAGCGCCGAATTCCGGTTCGAGTTCTCCGGCCTGATCCCGGACTCGCTCTACACCGTGATGTCGCTGCGTTCCGGCGACCTGGACCCCGACAACCCGACCCGGCCGGGACCGCTGGGCGTCCCGAACGTCTTCGTGACCGACCTCGACGGCAGCGCCACCTATCGGGCCTCGCTGCCGAACCCGTTCCCCGACCCGGCCGAGCCCGGCGCCAACCGCGTCGTCAGCGTGGTCGTCCTGTGGCAGAGCTACCAGCAGAACTACGGCGGGGCCATCGGTCACTTCGGTCTCGGCGGCGACATCCACGCCCAGCTGAAGCTGCCCACCCCCACCTTCGAGGAATTCCGTACCCGCGCCTGAACTCCCGACGCGCGAGCGATCGCCCCGGTGCCCGATCGGCACCGGGGCGATCGTCGTCCGCGGCTAGGCGGGGGCGCGCACCGTGGTCGAGGCGAAGGCCAGGGCCGCGCCGGCGAAGCCGAGCGCCGCGATGGACAGCGCGACGGCGGGGAAACCGCGGTGCGCCACCGCGTTGGCCAGCTGCGGGCCCGCGCTGGCGCCGACGAACAGCGCGAAGGTGTACAGGGCCGTCGCCGCACCCCGCGCCTCGCCCGCGTACGCCGAGACGGCCTGGACGGCCGCCGGGGCGGCCACCGCGACCGCCGTGACGAACACGAAGAGCCAGGCCCCGACCCAGATCCCGCCCAGCGGCACGGCGGTGACGGCCGCGGCCGCCCCCGCCGTGCTCAGGGCGACGATCAGGCGCCGCGTCGGATCGAAGGCCGCGAGCCGGGTGGCCAGGACGGGCACCGCGATCATCGCCGGGATGGCACTCGCCCGCAGCGCCAGCAACGCGCCGCTACTGTGTCCGATGCCGTCCGGCGGCGCGAGCTGCACGCCGGTGTAGATACCGACGAAGGAACCGAGAACGGCAAGGCAGGCGGCGTAGAGCAGGGCGACGCGCGGCGTGCGCAGGAGCCCGGCGAACGCGGTGAAGACCGCGGCCGCAGAGGCCGATCCGGCGGATCGTGTACCGGATTCGAGCACCCGGTACAGCGCCACCGCCGACACCGCGAATCCCACCGCGCCCAGCACGAAGACCGCCCGCCAGCCCAGCGCGGCGCCGGCGAGCTGGGCGAGGACCTGCGCGACGACGCCCGCCGCGAGGAACGAGCTGGTCAAACAGGTCAGCGCGAACACCCTCCGCTCTGGCGCGATGCGCTCGGCCAGATAGGCGAACGCCGCAGGCGCGAAGAACGACGCCGTCAGGCCCTGGGCCACCCGGGCGGCGAGCCCGGCGCCGAGGGACGGCGCGACGCTCACCGCCAGGGTGGTCAGGGCGGTGGCCGCCAGTCCGCCCACGATCACCGGCCGGCGGCCCCAGTGGTCCGAGAGCGGACCGGTGACCAGGAAGCCTGCGCCGTAGGCGAGCCCGAAGGCAGTCGTGGTCCAGGTGGCCGCCGCGCGGGAGGCGCCCCAGACCGCGGCCAGATCCCCGAGGACCGGCAGCACCACGTACAGCTGGCCGACGACGAGAATCCCGACGGCACAGACCGTCGTCACCGTCGGGCCGGTCGGCGCCCACCCCCGCGCCTGCGGCTCAGTAGTCGCCGGCGAGCTCACGCGCACGCTCCTGCGCGGCGACGAAACCGGCCTCGGGATCGGCGGTGAGCACCGTGGGCGCGAACCGGATCTCGCTGACGTCCTTCACGCCGACGAACCGCAGCCAGTCCTCCACGAACGGCGTGGCGAAGTCGCTGCCGAACTGGATCGGCACGCCCGGCTGGTGCACGCCGCTGGTGTAGACGGTCACCGCCCGCTTGCCCTCGAGCAGGCCGCTGTAGCCGACCTCGGGGTCGAAGGCGAACGCCCAGCCCGGCTGGGTGACGATGTCGACGTACTGCTTGAGGATGTAGGGCACCCCGTGGTTCCAGATCGGGATGTTGAGCACGTAGACGTCGGCCGCGGCGAAGCGGTCGAACACCGCCCGGGCCCGCTCCCAGGCCGCCACCTGCTCGGGGGTCTGTTCCGTACCGGTGAACACCGCCAGTTTGGCGGCCGCGGCCTCGGTGCCGAAATCGGGCAGCCCGGCGTCGAACAGGTCGAGCGTGTCGACCGTCAGGCCGGGATCCCTCGCGGCGAGGGCGTCGATGAAAGTTGTTGCGATGGCACGGGATTGGCTGGATTCGCCGCGTGCGGAGGCGTTGATGTGGAGCAGGGTGGTCATCGGAATCCTTTCGCGGAACTGCGGACTACTCACGAGTACGCGCCGCCTCCGGCACCGACAATGATTTGTCGCATGCTGCCGCGAATGGCGCCCGCGCCCGGCGCCCGCGCCGCCGCATTTCCGCCGACCTGATTCGAAAGCGCTGCGGGCGAGGGGGAATGGGTAGTAGGCGCAGCTCCGCGCCGGTTCGGCCGTCGCGCCTCCGCTCCGTGGCCCGGCCGGGACGGCGGGCGCGGCCCGTAGCGGCTGCTACGTTTCGGCCGACGGTCACGAGTATCAGCAGTTTCCGAGCCCCGGCTCGCTGATCGGCAACCCTCCTGGCGGTGGGGTGCCCCGGGTGACGACCTGGCGATATCGGTGGGCGATATCGCAAGCGCTGAGATATTCAGGAAGATCAAGTGAGCAGGTTCTCCCTCTTTTCGCGTCCCCTCACCCGTGTCGTGGCCGGCGCGGTCGCCGCGGCGAGCGTCGCCGCCGTGGTCGCCGGGTGCGGCGATTCCGGCGGCGGCGCGACGGACGACGGTCCCGTGTACTTCGGCGTCTCGGGCCCGCGCACCGGCGCCTCGGCGGAGTACGGCCGGTTGTGGCAGCAGGGCTTCGACATCGCCCTGGCCGAGATCAACGCCGCGGGCGGCATCAACGGGCGCAAAGTCGAGCTGAAGTGGGAGGACTCGCAGTCCGATCCCAAGCAGACGGTGCCGATCGCGACCAAGTTCGTCGACGACAAGTCGATCATCGCCGAGCTGGGCGACTTCTCCTCGCCCGCCTCGATCGCGGCCTCGCCGATCTACAACCGGGGCAAGCTGGTGCAGTACGGCTTCACCAACTCCGCGGTGGACTTCACCAAGGGCGGCCCCTACTCGTGGAGCCCGTCGATCACCCTGGACGTGTTCCAGGAGCGCAACGCCGAGTGGGTGTCGAAGAAGGCGAAGAAGGTCTCGGTCGTCTACCTCGAAACCGACTGGGGCAAGCAGGCTTTCCAGTTCTTCGAGAAGTCGGCCAAGCAGAAGGGCGTCGACATCGTCTACTCCTCGCCGATCCTGCCCGACTCCACCGACGTCAAACCGATCCTGATCAAGGGCCGTGAGGCCAACCCGGACGCGGTCGTGCACCTGGGCTACGGGCCCGACGGGGCGCTGGTGGTCAAGCAGCTGCGCGACGTCGGCTTCACCGGTCAGTTCTTCGGCGGCCAGAACACCCCGCAGTTCATCTCGCTGGCGGGCGCGGCCGCCGAGGGCGACATCGTCAACGGCATCTTCTCCCCGTCCGACCCGGACAAGAAGGTGCAGGACTTCGTCACGAAGTTCCGCGCCCAGTTCAACACCGACCCCGGCGACTTCAACGTCTACGCCTACGACGCGCTGCACGTGCTGGTGCAGGCCGCCAAGAAGGGCGGGGCCACCCGCGAGGGCATCCTCGCGGGCCTGAAGACCGAGAAGCAGTTCACCGGTATCGGCCTCGGCACCTTCGCCTTCGATCAGGAGACGCGCCGCCCGCACGGCGTCGCGCCGCGCGAGCTCGTCCTGGCCGGCGGCAAGTTCGTGCCGACCGGCAACCGCTGATGTTCGACACACTCGTCGCGGGGCTCGTCCACGGCAACGCGTACGCGCTGCTCGCCGTGGGCATCACCCTGATCTTCGGTGTCACCAACGTCATCAACTTCGCCCACGGCGCGGTCTTCGCGCTGGGGTCGATCCTCGGCTGGTGGTTCATCGCCGAGCAGCACCTGCCGCTGTGGCTGACGATCGTGCTGGTCGTGGCGATCACGGCGGCGCTGGGCGTGCTCATCGACGTGCTGGCGGTGCACCCGCTGCGCAAGGCGCCCGCCATCGCGGCCCTGCTGGCCACGGTGGCGGCGGGCCTGATCATCGAGAACCTCACCCAGATCGTCTTCGGTCCGGAGACCCGGCCGTTCCCGCAGGTGCTCGACACCAACAACTTCCGGGTCGGCGGGGTGCGCTTCGGCACCTCGGACCTGGTGATGTTCGCCATCACCCTCGCGGTGATGGCGGGCCTCTGGGCGTTCCTGCGGTTCGGGCGGTACGGCCTGGCGATCCGGGCCACCGCGCAGGACCCCGACGCCGCGGCCCAGATGGGCATCGGGGTGGCCCGGATCCAGGTGCTGGCCTTCGCCATCGCCTCCGGGCTCGGCGGGCTGGCCGGCATCTTCGTCGGCCTGTACAACTCGAACATCTCGCCGACCAGCGGCACCCTCGCCGGCCTCACCGGATTCGTGGCCGCCACCATCGGCGGCCTGGGCTCCATCCCCGGCGCGGTGGTCGGGGGTCTGCTGCTCGGCGTGGTCGAGGCCTACGGGATCTACGTCTTCGGCGACGGCTACCGCGACCTGATCACCTTCGGTGTGCTGGTGGCGTTCCTGGTGTTGCGGCCCGGCGGCCTGCTGGCCAAGGTGCCCGCCATCAGCGCCGAGCCGATGACCGGTACGTTCCTCGGCGCGGGCAGGCAGTGGCGGATCCGCTGGTGGCACGTGGTGATCGTGTTCGCGCTCGCGGCGATCGTGGTGCCGCTGGTCGCCGACAGCTATGCCATCGTCGTCGGGACCCAGATCATCGCCTACGCGATCATCGCGGTGTCGATGACGCTGGTCGCTGGGTCGGCGGGGCAGCTGGTGATCGGCCAGGCCGGCCCCATCGCCATCGGCGCCTACACCTCGGCCGTCCTCACCCTCGACCACGACTGGCCGTTCCTGGCGGCCGCGCTGGCGGGCGGCGTGGTGGCGGCGGTCGTCTCCTCGGTGCTTGCCGCGCCGCTGTGGAACCTCAACGGGCACTACGTCGCCATCGCCACGCTCGGGATCGGCATCGTCATCGTGGCGGTCATCCGCAACTGGGAGTCGGTGACGCACGGCAGCTACGGCATCTTCGGCATCCCGGTGCCCTCGATCCTCGGCTACGAGTTCACCGAGGGCACCGACATCTTCCTGCTCGACCTGGTGTTCCTCGCGGTCACGCTCGCGGTGATCGTCGCGGTGCAGCGCTCCCGCCTCGGCGTCGCCCTGCGCGCGGTGGGCGCCGACGAGGTGGCGGCGCGCTCGTCGGGGGTGCCGGTGCGCGACTACAAGGCACTGGCCTTCGCGATCAGCGCGCTCTTCTCCGGGATCGCGGGCGCGCTGCTGGCCCACCAGTACAGCTACATCGACCCGACGGTGTTCAACCTGTCCATGTCCCTGCTGATCGTCACCATCCTGGTGCTCGGCGGCACCGGATCGCCGTACGGGGCGGTGCTCGGCGCGGCGGTGCTGATCGGCGTGCCCGAGGCGCTGCGGCTCGCGCCGGAGGCCCGCATCCTGCTCTACGGCGTGGTGTTGCTGCTGATCATCCGGTTCCGGCCGCAGGGTGTACTCGTGAGGAGTGAACGTGTCCGAGTACCGGCATGATCCACGCGTGGTGCTGACCGTGACGGGCCTGCGCCGGTCCTTCGGCGGCGTGCGCGCGGTCGACGAGGTGAGCTTGAGCGTCACCGAGGGGGAGTTCGTCTCGATCATCGGCCCCAACGGGTCCGGCAAGACCACGACGGTCAACCTGATCTCCGGCGTGCTGAAGCCCGAATCGGGCCGGGTGCTCGTCGACGGGGTCGCGCTGCGGCCCGGCTCGCAGGAGGCCGCGGCCGTGGCCGGGATCGCCCGCACCTTCCAGAACGGCCGGGTGTTCGGCAATCTGACGGTCCGGGAGAACGTGGAGATCGGGCTGCACACGACGCTGCGGGCGGCCCGGCCGTGGCAGCGCGCGGCGCGGTTCCCGCTGCTGCGCTGGGTCCCGCTGCTCGCCGAACTGGTGCTCACGCTGGTGCCGACCCCCGCGGTGCGCGCCGAGCGCCGGGCCACCGAGGCGGTGATCGCCGAGCAGCTGGAGCGGTTCTCCGAACGGCTGGCGCCGCGCGCGGAGCACCACGCCTACACCCTGTCCTACGCCAACCGCCGACGCACCGAGATCGCCCGCGCGCTGGCGCTCGGGCCGCGAGTGCTGTTGCTCGACGAACCGGCCGCGGGCATGAACCAGACCGAGACCGCCGAGGTCGGCGCCCAGCTCGCCGAGCTCAAGGCGGCCGGGCAGACCATCGTGCTGGTCGAACACAAACTGGAACTGGTGAACTCGCTCTCGGACCGGGTCATCGTGCTCGACGAGGGCCGCATCATCGCCGAGGGCACGCCCGAACAGATCCAGTCCGACGAGCGCGTCATCGAGGCGTATCTGGGCCGCAGGCGGTCGCGGACGGCCGCGGCCACCCCGGCGCCCGCCGCAGCGACAGAGAAGGTGATCGTCGGTGCCGAATGACGAGAACGCCACACCCATCCTGGAATTCGACCGGGTCACCGTCCACTACGGGCCGTCCAAGGCGCTCGACGAGGTGTCGCTGAGCGTGCGGCCCGGCCAGATCGTGTCCCTGCTCGGCGGCAACGCCTCGGGCAAGTCGACCACCATGAAGACGGCCCTCGGCCTGCTGCGCCCGACCTCGGGCACGATCCGGATCGACGGACGCGATGTCAGCGCCTCCTCGCCCGCGGCGCGGATCGAGGCCGGGCTGGCCTCGGTGCCCGAGGCGCGCCGGGTGTTCCCGGCCATGACGGTGGAGGAGAACCTCTACGTCGGCGGCTACATCCGCAAGGAACGGCGATCGGTGCTCGCGGCGCGGGCGGCCGAGCTCTACGAGCACTTCCCGCGCCTGCGCGAACGCCGTGCCCAGCAGGCGGGCACCCTGTCCGGCGGCGAGCAGCAGATGCTGGCCTTCGCCCGCGCCCTGATGAGCAGGCCACGGCTGATCTGCATGGACGAGCCGACCATGGGGCTGTCGCCGCTGTTCGTCGACCGGGTGCTGGACGAGATCGCGCGGCTCAACGCCGAACTCGGGCTGGCCATCCTGATCGTCGAGCAGCAGGCCGAACTCGCACTGTCCATCGCGCACACCGGCAACGTGCTGCGCGGCGGGCAAATCGTGCTGCGCGGCACCGCGACCGAACTCCTCGACGATCCGGCGATCCGCGACGCCTATCTCGGAAAGGTGAGCCCATGACGCGCCTCGGCCTGTTCACCCGGCTGGTCCGCCCGGCCGACACGCACACCGCCGCGCGGGTCTACGCCGACACCCTCGAGCAGATCGAACTCGCCGAGCGGCTCGGCTACGACACCGCGTGGGTCGCCCAGCACCACCTCGACCCGGACGAGGGTGGGTTGCCGAGCCCTCTGGTCTTCCTGGCGCACGCGGCCGCCCGGTTCCCGCGGATCCGGTTCGGCACGGCCATTGTCACCCTCGGTCTGGAGGACCCGATCCGGGTCGCCGAGGACGCCGCCGTGCTGGACACCCTCTCCGGCGGCAGGCTCGAACTCGGTTTCGGCAGCGGCGGTTCGGCGAGCGCGTTCGCGCTCTTCGGGGTCGAGAGCGCCGACCGGCAGCGGGTCTACGCCGAGAGGCTGGCCGCGGTCGCCGCGGCACTCGACGGCGCCGAGCTGCTGCCCGGGCGCCCGCTGCACCCGCCCGCGCCCGGGCTGCGGGACCGGACCTGGCAGGCCACGTTCTCGCGGGCGGGCGCCGAGCGGGCGGGCGCCGACGGCGCGGGGCTGCTGCTGTCGCGCACCCAGCCGCGCGACCCGGACCGGCCCGGCGAACCGCTCGACGGCGTGCAGACCCGCCTGATCGAGGCGTACCGCGCCGCGCTGCCCGCGGGCGCCACCGGGCGGATCGGTGCCTCCCGCAGCGTGTTCGTCGCCGACGAACACACCGAGGCGACGCGCTGGGCCCATCGGGGCGCGGTGCGTTTCCTCGAGCATCTGCGCGCCGCGGGGATCACCGGCCTCGGCGCCACCGTCGAGGAGGTGCTGCGGGATTCGGTGGTCGGCACGCCGGACGAGGTGGCGGAGCGGCTGGCCGCCGACGACGCGGTCACCGCCTCGACGGACCTGATCGTGCAGGTCCATCCCGTCGACCCCGACCAGCGGGCCACCCTGCGGTCCATCGAACTTCTCGCCACCGAGGTCGCACCGCGCCTCGGCTGGTCAACCAGTGAAAGGGGTGGGGAATGACCGCGACGGCGCGGACCCCCGATGTCATCGACGCGGCGCTCGGCGCCGCGACCGCCGAGCGGGTGCGGGCGGTGCGCGCCGCGCGCCCTGAGGTCCTCGCGCGGACCCAGGGCGTGCACGACGCACTGTTCGACGGGCCGGCGGGCCGGGCCTTCGGGCCCGAGCGCCTGGCCGCGGTCGCCGCGCACGTGGCCACGCTCGCCGAGTCGAAGGAGCTGGCCGCCCATTACGCCCGCCGCGCGGGAAGCGCCGGTACCGAAGCGGATTCGGCCGGGGACGCGGTCCTGGCCGCGGCCCTGCTGCACGCCGCCCGGCTGACCACCGCCCCGGCGACGGCGACCCGCGCGCACCTCGACGTCCTGCTCGCGGCGGGACTGTCCGAGCGCGACATCGTCACGGTGTCGCAGCTGGTCGGCTTCGTCAACTACCAGGCCCGGCTGATCGCCGGCCTCGCCCTGATCGGAGAATCCGCGTGAGCGAAGTGCGAGATGTCGAGCCGGGCAGGCGTCCGGCCGGGTTCACCCAGGAGGTCCTCGACTGGGTGCCGTGGGTCGAGCCCATCGCCCTTGCCGACGCCGACGAGGCCCAGCGGCCGCTGCTGGAAGGGCAGCGCGGGCAGAGCCCGTACTTCCGCCTGCTGGCCCGCAACCCGGAGGTGCTCGCCGAGCGCAGCGCCAACGACAAGGACATCTTCTACAGCCGCGAGGGACTGACCCGCGCCGAGCGCGAGCTGGCCGCCACGGTGACCTCGCGGCACAACGGGTGCGAGTACTGCGCGTCCGTGCACTCCCGGTTCACCAGCCAGCTCTCCAAGCGCGCCGAGGACGTCCAGCGGCTGCTCGACGAGGGCACCGGGGTTCGTCTCGACGCGCGCTGGGACGCGATCATCGACTTCACCGCCGCGCTGGCCGCGCACCCGCCGCGGGACGCGAGCGCGGAGCTGGCGCGGCTGCGGGCGCTGGGCTTCGGCGACGGCGACATCCACGATCTGGTGCTGTCGACCGCGTCGTTCTCCTGGGCCAATCGGCTCATGCTGAGCCTGGGGGAGCCCGAGGTTCCGGCGTCTTGACCGGCGTTCGGAAAAAAGTGATCGAAATACTCTAAAACACTGCGTAGTCACATTCGGTCTGTGTAAGGTCCGTGTTGGCAAATGGCCAGTGACAGCGATGTCACGCAGTATCTTCTTGGAGTCACCATGCTGTTCATCACCGATACTTCCAACGACGGCAACATCCTCACCCTGCTCCTCGGCCTGCTGACCAGCTCGCTGAGCACGGGCTCGGTGCAGGGTTCCGGCAACTGAGCTCAGGCATGAGCTACTGCCCGGCTAACGCGCGGTAAGCCGGGCAGGCAGCCGAAGGGCCCGATCCATGACGAGGGGATCGGGCCCTTCGGTATTGTCAGCGCCAATGTCACAGGATGCGAATACGGGACGTATGTATGCCGGGCAGCCCGTAGAGGACCGGCAACGCCAGCGGCGTGCGCGTTTTCTGGAATCGGGCCTCACGGTCTTCGCGCGCGACGGCTACGCCAATAGCTCGGTCGGCGCCATCTGCAAGGACGCCGGGCTGTCGTCGCGGCAGTTCTACGAGGAGTTCACCGGCCGTGAGTCGCTACTGCTCGAGCTCTACGAGCAGATCGACCGCGAATCCCGGGAAGCCGTCGCCGCGGCCCTCGAGGCCCAGACCGACGGCACCGCCCTCGAGTCCATCGACACCGCCGTGCGTGCCTACATCGAATCGATCGGCGCCGACCCGCGCAAGGCGCGGGTGGCCCTGGTCGAGGTCGTCGGCGCAGGCCCCAAGGTGGAGAAGCTGCGGATCGAGCTGCGGCGCGTCTGGGGCTCCCTGCTGGCCGGGGCCGCCGAGGACGCGGCGATGCAGGGCGAGATCCCGCCGGGCGACTACGACATGCGCGTGCTCGCCATCATCGGCGCGGTCAACTACGTCGTCGACGGCTGGAGCGGCGCCGACCCGCGGCCGCCGCTCGACGACGTCATCCGGGTCCTGAGCCGCGTGATCCTCGGCGCGGTCGGGGCCTGAGATGCCCCGCGTCGAAACGGTTCCGATCCAGGTACCCGACGGCAGCACCCTGCCGGTGCGCCTGCTGCCCGCCCGCGGCGCGCACCGGCACCCCATCACCCCCGACGCGCCTCGCCCCGTCGTGGTCATCGTCCCCGGCCTCGCGGTCCCCGGGGAGTTCTACGAGTACTTCGGCGACCAGCTGGCCGCCCGGGGCTTCGACGTCGCCATCGGCGAACTGCGCGGCAACGGCGACTCCTCGCACCGGCCCGGCGCCGAAAGCACCTACGGGTACCACGAACTGGCCTCGGTGGACTTCCCCGCCACCCTGCAGGTCGTGCGGGACCGTTTCCCGGGCAGCACCCCCTACCTGCTCGGCCACAGCATGGGCGGCCAGCTCTCGGCGATGTACGCCGCGCGGGCCCGCGGCCGGATCGGCGGGCTGATCCTGGTCGCCTCGGGCACGCCGTACTTCCGCGGCTACCGAGGCGTGCTCAGCCCCGGCATGCTGATGGGGACCGCGGCGGTCACCATCGCCTCCAGCCTGGCCGGGTACTGGCCCGGCGACATGCTCGGCGGCGCCAGGGCTTTCGGCAGGCAGTCCAAGGTGCTCATGTCGGACTGGGCACGGCTGGCCCGCACCGGACGGTTCGTCCCCGTCGGCGCCGATATCGACTACGAGGAGCGGATGGCCCGGCTGAAGTTCCCCGTCCTGTCCATCACCATCGCCGGTGACGAGTGGGCGCCGCAGTCCTCGGCCGACCATCTCCTGAGCAAGATGCCCGCGGCCCAGGTCTCCCGCTGGTTCCAGCGGGAGAACCTCGGCCACAACGGCTGGATCACCAACCCCGGCGACACCGTCGACGTCGTCGAGAAGTGGCTGCGCGACCGCTGACGATCCGCTAGGCGCGTCCCTCGCGCAGGATCTGGGTGAAGAACTCGTAGGACAGCGCGGACTGGAACGCCGCCTGCTTGTTGTCCGCCGCCCCGCCGTGCCCGCCCTCGATGTTCTCGTAGTACCAGACCGTGCGGCCCTGGGACTCCAGCAGCGCCGCCATCTTCCGCGCGTGGCCGGGGTGGACCCGGTCGTCGCGGGTGGAGGTGGTCAGCAGCAGCGGCGGGTAGGCGCGGTCCGGGTCGGTGTTCTGATACGGCGAGTACTCGCTCAGGTAGGCCCACTCCCGCGGGTCGTCCGGGTCGCCGTACTCGGCGACCCACGACGCGCCCGCCAGCAGCAGGTGGTAGCGCTTCATGTCGAGCAGCGGAACCTTGCACACGATGGCGCCGAACAGCTCCGGGTAGCGGGTCAGCATGACGCCCATCAGCAGGCCGCCGTTGCTGCCGCCGAGCGCGCCGAGCTGCGGGGCGGTGGTGACGCCCCGGGCGACCAGGTCCCGGGCGATGGCGGCGAAGTCCTCGAAGGCCTTGTGCCGGTTCTCCTTCAGCACCGAGGTGTGCCACTGCGGGCCGTACTCGCCGCCGCCGCGGATGTTGGTGATGACGTACACGCCGCCCTTCTCCAGCCAGGCCAGCCCGGCCAGCGCGGTGTAACCGGGGGTCTGGGAGACCTCGAACCCGCCGTAGCCGTACATGATCGTCGGCGCGGGCGCGCCGATCGTGTCGCGGTGGCGCAGCACGAAATACGGCACCTGGGTGCCGTCGTCGGAGGTGGCGAAGAACTGTTCGGTGACGATGCCCTCGGCGTCGTAGAACGACGGCTGCTGCTTGAGCCGGACCGTCTCGCCGCCCACCGAGGTCGCCAGCAGGGTGCCCGGATCGGTGAAACCCGACGTGTTGAGCATGAATTCGTCACCGCCCTCGAGGGGGTCGGTGTTCATGATGCTGGTGGTCGACATCGGCGGCACGTCGGTCAGCGGCCGCCTGTGCCAGCCCTCGGCGGTGGGGGTGAGCACCGCCAGCTCGGTCTGCACGTCGCGCAGGGTGGTGAGCAGCAGGTGGTTCTCGGTCCAGCCCCACGTGTACAGCGAGGTGTGCGCGTCGGGGGTGAACAGAACCTCGAAATCCCGTTCGCCCGCCAGGAACGCGGGGAAATCGGTGACGAGCAGCGAGCCGGCCGGATAGGTGGTCCCGCCGACGGTCCAGTCCTGCTTGGGACGGACGGTGAGGTAGTCCTTGTACCAGCTGACGTCCGCGTCGGTCGGGGTGTCGATCCGGGTGAGCTCGTTGTCCGGTCCGAGGAGGTAGATCTCCTCGTTGTAGAAGTCGGTCGCCCGGCCGACGTAGTGCCGCTCGTAGCCGGGGTGGCGGTCGTAGCCGACGGTCACCGACACGTCGGAGGGCTCGCCCTCGTAGACGGTCTCCGCCTCGGACAGGTCGGTGCCCCGGCGCCACTTCTTCGCCACGCGCGGATAGCCGGAGTCGGTCAGGGAGCCGGGACCGAAGTCGGTGCCGACGTAGACGGTGTCCGCGTCGATCCAGCCGACGCGCGACTTGGCCTCGGGCAGCGCGAAGCCGCCGTCGGCGGGGTCGACGAACACCCGACGTTCCATGTCGAACTCGCGGACCACCGTGGCGTCGGCGCCGCCGCGCGAGAGCTTGATCAGGGCCAGCGACTGACTGGGGCGCAGGACACCGGCGCCCGCCCACACCCAGTTCTCGTCCTCGGCCGCGGCCAGGGCGTCGACGTCGATGATGACGTCCCAGTCGGGGTCGTCGGTGGCGTAGGAGTCGAAGGTGGTCCGCCGCCACAGGCCGCGCGGGTGCTCGGCGTCGCGCCAGAAGTTGTACAGCCACGGGCCGCGCCTGCCCGGGTAGGCGATGCGGGTGTCGTCGTCGAGAACGTCGAGGATGCGCTGCTCGAGCGCGGCGAAACGCTCGGAGGCGGCGAACCGCGCCCCGGCGACCTCGTTGTGTTCCCGCGCCCACTCCAGCGCCCGCTCACCGGTCACGTCCTCGAGCCACAGGTAAGGATCAGTCACGTTCTGCTCAACGCCGCTCATCCCCACATTGTTGCCGAGGGTCACCAGCGGTGCGCCACGTCCACCACGACGCGGGAGCCGGAACCGGGTCCCTCCAGCGTGGAGACCCGCAGCGGAAGGCGGGCGCGGACGCCGATCCCGAAGGTGGTCCGCCCCTCGAAGGAGCCCGCCCACGCGACCTGCCGGAAGGTGTCGTATCCCCCGGTCGGGACGGCTTCGGCGCGGTCGGCGGGCAGGTAGGTCGCCCGGCCCGCGTCGTCGTGGGCGGGGGCGTGCACGGTGACCTGGACGAAGGCACCGCCGCGCAGCGGCACGGCCTGGCCGGACCCGTCCATGGTGACGGAGCCGACATAGCCCGCCCGGTAGCCGGTGACCGGTCCGGCCACCTCGATCACCAGCCGGTCGAAGCACTCGTGGCGCCCCGCGCGCACGTCGGAGAGCGGGGCGCGGCCGGTGGTGGCGTCGGACTTGTCGAGCGAGCCCCAGCCCACCTCGCACGAGCCCGGGTCGGCGGCGGCGGGCGCCGCCGAGAGGAGGGTGCCGAGCGAGACGCTCAGCAGAAGGAGAAGTACGCGACCCATGTCGCACCCCCTGGCTACGGCGAACAACGAATTCACCTGTGGATCGCGCGAATCCGGCGCGCCGTTAGTCGCGGCACGGCCGCGGCCCGAACGCCGAACGTAGGATCGACAGTCGTCGCGTCGACACGGAGGTGACCACGGTGATGATCTGGGAACAGCACTGCTGCCTGCCCCTGCGGCACAGCGCGCGCATCGAGGACCTGGCCCGCTATCCGCTCGGCTCCTACCTGTCGGTCAACGTGGGCTACTCGGCGCAGGACACCGCGGACTCGCTGGCCCTGCTGACGCGGTTCCGGGCGCAGACCGCGGCCGACCCCCGCTTCCGGCTGGTCGCGTCCCTGGACGACATCGGCGACCCCGACCGGATCGCCCTGGCCTTCGATCTGGAGGACTCCCGCCCGCTCGGCGGCGACCTCGACAACGTGGCGATGTTCTACGGGCTCGGCGTGCGG
Source organism: Nocardia thailandica NBRC 100428 (assembly GCF_000308795.1). Classification (GTDB taxonomy): domain Bacteria; phylum Actinomycetota; class Actinomycetes; order Mycobacteriales; family Mycobacteriaceae; genus Nocardia; species Nocardia thailandica. The sequence goes on along the minus strand of NZ_BAGK01000224.1, from coordinate 42,023 downwards.
TCGCTGCTGCCCACCTACAACCACGCCAACGCGGCGGGCTGCGGCTGCATGGACGCCGAGGACACCGGGCTCACCGCCTACGGCAAGGACCTGGTGCGCGCGCTGAACGAGGTCGGCATGTTCGCCGACGGCGCGCACTGCTCGGCGCGCACCGGCCTCGACATCGCCGCGCACACCACCGCGCCGATGATCTACAGCCACGCCAATTTCGCCGCCTTGTGGGAACATCCGCGCAACATCACCGACGAGCAGGCCAGGGCCTGCGCCGCGACCGGCGGCGTCATCGGCGTCAACGGCGTCGGGATCTTCCTCGGCCACAACGAACCCGGCGCCCGCGCCGAACGCGTGGCGGCCATGGTCGACCACATCTGCTACGGCGTCGATCTGGTCGGCGTCGACCACATCGGCCTCGGCTCCGACATCTCCTTCGACGGCGCCGAATTCAACGACGAGATCCGCGACAACCCCGGCGCGTTCTCCGACTGGTACACCAGATGGGGCCCGCTGCAGTGGGTTCCGCCGGAGGACCTCCTCGGCCGCTCCGGCTTCCCCGGCATCGACGACCTGCTCGCCGATCGGGGTTTCCGCGCCGACGAACGCGCGAAGATCCTCGGCGGCAACTTCCACCGCGTCGCGGCGCGGGTCTGGGCGGGCTGACCGGCGGGTCTCCCCTCCTGTCCTGGGATTTCCCGGCGGCCGCGACGGGTCGCCTGCTAGCCTCCGACCGACGCGCCGACCCGGGTGGGGGGTGACGCGTCGACACAGTCGATGTGGTCGGGGGATCCGCGATGGCTGCCCCCGCGCACGGTGAAGGGGGCGGGGCCATGCTCGCGGTGAATCCGGAGAACTTGCGGCTGACCATGAACACGATGTGGTCGCTACGCGACGACGTCTCGGACCCGGCCACGGTGCCGTCGCTCGACGCCGCCCGCGCCCGGAACGCGGTCGCGGGATCGCGGATCGCGGCCGCGCTGGCCGACGCGGACGGAGCCAGCGCACAGGCGATCAGGGTCGTGGCCGCCCGCCTGCACGAGTACGGTCAGCTCCTCGACGCCGCGGCCACGTTCTACGACGGCACCGACGTCGCGGCCGCGGCGCGGATCGCCGCCGTCACCGCCCTCGATCAGGAACCCGCCCGGTGAACATGCCGACGAAGAGCCGGGTGCTCGGCTGGGACGTCACCGGGCTGGACGAGGTGGCGGACACCATCGACCCCGAGGGCGCTCGCGCCGGCATCGAATCCGGCCTCGACGCGATCCGGTCCGGCATGCGCCGCGCCGTGCACGACCTGGACTGGTCCGGCGCCGCCTGCGCCGCCGCGCTCGGACGCGCCGACGCGGAATGGACCGGCCTCGGCCGGGTGATCGACGCCTACAGCAGGATCGGCTCGAACTGCCGCGCGGCGGCCAGGGCCATGGCGTATCCGGTCGGCGAACTCCGCGCCCTGGTCGGCGTCGTGGAGAACGCCGGTGGCGCGGTCTCCGACAGCTGGGAGGTGACCGGCCTGCCCGACCCGGACGAGAACGCCGACACCACACTCCGGCTCCGCAACCTGGCCGCGGACCTCGATCGCCTCGACGCCCGCTGGGCCCCCGCCATCGCCGAGGCGGTGCTGGCGCTGCGCGCGATGGCGCCCGCCTCGGCCGCGCTCGGCGACCTGCCCGCGCGACCCGGCGCCGACCGGCCGACCGCCGACGCCGACATCGCCGCCACCCGGGCGTGGTGGGACTCCCTCACCGGCGACCAGCGCGGCTTCCTCGTCACGACCCGGCCGCAGCTGATCGGCGCGCTCGACGGTCTCCCCGCCGCGGCACGCGACCGCGCCAACCGGAGCCTGCTCGACTACACCGAGCGCGAGCTGCGGACACAGCTCGCCCAGGCGGGCAGCCCGCAGGCGCGGCTCGTCGCCCGGACCCGGCTCGACGACCTGCGCGCGGTGCGGAGCGTGGTGGAAACGACCGGCACGGCCGGCTCGCCCCGGCTTCTCCTGTCACTCGACGCGAGCAGCGGCGAGCGGGTGAAGGCCGTGGTCGCGATCGGCGACCCGGACACCGCGAACCATGTCGCGGTGACGACGCCCGGCCTGAACACGAACGCCACGGATTCCCTCGCCCGCCTGGTCGACCAGGCGCACGACCTGCGCGCGCACGCGCGGGAACTGCTGACGCGCCACGATCGGGGGGATCGAACCGTGGCGACGATCGCCTGGCTGGGTTACGAACCGCCGCAGCGTGTTTCCCCCGGCGGCGTCGCGAGGGATCCCGTCGGGGCGCTGGCCGGGGTGGCCGGCGTCGTCACCCAGCACCGCGCCGAGAACGGCGCGCGGGCGCTCGCCGACTTCTACGAGGGCCTCGACATCGCCCGGCGGGTCTCGGGAAACGCCGACGCGCACGTCACCGCCCTCGGCCACTCCTACGGTTCGACCACGACCAGCCTCGCGCTGCGCGAACTCCGCGCCCGCGGCGTGCACGCGGTCGACGACGTCGTCCTGTACGGGTCGCCGGGGCTCGGTGGCGGCCCGCCCGGCCACGGTTCGCCCCGGACGCCGTCGGAGATCGTCGACGGCGACGACTACGGGCTGCCGCCCGGCCACACGTTCACGATGGCCACCCCGGACGACGCGGTGGCCCGGCTGAACCGTTTCGGCTGGAATCCGGTGAACACGCCGGGCTGGATCCCGCTGGAGACCGGCGCCTCGGTGGTCGGCGGCGCGGCGTACGGCGGCGCGGCCGGGCACAGCGACTACCCGCGCTTCGACGACGGTCCCGGCGGCAAGGTGCCGCGCACCTCGGCCCACAATCTCGCGGCCGTCCTGACCGGCCTCGGGTCCGAGCGCGTCGCGGCCCGGCCGCGGTGAGGCGGCGGGGGACCTCGGCTCAGGCGGGCGTGGCGTGCCGGATGACGATGTTGCCGAGCGTGCTGCGCGCGAAGACGCGGACGATGTCGGCCGGTTCGGCGCCGACCGGGGCGAGGGTGTCGCGGACGGGGCCGGAGGCGGCGACGGTCTCCAGGTGCACCGCGCTACCCGGCCGGATGCCGACCTCGAGCTCGCCCATCGCCGTCTCCAGCCGGATCTCGCCGCGAACGGCCTCGCCGATGCGGATGTCGCCCTTGGCGGTCTTCGCCGTCACCGAGCCCTGCGGGCATTCGAGGACGATGTCGCCCAGCGACACCGCCAGCTCGCATTCGCCGAGTGCGCCGGCACCGAGCACCCGGCCCACCCCGGCGGTGGCCTTCAGCGTCGAGCCGGACGGCACCTCGACGCGCACCGCGATCGCGGGATTGCCGCCGAACGGGGTGTGGGTGCGCCAGGACTTCGGGGTGACCACACGCAGGGTGGCGCCGTCGAAGTCGACGGTGGTCTGCGCGGCGGCCCGGACATCGGCCTTCTTGCCCGCGTCGGCGGGGCGGACCACCACCACGGTGTCGGTGCGCTCGGACGCGGTGACGGTGACGTCGGCGGCCAGCACGTCGACGGCGACGGCGATCGGCTTCGGGGTGGCGAAGGTGTGCACGGTGTTCTCCTCGGTTCGTGTTCGTCGGTGCCACCACTGTCACCGCCGCCGCTGACACGGGCCTGACACCGGCCTGACGCCGCCCTCCGGACGCGAAAAGGGCGGTGAGCGGCCGGTTGACGGCGCGGGCACAATGGGCGGGTGCAGATCGGGATGCTTGGGCCACTGGAGATCCGGACCGCGGACGGTGGAACGACGGAGGTTCCCGGCGCGCGGTTGCGGGCGCTGCTGATCACCCTCGCGCTCGAGCCGGGCCGCGCGGTGTCCAAGACCAAACTGGTCGACTGGATCTGGGGCGAGCAGCCGCCCGCCGACGCCGCCAACGCGCTGCAGGCCCTGGTCTCCCGGTTGCGCCGCGCGCTGCCCGAGGGCTCGCTCGAGGCCCAGCCGGGCGGATACCGCCTGGTGATCGATCCGGTGGACGTCGACGCCGTGCGCTTCGACCGGCTGGTCGACCGGGCACGTGGGGCCGACGACGCGGAGCGGGCGCGGCTGCTGCGCGAAGCCGCCGCGCTGTGGCGCGGTGACCCCATGACCGACCTCGGCGACGGCCCCGACGTGGTCGCCGTGATCGCCCGCTACGAAGGGCTGCGGCTGGACGCGCTGGAGGACCTGTACGAGGCGGAGATCCGGCTCGGCCGCGGCGCCGAGCTGGTCGCCGAGCTGACCGACCTGGTCGCCCAGCACCCGGTGCGCGAGCGACTGGTCGCCGCGCGGATGCGCGCGCTGGCCGCGGCGGGCCGGGCCGCCGAGGCGCTGTCGGCCTACCAGCAGGCGCGCGAGGCGCTGGCGGAGGAGCTGGGCGCCGACCCGTCGCCCGAACTCTCGGCCCTGCATGTCGCGCTGCTGCGCGGCGAGGTCGGCGCCCGGCCCGCGGAGCGCGTCACCAACCTGCGCGCGGAGCTGACCAGCTACGTCGGCAAGGACACCGACATCGCCGCGGTGCGCGAACTCCTCGCCGCGCACCGGCTCACCACGCTGACCGGCCCCGGCGGCTCGGGCAAGACCCGCCTCGCCGTCGAGACCGCGCGGACCATGCTCGACGACCTCCCCGAGGGCGCCTGGCTGGTCGAGCTCGCGGGCTCCGAGGGCGGCGCCGATCCCGCGCAGGCGGCGCTGGCCGCGTTCGGTTTCCGCGACGCGTTCCTCGGCGGCGCGCCCGGCGCCGAGCCGATGGACCGGCTGATCGCCGCCATCCGCGACCGCGAGACCCTGCTGATCCTTGACAACTGCGAGCACGTGATCGAGGCGGCCGCCGCCTTCGCCCACCGGCTGCTCGGCGAGTGCACCCGGCTGCGGATCCTGGCCACCAGCCGCGAGCCGCTCGGCATCACCGGGGAGGCGCTGTGGCAGGTCGCGCCGCTGTCGCTGCCCGCGCCGGGGGCGGGCGCGGCCGAGATCGAGGCATCCCCGGCTGTCGCGCTGCTGCGCGATCGGGCGAGCGCCTTCCGGACCGACCTCGCCACCGACGACGCGACCTGGGCGACCATGGCCCGGATCTGCCGGGCACTCGACGGGATTCCGCTGGCGATCGAACTGGCCGCCGCCCGCCTGCGCACCCTGTCCCTCGACCAGCTCGCCCGCCGCCTCGACGACCGCTTCCGGCTGCTCACCGGCGGCAGCCGCACCGCGATCCCGCAGCACCGGACGCTGCGCGCGGTCGTCGACTGGAGTTGGGAACTGCTCAGCGACGCCGAGCGTCTCGTGCTGCGCCGCCTGGCCGTCTTCGCGGGCGGCGCGAGTCTGGAGGCCGCCGAACAGGTGTGCGCCGACGGCGGGGCGGGCGGGGAGGGCCAGGAGGTCCTGGAGCTGCTGACCGCGCTGGCCGAGAAGTCGCTGCTGGTGGTCACCGCCGACGACAGCCCGCGCTTCCGCATGCTGGAGACCATCAAGCAGTACGCCGCCGACCGGCTCGCCGAGGCGGGCGACGCCGAGACGGCCCGCCGCGCGCACCTGGCCTACTTCACCGGCCTGGCCGCCACCGCCGAACCGCATCTGCGCCGGGCGGAGCAGCTGGACTGGCTGGCCGTCCTGGAGGCCGACCACGACAACCTGGCGGCGGCGATGCGCGGGGCGCTCGCGGCGGGCGACGCGGCCGGGGCCATGGGTCTGGCCGCGGCGGCGGGCTGGTACTGGTGGCTGGGTGGGCACAAGGGCGAGGGCACCGAACTCGTCATCGCCGCCGCCGAGCTGCCCGGCGAGGTCGACGACGAGACCCGCGCCCTGGTCTACGGCCTGGTGGTGCACTTCGTGACCTCGGGCCGCAACGACGAACAGCAGGTCGCGGAGTGGATCCGCAAGGCGCACCGGTACGGCCGCGCCGCGCGGGGCGGCCATCCCGCCCTGGCTTTCACCGCCGCGCTCGAACGCATGCTCGGCGGTCCGGAGGAGTTCCTGCCCGCCTTCGAAGCGGTGCTGGCAGACGGCGATCCGTGGTCGCGGGCCCTGGCCCGGCTCCAGCTGGGCAAGCTGCGGACCGTGCTCGGTGATCAGGGGCCGGAGCCCGACGAGTACCTGACGCAGGCGCTCGCCGAGTTCCGTGCGCTGGGGGAGCGGTGGGGCATGTCCTTCGCGCTGACCGAACTGGCGGCCCGGACCGCGTTGCGCGGCGACCTCGCCGCCGCCATCGCCCTGTACGACGAGGCCATCGCGGTGGTCACCGAGGTCGGCGCGATCGAGGACGTGGTTGCGATGCGCGCGCGGCAGGCCCAGCTGCACTGGCTGCTCGACCGGCCCGAGGAGAGCGCGGCCGCGCTGGCCGACGCCCAGCGCCGCGCCGATCGGACCGCCTGGCCGACCGCCCTGGCCGAAGTCGCCCTCGCCCGCGCCGAACTGGCGCTCTGGAGCGGCGACACCGCCACGGCGGGCGGGCAGATCGAGCTGGCGCGCACCCTGCTCGGCGCGGACGCCGAGCAGCCGAATGTCCGTGCGATGGTGCACGTCCTGCTGGGTTACCTCGCGGAGGACCTCGCCGAGGCGCGCGCGCACTTCCGGGTCGCCGCCGAGGCCGCGACCCGCGCCGGGCACGCGCCGCTGATCGCCCTCGTGCTCGTCGGCGTCGCCGACCTCGCCCGCCGCTCCGGCGACCATGCCCAGGCCGCGCGCCTGCTGGCGGCCAGTGTCGCCGCCCGCGGCCTGCCCGATCGCTCCCATCCGCGCGCGGCCGCCGTCGAACGCGAGACGCGGGAGCGGCTGGGCGAGGCGGGGTTCGCCGACGCGTCGCGCGAGGGCAGCGAGGCCGACCGCGCCGAGCTGCTGGCGGCGACGCTGGCCGCCTAGGCGCGGAGACGCCGCGACGCCCCGGTGGCGGATCGCGCACCGGGGCGTGGAGCGGGGTTGCGCCGGGGCGGTCACGCCCGCTTCGTGAAGGTGGCGCGCGACCAGAGGTAGCCCACGACGGCGAAGCCCGCGCACCAGGCCAGGGCGGCGACGGTGTGGCCCGCCGAGGGGGCGCCGGTCAGGAAGCCACGCACGGATTCGATGATCGGGGTGAAGGGCTGGTATTCGGCGAACTGCCGGACACCGGGGCCCATCTTGTCGGCGGGCACGATCGCGCTGCTGAGGAAGGGGAGCATGATCAGCGGCACCACCGACATGCCCGCGGCCTCGGGGGTCTTGGCGGCCATGCCGAGCGCGACGGTCAGCCACGCCGCCGCGAAGGCGGTGGCCAGCAGGACGCCGAGGGCGCCGAGCCACTGCGCCGCCGTCGCGGGGGAGCGGAAGCCCAGCGCGAACCCGACCGCGAGGACCGCGGCGATCGCGACCACGTTGGTCAGCATGCTCGCCGCCACGTGACCGGTGAGCACCGCGCCGCGCGAGACGTCCATGACCTTGAAGCGATTGATGACTCCGGTGGTCATGTCCGAGCTCACCGACACCGCGGTGCCGGACAGCCCGTAGCTGATGGCCAGCATGAGCATGCCGGGCACGGCGTAGTCGATGTAGTCCCCGCCCACGTCGAAGGCGTCGCCGAAGACGTAGACGAAGATCAGCATCATCACCACCGGCATCAGGGCCGCGTTGAAGAGGGTGACGGGGGAGCGGGTGATGTGGGTGAAGTTGCGGCGCAACATCACCGAGGAGTCGAACAGGGCGGCGGTGGGGGTGCTCATGGTGCTCAGGCCTCCGTGGTGGCGCGCCCGGTGAGGGCGAGGAAGACGTCGTCGAGGTCGGGGGTGTGGATCGAGACCCGTTCGGCCTCGATGTCGTGGGCGGCGAGCCGGTCGAGCAGGGCCCGCAGTTCGGCGGAGCCGCCGTCGCCGGGGACGCTCAGGGTGAGCGCGTCCGCGTCGGCGGTGCCGGCGGGCAGCGCGGCCGCGGCGGCGGCGAGCCCCTCGGCGCGGGCGAACCACAGCCGGACGTGGCTGCCGGGGATCCGGCGCTTGAGGTCGTCCGCGGTGCCCTCGGCGACCACGCGGCCCTGATCGAGCACGGCGATCCGGTCGGCGAGCTGATCGGCTTCCTCGAGGTACTGGGTCGTGAGGAAGATGGTCACGCCGTCGTCGGTCAGCTCGCGCACGATCTCCCACATCGTGCGCCTGCTGCGCGGGTCGAGGCCGGTGGTCGGCTCGTCGAGGAAGACGACCTGGGGCCGGGTCACCAGGGTCATGGCCAGATCGAGCTTCCGGCGCATGCCGCCGGAGTAGCTCGCGGCGGGTTTGCGGGCCGACGCGGTGAGGTCGAACCGGTCGAGCAGCCCGGCGACCACCCGCTTGCCGTCCGCGCCGCGCAGCCGGTGCAGGTCGGCCATCAGCTTCAGGTTCTCCTCGCCGGTCAGCAGGTCGTCCACCGCCGCGAACTGCCCGGTGACGCCGATCGCCGCGCGGACCGCCCTCGTCTCGGTGGCGAGGTCGTGTCCCGCCACCCGCGCGGTGCCGGCGTCGGCGGTGAGCAGGGTGGTCAGGATGTTGACCGTGGTGGTCTTGCCCGCGCCGTTCGGGCCGAGCAGGGCGAAGATGGTGCCCGCGCCGACGGTGAGGTCGACGCCGTCGAGAACGGTCTTGTCCCCGTAGGACTTCCGCAGTCCGGAGGCGGCGATCGCTGTGCTGTTCATGGGACCCACCGTCGCCGGTGCGGCTGATATCGCCCTGACACCGCCCTGACACGTCCGCTGACGGCGCCGGGTCGTGTCCGGCGCAAGCGCCGTGTCAGGGCGGCGTCAGTCCGGCGTCAGCGGGGTCGGCGACCGTACTGCTCGTGAACAGCACCGCATACGCCCCCGTCCGCCCCGTCGTCGCGGTCCCGGCCCGGCCGGCGGCGCCGTCGCGGCGATCGCTGCCGGGCGACCACCCGCTCGCCCAGCTGGCGCGGTTCGCCCTGGTCGGCGGGACCAGCAATCTCGCCTACCTCCTGTGTTTCCTCGCCTGCGCCGGATGCGGGTCGCTGGCCGCCAATGTGGCCGGCTCGATCGTGAGCACGGCGATCGCCAACGAACTGCACCGCAGGCTGACCTTCCGGGCCGCGGGCCGGGTCGGCTGGTGCACCGCGCAGTGGGAGGGCGGCGGGCTCGCGCTGGCCGGGCTGCTGGTGAGCACCGCCGCGCTGGCCGGGCTCACGGCGGTGGCGCCGGGGCTCGGCGAGCCCGCCCGCGCGGGCGCGGTGCTGGTCGTGACGGCGCTGGTCGGTGGCGCGCGATTCCTCGCCCTGCGCGCCCGGTTCTCCATTACCGGCGGGTACCTCACCGAAGCGGGGGACGGGTGGGTGCGCACCCGGAAACAGAGTTAGGCTCGATGCCGTGACTTCCCACTACGATGTCGTCGTTCTCGGCGCTGGTCCCGGCGGTTATGTCGCGGCGATCCGCGCCGCTCAACTCGGCCTGCGAACAGCGATTGTCGAGCAGAAATACTGGGGTGGCGTGTGCCTGAACGTCGGGTGCATCCCGTCGAAGGCCCTGCTGCGCAACGCGGAGCTCGCCCACATCTTCACCAAGGAGGCCAAGACCTTCGGCATCTCCGGTGAGGCGAGCTTCGACTTCGGCGTCGCCTTCGACCGCAGCCGCAAGGTCGCGGACGGGCGCGTCAAGGGCGTGCACTTCCTGATGAAGAAGAACAAGATCGACGAGTTCGACGGGAAGGGCACCTTCACCGGCCCGAACTCGCTCGACGTCGCGCTGTCCAAGGGCGGCTCCGAGTCGATCACCTTCGACAACATCATCATCGCCACGGGCACCACCACCCGTCTGCTGCCGGGCACCCAGCTCTCGGACAACGTCGTGACCTACGAGGAGCAGATCCTCACCCGCGACCTGCCCGGCTCGATCCTCATCGTCGGCGCGGGCGCGATCGGCATGGAGTTCGGCTACGTCCTGAAGAACTACGGCGTGGACGTGCGGATCGTGGAGTTCCTCGACCGCGCCCTGCCGAACGAGGACGTCGACGTCTCCAAGGAGATCACCAAGCAGTACAAGAAGCTCGGCATCACCATCACCACCGGTGCGGCCGTGCAGTCGATCGACGACGACGGTTCCAAGGTCACCGTCTCGATCAAGGACAACAAGTCCGGCGCGATCGAGACCGTCACCGTCGACAAGGTGCTGCAGGCCGTCGGTTTCGCGCCACGGGTGGAGGGCTACGGCCTGGAGAACACCGGCGTGCAGCTGACCGAGCGCGGCGCCATCGCCATCGACGACTACATGCGCACCAACGTGCCGCACATCTACGCCATCGGTGACGTCACCGCCAAGCTGCAGCTGGCCCACGTCGCCGAGGCGCAGGGCGTGGTCGCGGCCGAGACCATCGGCGGCGCGGAGACGCTGGCGCTGGGCGACTACCGGATGATGCCGCGCGCGACCTTCTGCCAGCCGCAGGTCGCCAGCTTCGGCCTCACCGAGCAGCAGGCGATCGACGAGGGCTACGACGTGAAGGTCGCGACCTTCCCGTTCACCGCCAACGGCAAGGCCCACGGCCTCGGCGACCCGACCGGTTTCGTCAAGCTCGTCGCCGACAAGACGCACGGCGAACTCCTCGGCGGCCACCTCATCGGCCCCGACGTCTCCGAGCTGCTGCCCGAGCTGACGCTGGCTCAGAAGTGGGACCTGACGGTCAACGAGCTGGCCCGCAACGTGCACACCCACCCGACCCTGTCGGAGGCGCTGCAGGAGGCGATCCACGGCCTCGCGGGCCACATGATCAACTTCTGAGCCGTCCGCCGAAACGGTGGTGCCGGAATTCTCCGGTACCACCGTTTTCGCTTTTCCGAATCGAAACGATTCTCTTTCGATTGTGTTGCGCGTCGATTTGGTGGAAACGGCGGTCATCGGTGATGATCATCGGCAGTTTCGCGTTTGTTGGTCCCATGCTTGTGCTCTAACCGGTGAGAGAGGCAACGGAGTTCCGATGGTGAGCAAGCGTTTTCTCGGCTGGACAGGACGTATCGCGGCGACGGCCTCGGTGGCCGTCGCGGGATTCGGGTTGATGGCGCCCGCCGCCGCCGAGCCCCTCTTCCCGGGTGGGCCGGATCTGCCCGGTATCGGGTCGATCGTGCCGACCGAATCGCCGTGCCCGGTCAAGGAGGCGCGTGCGTGCATGCGGCTGTCCACGAACGAGGCGTGGCTGGTGGACAACGGCCGGGTGATCTACGGGCCGACCCCGATTTCGCACGGCATGCCCGGCTACGAAACCCCGCCCGCGGTCACCCGCATTTCCTTCAAGCGGGAATTCCACTGGAGCACGATGCACAACGCGCCGATGCGCTGGGCCACGTTCTTCAACGGCGACATGGCCTTCCACGTCGGCCCGGTCGACTCCAAGTCGCACGGTTGCGTGCGGATGACCGAGGAGGGCGCGCACCGCTTCTTCGATTACCTGCAGCCGGGTGACATCACCCAGGTCATTCCCTGATCCGCTGATCCTCGCGCACCCCTGCGGTATACAGCAGGGGTGCGCAAGTGGTTCCTCGGTGTCGCGTCCGTGCTCGTCGTCGTGCTCGTGGTGGGCGCCGGTCTGTATTTCCTGATGAACTCGCGCACCTTCCAGCTCGCCGGAGACCTGGTCGACCGGGTCGACACGGCCGACAAGGTCGTGGCGCTGACCTTCGACGACGGCCCCACCGACCGCACCCCCGAGATACTGCGCACGCTCGCGGAGGCCGGGGTGCCCGCGACCTTCTATCTCGTCGGCCGTGACCTGGCCGCGCACCCCGGGTACGGCGCCGCGATCGTCGCGGCCGGGCACGAACTCGGCAACCATTCCTTCACCCACCGGCGGATGGTGCTGGTGTCCGGTGACACCGTGCGCGAGGAGATCGAGCGCACCGATGCCGAGATCCGCCGCGCGGGCCAGCAGGGCCCCATCACGTTCCGCCCGCCCTACGGCAAGAAGCTGTGGGCGCTGCCGAGCTATCTGGCCGACCACGACCGCACCACCGTCACCTGGGATGTCGAGCCCGATTCGGCCGGGCGGGTGAGCACCGACGAGGTCGTCGAGCGGACGGTGCGCGAGGTGCGGCCCGGATCCATCGTGCTGCTGCACGTGATGTACCGGGAGCGGTCGGCCGCGGCGCTGCCCGCGATCGTGGCGCGGCTGCGGGCGCAGGGCTACCGCTTCGTGACGGTGTCGCAGCTGATCGGGGCCGGTCAGTCGCGGTGATAGGCGGACCGGGCCGCGCGGACGGTGTCCATGTTGGCCTCCACCAGCACGATCAGATCCTCCAGCCGCTCGGCGACCCGGCCGCCGAGTTCGGTCAGGGTGTACTCGACCCGGGGTGGGATGGCCTCGAGGACCTCGCGATGCACCATGCCGTCGCGTTCGAGGGCCTGCAGCGTCTGCGAGAGCATGCGCTCGCTCACGCCGTCGACGCGGCGCCGTAGCGCGCTGAACCGGTAGGGCCCTTCGCGCAGCGCGACCAGCGCGAGCACGCCCCAGCGGCTGGCCACGTTCTGCAGGACCGGTCGCGACTCGCAGTCGCGCGCGAACACGTCGGCTTCCAGGCGCGCGTCGTCATCGTCGGCCGGCCGGGGACGCGCGCTGCTCATGTGATCCAGTGTACCGCTCTTGACTACAGCGCCTGCGGAATGAATAGTGCTAACTAATAGTTAGTGCTTACGTATCAGTCGTAGTCTGGAGGAAGTCATGACGGTGGCAGTGACAGGGGCGAGCGGGCAGCTCGGACGGCTCGTGGTGGCGGAGCTGCTCGCCGCCGGTGAGCGGCCGGTGGCGATCGTGCGCGACCCCGCCAAGGCGGCCGACCTGGCCGAACAGGGCGCGGAGGTCCGCGTCGCGTCCTACGACGACCCCGCCGCCCTCGACGCGGCGCTGGCCGGCGTCGACCGGGTGCTGCTGGTCTCGGGCAACGAGTTCGGCGCGCGCGTCGCGCAGCACACCAACGTGGTCCGGGCGGCCGAGCGGGCCGGGGTCGAACTGCTGGCGTACACGAGCATCCCCGCCGCCCAGGACAATCCGATGCGGCTGGCCGACGAGCACCGCGCCACCGAGCAGGTGGTCCGCGCGTCGTCGGTGCCCTCGGTGCTGCTGCGCAACAGCTGGTATTGGGAGAACTACACCGGGGGCGCCGGGCACGCGGTCGCGACCGGCGTCCTGCACGGCGCGCTCGGCGAGGGCCGCGTGTCCGGGGCCGCCCGCGCGGACTACGCGGCCGCCGCCGCGCGCGTGCTGACCACCGACGGCCACGCGGGCCGGACCTACGAGCTGGGCGGCGACTCCGCCCTGTCCGGCGAGGACCTGGCCGCGGCGCTGTCGGAGGCCGCGGGTGCCCCGGTCCGCTACGAGAACCTGTCCGAGGCCGACTACGCCGCGGGCCTGCGCGCGGCCGGCCTGGACGAGGCGCACGCGGCGGTGCTCGCCGACGCCGACACCGGCATCGCCCGGGGCGCGCTCGAGGTCACCACCGGCGATCTGACCCGCCTGATCGGCCGACCGGCCACCCCGGCCGCCGAGGTGTTCCGGGCCGCGCTGGCCTGAGCCGGCCGGTGGTGGAGGAGGCCCGGGGGGTACCGGCGGACCGCCCCGTATGGCACTGTGCAGACATGCATTCCTGGTTGAGCCGCCCGCTGTTCCTCATGGGCATCCTCCACTTCGTGGCGCCGAAGCCCTTCGACAAGATCGTGCCGCCGCAGCTCCCCGGCGAGGCCAGGACCTACACCTACGCGTCGGGCGTCGCCGAACTCGGCGTGGCGACCGCGCTGGCGGTGCCGCGCACCCGCCGCGTCGGCGGCTGGCTGGCCGCGGCGCTGTTCGTCGCCGTGTTCCCGGCCAACATCCAGATGGCCGTGGATGTGGTGCGCAACCCGAAGGCGCCCCGCGCGTTCAAGGTCGGGGTGCTGGCGCGCCTGCCGCTGCAGATCCCGATGATCGTCGCCGCGGTGAAGGTGGCGCGCCGGGCCTGACGCGGGCGGGCGGTCCCGTCAGAAACTGTCCCGTTCGATCCCCAGGGTGGCGATGGTCGACGCCAGCCCCTCGTACTGGTTGATCAGCAGCACGATCTCGATGAGGCGCCGCTCGTCGTAGTGCTCGGCCAGGGCGGCCCAGGCCCCGTCGTCCACGGTGCGCGTTCCCACCAGCTGATCGACCGCGGTGAGCAGGGCGCGCTGCCGCGGCGTCCAGCCCGCGGCGGCCGGGCCCTGGCCGACGCGCTCGATCTCCTCGGCCGAGAGCCCGGCCCGGCGCCCCAGCCTGCGGTGGTGGTCGGCCTCGTAGTCGCAGGACCGCAGCGCGGCGACCCGCAGGATCACCAGTTCGGCCTCCGAACGCGGCAGGCGCCCGCCCGGCATGAGTTTGCCCGAGTAGTGCAGCCACCCGCGGAACAGGCCGCCGGTGCGCCCCAGGGTGCTGAACAGCTGCGCGTCGGCGGTGCCGGAGGCGCGGGAGAGCACCTGCCAGACGACCCAGTTGACCGGTCCCAGCTCGCGCAGCCGTCCGGGAGAAATGCGTGGTCGCACCGGTGACACCATGCGCAGGAGCGTACTCCGCGCGCGCCCCGCCGTGGCCCGTCCCGGCGACACCGGATACGCGGGAATTCGGCGGTAACGCGGTTTTTCCTTTGTTCCAGTGGTTTTCGGCGACGCAGCCCGTCATGATCGGTGGGTACCGCCGAGTAATAGCGGTGGCAGAGTCTCGCAAGACTGGTAGGGGTACATCGGAATGCTCGTTCGGATCAGGCCGGGGGCCGAACTCTCCGGTTCCGAGCAGGAGTTCGTCGACTGCCTGCGCAAACTGCCCGGGGCGGGTCTGGCGCTCATCGATCCGGTCATCGGCGGCAGGCATTCCACCGCCGTGGTGCTGACGCCGAGGGGAATGACCGTGCTGACCGTGCTCGGTTTCCGGCGGCGGCAGAGCGGCCTGCTGAAAATCGCCGCGAACGCGCCGTGGACCATCAGCGACGAACCGCTCGAATTGGACGATTCGGCCCCGGCGAAACCGCTGGACCGCCTCGAGGACAGCGTCTGGGCGGTGCGCCACGCCCTCGAGCAGTCACTGCAGGACGGAAAACACGTCTGCGGGGCGATCGTGCTCATTCCCTATCGGGGTGTGGTCGTGCGCCCGGCCAGGACCACGCTGCGCACCGGACGCGATGTGGTGGTGGGTAATTCGGTCGATCTGACCGATCTGCGCATTTATCTCGAGGGTTTCACGGCGGCGCCGCGCGCGTTCACCATCGACCGGGTCCTGCACACCTGCACGGCGCTGGGGCTGCGGGAACTGGCGCCGAGCCCCGGCCAGCTGGCGGCCGACGGATTCGACGAGAACGAGCCGCCGCCGGTGGACACCTTCCTCGAGCGGGTCACCCGGAGGCGGGCCGACTCGGTGCCCGTCGCCCCGCCCGCCCCGCCGTCGACGGGGTCGGGCCGGTGGGCGGGCTGGATCGTGCTGGCCCTGGCGATGTTCGGCCTGCTGGTCGTGCTCGTCGTTGTAATCCGCGCGGTGCTGACCGACGATCCGCAGCCGCGCACCGTCTCGGAGGTGAGTTCCGTGAGTTCCTCGACCACCGCGCCCGCGCCGCTGTCGACGCCGGTCGAGTGCTTCCCGTTCCAGCCCGCCTGCTGAGCGCTGGGGTCAATTCCCCTCGGGTGCGGGCCGTTCCGGTTCGCCGCGCGGCGCGCCGACCAGGTCGTGGGCGGCCCGGATGTGGGTGGCCAGCGCGGTGTGCGCCCGTTCGGATTCGCCCGCGACCACCAACTCCGCGATGGCGATGTGCTCGCCGATCATGGCCGCCACCCGCTCGCGGGTGAGGGCCGCCGCGCGGATCGGGCGCAGCCGCAGGTGGACCGCGGCGAGCGCGTCGACCAGGGCGGCGTTGCCCGCGGCCCGCAGCAGCGCGGTGTGGAACTGCTCGTCCGCGGCGACGGCGGCCGCGGCGGTCGCGGGCGGCTCGTCGCGGTAGGCCAGCCAGCGGCGGAGTTCGCCCCCGACGGCGGTCAGGTCGTGGCCGGTCAGCCGCCTGCCGAGGACGATGCGCTGGAAACCGCGCGATTCCAGCACGGTGCGCAGTTCGTAGAGGTCGGCCAGTTCGGCCGGGTCGGGCCGGAACAGGACGAGTACCCCGTCCCGGCGGCGGACGACCCCGTCGGCCTCGAGCCGGGCCAGCGCCTCGCGCACGGGGGTGCGCGAGACGCCGTAGCGCGCGGCCAAACGCTCGGTCCGCAGGGGAGTGTCGTCGAGGAGTCCGGCGGCGAGGTCGTGGCGGAGCGCGTCGTAGACGCGCTCGGTCAGGGGCACTCGCCGTCCGCGTGCCATGGCGGTGTCCGCTCAGATGGTCATCGCCGTACGGACCGCCGACTCCGCGCCCGCGCCGCCCGCGCCGGTGGACCCGACCCGACCCGAATGCAGCACGTAGTACTGCCCGGCGGCCTGCAACGCGAAGCCGATGTGCTGCTCGACCAGCAGCACGCTCAGCCCGCCGCGTTCGGTCAGCGCGATGATGGTGCGCTCGATCTCGGCGACCACCGAGGGCTGGATGCCCTCGGTCGGCTCGTCCAGGATGAGCAGCTTCGGCTCGGTGATCAGCGCGCGGGCGATGGCGAGCTGCTGGCGCTGGCCGCCCGAGAGCAGGCCTGCCTTGCGGGTCAGCAGCTCCCGGAGGGCGGGGAACAGATCGAGCGATTCGTCGATCAGTGCCTTGCCGCGCTTGCGGCCGTCGGCCACCACCTGCAGGTTCTCGGCTGTGGACAGCTGGGGAAAACTCTGCTGCCCCTGCGGCACGTAGGCGATGCCACGGGCCACCCGCTTGGACGGGGCGAGCTTGGTGATGTCCTCCCCGTCGAAGGTGATCCGGCCGGACTTGACCGGCAGCAGCCCGACGGCCGTGCGCAGCAGGGTGGTCTTGCCCGCGCCGTTGTGTCCCATCACGGCGACGACGCTGTCGTCGGGCACCGTGAGGTCGACCCCGTGCACCACTTCGGTGCGTCCGTAACCACTACGGACGGCATGCAATTCAAGCATCGGCGGGCTCCTCCGAGACGTCCAGGTTGGCGGTGCCGAGGTAGACCTCCTGCACCTTGGGATCGGCCTGAACCTGTTCGACGCTGCCCTCGCTGAGCACCTGCCCGCCGGCGAGCACGGTGACCGAGGTGGCGAACTGGCGCATGAAATCCATGTCGTGCTCGACGACCACGACGACCCGGTCGCCGCCGATGCGGCGCAACAGGTTCCCCGTCTCCTCGCGCTCCTCGGCGCTCATGCCGGCGACGGGTTCGTCGAGCAGCAGCACCGAGGCGTTCTGGACCAGCAGCATGCCGATCTCGAGCCACTGCTTCTGCCCGTGCGCGAGCACGCCCGCGGGGGTGTCGCGCAGGGCGGTGAGCCCGGTGGTCTCCAGCGCCTCGTCGATGCTGGGCAGCACCGACTTCCGCTTCCGCAGCAGCGTCAACGGCGAGCGGCCCGCGCCCGCGGCGATGTCGAGGTTCTGCAGGACGGTCAGCTGCTCGAACACGCTCGCGGTCTGGAAGGTCCGGCCGACCCCGAGCCGGGCGATCCGGTGGACCTTCTTGCCCAGCAGTTCGGTGCCCGACTTCTGCGCCGACCCGGTCGCCGGGACCAGCCCGGTGATCGCGTCGATGAGCGTGGTCTTGCCCGCGCCGTTGGGGCCGATGAGAAACCGCAGGTCGCCCTGGAGCACGGTCAGGTCGACCTCGGTCACCGCCTTGAATCCGTCGAAACTGACCGACAGGCCACGGATCTCGAGATACTCGCTGTCCATGCCCGCGTTGCCGCCCGCCCTCGGCTCGTGTGCGGGTTCGCTCATCGTGCCGCCACCTTCTCGTCGTCCGGCGCCGCGGGCGCCGGTTCTGTTCGGATCTCCGGTTCGGCCTCGCTCGGCCCGAACCGGCTCTGCCACAGGGCCTTCAGCGTGGGCCACAGGCCGGCCAGGCCCGCCGGGACGAAGCCGACGACCACGATGAACAGCACGCCCTGCAGATAGGTCCAGCCCGAGGGGAACTCCTCCGACAGCGTGGTCTGCGCCCAGGCGACGCCGATGGCGCCGAGCACCGGTCCGAGCAGGGTGGTCCGGCCGCCGATGGCGACGCCGATCAGGAAGGCGATCGAGGGCACGATGCCGATGTCGGCGGGGGAGATGATGCCGACGATCGGGGTGAACAACGCGCCCGCGATCCCGGCGAGGAAGGCGGCGACGACATAGGCGACGATCTTGATGTTGGCCGGGTCGTAGCCGAGGAAACGCACCCGCTCCTCCTGGTCACGCACCGCGACGAGCAGTTCGCCGTAGCGGCTGTGCATGAGCTGACGGATCAGGGCCACCACCAGCAGCAGCGCGGCCGCCGCGATGAAGAACAGCATCCTGCGGTTGGCCGGATCCGACAGCTTGAATCCGAAGAAGGCCCGGAAATCCGAGAGGCCGGTGAACCCGCCGAGGCTCTGCTGGCCGGTGAGCCAGATGGCCATGGCCGCGGCCAGCGCCTGGCTGAGGATGGCGAAGTAGGCGCCCTTGACCCGGCGCTTGAACACGCCGTAGCCGAGCACCGCCGCGACCAGCGCGGGCAGCACCAGGATCGCCAGGATCGCCACCGGCGCCGAGGAGAACGGCTGCCAGAACACCGGCAGTTCGCTGATGCCCGCGATCTCCATGAACTCCGGGACATCGTTGTGCAGCCGCGCCGCGTCGGCGAGCTGCATGTGCATGGCCATGATGTAGGCGCCGATACCGAAGAACACGCCCTGGCCGAGGGTCAGCATGCCGCCCCGGCCCCAGGCCAGCCCGATGCCCGCGGCGACGATGGCGAAGCACAGGAACTTCGCCAGCAGGTTGAGCCGGAAGTCGCTGAGCATCGCGGGCGCGACCCCGAACAGGATGACCGCGGCGATCGCGAAACCGGCCAGCGGAAGAATCGACGGGTGCGCCTTCAGGCGGCCTACGTGGTCACGCTGCGCTGCCGCCTCCGGCCGCTGACCGCTCATGCCAGGCTCCTTGTCCGCACGGTGAACAGGCCCTGCGGGCGGACCTGCAGGAAGATGACGATCAGCACGAACACGATCACCTTGGCGATCGAGGCGGTCGTCGAGTATTCGATGAACGAGTTGAGCAGGCCGAGCGCGAAGGCCGCGATGACCGTGCCCTTGATCTGCCCGAGCCCGCCGATCACGACGACCAGGAAGGCGTCGATGAGGTAGCTCTGGCCGATGGTCGGGCTGGTCGAGCCGATCAGGGTCAGCGCGACACCGGCGACCCCGGCCAGGCCCGAACCGATGAAGAAGGTGCTGATATCGGTGAAACGGCTGGAGATGCCGCTTGTCTCGGCCAGCCCGCGGTTCTGCACGACGGCCCTGATCCGCCTGCCCATCGGTGTTGTCTTGAGCACGGTGGCCAGCGCGGTCACCGCCACGATCGCCAGCACGAGGATGAAGATGCGGGTCTTGGGTACGACCGCGCCGGCGATGGTGATGCCGCCGCTGAGCCATTCGGGCGCGACGACGTTCTTGGCGGGCGCCCCGAAGATGTCGCGGGCGGCCTGCTGCAGGACGAGCCCGACACCGAAGGTGACCAGCAGCGTGTCGAGCGGCCGGTCGTACATCCAGCGGATGAGCCCCATCTCCAGCGCCGCGCCGAGGACGCCGCCCACGGCGAACCCGACGAACAACGAGACGAACAGCGAGACACCGGCCGACGAGATGACCTGCTGCACGACGTAGGTCGTGTAGCACCCGGCCATGATGAACTCGCCGTGCGCCATGTTGATCACGCCCATCTGACCGAAGGTCAGCGACAGGCCGAGCGCGGCGAGCAGAAGAATCGATCCGAGGCTCAGCCCGGTGAAGAGCTGGCCGACAAGCACATCCATACCTGGACCCTTCGTGGTCGAGCCCGGTGCCGGCGTCCCCTCATGACCGCCGGCACCGGAGCTGCGGGGTTACTTCAGGCCCTTGGCCCAGTCGTAGGTCTTCAGGTACGGGTCGGGGGTGATGGCCTTGCCGGAGTCCCACACGGTGTAGATGAGCCCGTCGGGCCGGATCTCGCCGATGCGGGCGGTCTTGGTGATGTGGTGGTTGGCGCCGTCGATGGTCACCAGGCCCTCGGGCGCCTCGAAGGTGACGCCGTCGGCGGCGGCCTGGACGTCGGCGACCGCGAAGGACTTGGCCTTCTCCACGGTGTTCTTCCACAGGAAGACCGAGGCGTAGGCGGCCTCCATGGGATCGGAGGTGGGCTTGTCGGCGCCGAAGGCGGCCTTGTAGTCGGCGACGAACTTCTTGTTCGCCGGGGAGTCGACGGTCTGGTAGTAGTTCCAGGCGGTCAGCTGGCCCGCGATGTTCTGGGCGCCGATGCCGGCGACCTCCTCCTCCGCGATGGACACCGAGACGACCGGCATGTCGGCGGCCTTGAGGCCCGCGTTGGTGTACTCGCGGAAGAACGCGACGTTGGAGTCGCCGTTGAGCGTGTTGAAGACCGCGCCCGCCTTGGCGTTACGGACCTTGTTGACGATGGTGGAGAAGTCGGTGGAGCCGAGCGGGGTGTAGTCCTCGCCCTTGATCTCGATGCCGTTGGCGGCGGCGTAGGCCTTGATCTCGCGGTTGGCGGTCTGGGGGAAGACGTAGTCGCTACCGACGAGGTAGAGCGACTTGATGCCCTTCTGCTTGAGGTAGTCCAGCGCGGGCACGATCTGCTGGTTGGTGGTGGCGCCGGTGTAGAAGATGTTCTTGCTGTCCTCCAGGCCCTCGTACTGAACGGGGTAGTAGAGCAGCGAGTTCAGGGTCTCGAACTTGGGCTTCATGGCCTTGCGGCTCGACGAGGTCCAGCCACCGAAGACCGCGGCCACGCAGTCCGCGCTGATCAGCTTCTCGGCCTTCTCGGCGAAGGTCTTCGGGTCCGAGGCGCCGTCCTCGAGGACCAGTTCGATCTTCTTGCCGAGCACACCGCCCGCCGCGTTGATCTGGTCGACCGCGAGCTTGGTCGAATTGGCCACGGTCACTTCGGAAATCGCCATCGTTCCGGAGAGCGAGTGCAGTGAACCGACCTTGATCGTGTCCTTGGTCGTGTCGACACAGGACGCCGCGGTCGATGTGCCGCCGTCGTCCTTGGCGCCGCAGGCGGTCAGCAGCAGACCGGCCATCGCGACCGCGGCAGGTACGGCAAGCACCTTGACCATGCGGGATTGTGACATGGGTGGACCCTCTCCTCATCAGGTGTAACTCCCGGCGCAAACGCGCCGCGACGAGTACAGCCGCCAGGTCCCCTCCGCTCGGTGTACACCGGGCTGTATACAGCGGCTGTACTCGTGATTCGGAACGATAGGCGGGACTTGTTGCGCCGGAATATCTCTCGGTGACGTGTCCATTTCGCCTGTTTCATCCGTGTGAACCTTTTCTGAAACGCGTTCCACCCCGGCGGTGAGGCGGGCCGCCTGCCCGGCGTGGCTACGGTTGCGTAGCCGAGCGCGGGTGCGGCAGGCTCTGAATTCGTACGACGTCGAAAAGCCGGATCGCTCGGCGACGGGCCGGGCGAGCTCAGGTCGAGGAGGAGCCCAGTGGGGCACTACAAGGCGAATGTGCGCGACATCGAGTTCAACCTGTTCGAGGTTCTCGGTCTGGACAAGCTGCTGGATTCCGGCGCCTACGGCGACCTGGACAGCGAGACGGTGCGCGAGATCCTGGCCGAGGTGCGACGGCTCGCCGAGGGGCCCATCGCCGAATCCTTCGCCGAGGCGGACCGGCACCCGGTCGTCTACAACAACGACACCTTCGACATCACCGTCCCCGATCCGCTGCGCAAGACGGTCGAGGCGGTACACGAGGCGGGCTGGTACAAGCTCGGCCTCCCCGAGGACATGGACGGCACCCCCGCGCCCAACGCGCTGGTATGGGCCGTCAACGAGATGACCTTCTGCGCCAACCCGGCCGCGAGCTTCTTCAACATGGGCCCGCTGATGGGCTCGGTGCTCTACGACATCGGGACCGAGGAACAGAAGCGCTGGGCCCGCGCCGGTTTCGAGCGCGGCTGGCAGGGCACCATGGTGCTGACCGAGCCCGACGCGGGCTCCGACGTCGGCGCGGGCCGCACCAAGGCCGTCGAGCAGGAGGACGGCTCCTGGCACATCGAAGGGGTGAAGCGTTTCATCTCCGGCGGCGACCTCGGCGATCTGGCCGAGAACATCTTCCACTTGGTGCTGGCCCGCCCCGAGGGCGCGGGCCCAGGCACCAAGGGGCTGTCGCTGTTCTACGTCCCGAAGTTCCTCTTCGACCCCGAGACCTTCGAGCTGGGCGACCGCAACGGCGTCTACGTCACCAACCTCGAACACAAGATGGGCCTGAAGTCCTCGCCCACCTGCGAACTGACCTTCGGCGGGACCGACGTGCCGGCCAAGGGCTGGCTGGTCGGCGGGGTGCACAACGGCATCGCCCAGATGTTCAAGGTCATCGAGAACGCGCGCATGACCGTCGGCGTGAAGTCGTCGGGCACCCTGTCCACCGGCTACCTCAACGCCCTTGCCTACGCCAAGGAACGGGTGCAGGGCGCGGACATGACCCAGATGACCGACAAGACCGCGCCGCGCGTCACGATCACCCACCACCCGGACGTGCGCCGCTCGCTGGCCCTGCAGAAGGCCTACGCCGAGGGCCTGCGGGCGGTCTACCTCTACACCGCCGCGCATCAGAACCCCGAGGTGGCCGAGCTGGTGTCGGGCGCGGACCCGGAGCTGGCGCACCGCGTCGACGACCTGCTGCTGCCCATCGTCAAGGGCGTCGGCTCCGAGCGGGCCTACCAGCTGCTCACCGAATCGCTGCAGACCTTCGGCGGCTCGGGGTACCTGCAGGACTACCCGATCGAGCAGTACATCCGCGACGCCAAGATCGACTCGCTCTACGAGGGCACCACCGCCATCCAGGCGCAGGACTTCTTCTTCCGCAAGATCCTGCGCGACCGGGGGACGGCGCTGGCCCACGTCGACGGCCGGATCACCGCCTTCCTCGACGCCCCGAGCGGGCGCTTCGAGGCCGAGCGGGCGCTGCTGCGCACCGCGCAGGCCGACATCCAGGCGATGGCGGCCTCCCTCACCGGCTACGCCATGGCCGCCCAGTCCGAGCCGCGCGAGATCTACAAGGTCGGCCTCGGCTCGGTGCGCTTCCTCATGGCCGTCGGCGACCTGCTCATCGGCTGGCTGCTGCTGACCCAGGCCGAGATCGCCGCCGCGGCCCTGCCGTCGGCGAGCGAGAAGGACCAGCCGTTCTACCGGGGCAAGATCGCCACGGCGAGCTTCTTCGCCAAGAACGTCCTGCCCGAGCTCACCGCCGTCCGCGGCGTGCTGGCCACCCTCGACAACGACATCATGGACCTCGACGAAGCGGCCTTCTGACCGTGCGCGCGCGGGCGTGGCGGCCCCCTCCGGCCGCCACGCCCGCGGTCGGACGACGCGGCTCGCGGTGCGCTGCCGAGGCTGATGGCGACGGTCTTGCTCGGCTCCCGGTAGCGGGCTGCGGAGAGAGTTGGCAAGCGAACACGTGTTGTCGCCGTAAGGCGACAATTGATACTGTCGTCATATGGCGACAATTGAAGTGTTCCGGGCCGACGACCTCGGACCGGCCTTACGCGAGGTGAGGATCGCCGAGGACATCACCCAGCAAGCCCTGGCCTCGATGGCCGAGGTGGGGCGCCAATGGCTCAACGCGTTCGAGGACGGGCAGAAGAGTTCGGCCCCTCTCGACATGGTCCTGCGCGTGATCTCCGCCCTCGACGTATCCGTGACACTCTCCGGGCGGGCGCCGACCCGTCTGCCAGAAGGCGACGAAGACCCCATCGACCTCGACGCCATCGTCGACGGCACACCGCAATGACAGAAGAGCATGCGCTGCATGTGGTCATGAACGGCCGCGTCATCGGCGACGTCCGCCGAACCGGTCGACGACGAATGCGGCTCCGCTACGACGAGCACCTGCCCGAGCACTTCACCCCGCTGTCGATATCGATGCCAGGACCTGTCGGCCGCTACCGCGAGACCGCGCTCGATCCGTGGATGGAGGGGCTGCTGCCGGATCGACCGGAGACGTTACGTCAATGGCGTCGCCGTTTCGGCATCGCGAACGACAACAGTTCTTTTTCGCTGCTGTGCCATGTCGGCGAGGATGTCGCAGGTGCCGCACAGTTCGTTCGACCCGACCGGCTCGAATTCGTCCAGGAACGTCGAGGCGAACTCATCGAATTGGGCTCGACGCATATAGCGGAGATGCTGCGCAGGACGAAAGCCGACCTCCCTCCGTCGACAACCGACGACGCGACGGGCAAGTTCTCCCTCGCCGGAGCCCAGGCGAAGATCGCCCTCCACCGCACCGCCGACGGCTGGGCCGACCCGATCGGCGCCATCCCGTCGACACACATCATCAAGCCCTCGATCCCCACGATGAACGACCAGGACTTGGTCGAAGCGGTCACTCTGCGGACCGCGGCCGGCCTGGGGCTGCGTACCGCGACCTGTGAGATCACGGAGTTCGACGACGAGCGAGCCATCGTGGTCGCCCGCTACGACCGAGTACGGCGACACGATCGGTGGGTGCGTGTCCACCAGGAGGACATGTGCCAAGCCATGGGTATGTGGCCGACGCAGAAGTATCAGAGTCAGGGTGGCCCGGGCGCCGAGGTGATAGCGGACCTCATCCATCGCACCAGCGGACGTCCGGAGGAGGACAACCGCCGCTTCGCGCAGGCCCTCGTTTTCAACTGGCTGGTCTGCGGCACCGACGCGCACGCGAGGAACTATTCACTGTTGCTCAGCGGTGCGTCGGTACGACTCGCGCCGTTGTACGACCTGAACTCCCATCTCGCGTACTCGAACGGCTCGGGAAACGACCTGTCCATGAGCACTGGTTCGACATATCGAGCCGAGCGGCTCGGAGTCGGCGACTGGATTCGATCGGCACCCGCCATCCACGTCCAGCCGAACTGGCTGCGCGAGGAAATCGACCGCCAGCGCACCGGATTGATGGACGCGATGATCACCGCCACCCAGCAGGATGACATCGCCCGATACGACAGCCCGACCATCGCTCGACTGTTGACCAATACCGAGCGGTGGATCGATGGGATCCGGCCCGGATCGCCGACGTTTGCTCACGATCTCATTTGATGACGTAGGGCGATACCGAGCTGCGGTGCTCGCTGATGTCGAGGAGCTTGCCCAGCGGGGGGAAGGCGCGTTGGGGGCAGTTGGCGCGGACGCAGACGCGGCAGCCCGCGCCGATCGGCGTCGCCTTGGCCTCGTCGAGGTCGAGGCCGTCGGCGTAGACGACGCGGCCCGCGTGCCGCAGTTCGCAGCCGAGGCCGATGGCGAAGGTCTTGCTCGGCTGGCCGTAGCGGGTGGCGCGGCGTTCGACGGTGCGCGCGACCCACAGGTACTTGCGGCCGTCGGGCATCTGCGCGATCTGGATCATGATCTTGCCCGGATAGGCGAAGGTCTCGTAGACGTTCCACAGCGGGCAGGTGCCGCCGCTGGCGGAGAAGTGGAAGCCCGTCGCGGACTGGCGTTTGGACATGTTGCCCGCGCGGTCGACGCGGACGAAGGAGAACGGCACCCCGCGCAGCGACGGCCGCTGCAGCGTGGAGAGGCGATGACAGATCGTCTCGTAGCTCTGGGAGAAGAAGGCCGACAGCCGCTCGATGTCGTAACGGAAGGTCTCGGCGACCTCGTGGAAGTGCGTGTAGGGCAGCACCGTCGCCGCCGCGAAGTAGTTGGCGAGGCCGAGCCGGGCCAGCTTGCGGGCGTCGTCGCTGCCGAAATTGCCCTCGGCGACCAGGCGCTCGAGCAGCTCGCCGCACTCGAAGTAGGCCAGCTCGGCGGCCAGCTTGAACGTGCGCTGCCCGCCGGACAGGTGCGGGGAGATCTCCAGGTCGAGGGTGACCGGGTCGAAGCGGTGCAGCACGCCCTCGCCGAGGTCGATGCGTTCGGCGATCCGGACGCCGTGGCTGCGCAGCAGGCGCGCGATCTCGGTGCTGACGTCGCCGCCGTGGAACCGGATGCGGGCGGTGAGCCCCTCGGCGGCGGCATCCAGCTCGTGGATGTAGTTCTGGCGCTGGTAGAAGTAGTCGCGCACTTCCTCGTGCGGCTTGCTGATCGCGCCGCTGCCCGAGCCGTCGGAGAAGCGGTCCTCGGTCGCCGCGGCGAGCTGGGCGCTGGTGTTGCGGTAGCGGTTGTGCATGGCGACCAGGGCGCGGGCCATGCTCGGGTGCGCGGACACCATGTCGGCGATCTCGCGGGTGTCGGCCTCGATCCCGAGCTCGGCGTCCATGACCACCTCGGACAGTTCGGCGATGAGCCGGGTGTCGTCGTGGGTCGCGAAGAAGGTCGGGTCGACGCCGAACAACTCGCTGATGCGCGCCAGCACCGGCACGGTCAGCGGGCGGACGTCGTGCTCGATCTGGTTGAGGTAGCTGGCCGAGATGGCGAGCTGCTGGGCCAGCGCCACCTGGCTCAGGCCGCGTTCGGTTCGCAGCTGACGCAGCCGCGCGCCGACGTAGGTCTTGGCCATGCGACCAGATTATGGGTGTTTTCGCATCCTTGCCAACGGGTTCTTCACACGACGTGTTGAACGCGCCGTGTCGGTGGGCCGCGCTACGGTCGGCAGGTGCTGTTCAGCGATGTCGTCGCGGCCTCGGCGGCGGTACGGGAGACCAGGTCGCGCAAGGCCAAGATCGCCGCGCTGGCCGGGCTGCTCGCGGCCGCCGACCCGGCCGAGATCGAGCCCGTGGTCGCGTGGCTGTCCGGAGAACTGATCCAGGGCCGGATCGGGACCGGCTGGCGCACCCTGACCGCCTTGGAGATCGCGCCGGGCGAACGCCCCGTGCTCGAGGTCGGCGCGGTGGATTCGGCGTTCACCGAGCTCGCCGCGGTCACCGGGTCGGGCTCGGCGGCCCGGCGCAGGGACCTGCTCGCCGCCCTGTTCGGCGCGGCCACCGCCGACGAGCAGTCCTTCCTGCTGCGCCTGCTCACCGGCGAACTGCGCCAGGGCGCGCTGACCGCGGTGGTGCTCGAGGCGGTCGCCGCGGCGACCGGGATCGAGTCCGAGCTGGTCCGGCGGGCCTTCATGCTCTCCGGTCAGCTGCCCGTCACCGCCGCCGCCGCGTTCGGCGGCGGTGCGGACGCGCTGGCGGCGTTCCGGCTCGAGGTCGGCAGGCCGGTCCAGCCGATGCTCGCCTCGCCGGGCTCGTCGCTGGACGAGGCGCTGGCCGAGCTGGGCCCGCAGGTCAGCCTGGAACACAAACTCGACGGCGCCCGCATCCAGGTGCACCGCGACGGCGACCGGGTGTGGGTCTTCACCCGGACCCTGCGCGACATCACCGCGAGCGTGCCCGAGCTGGTCGAACTCGTGCGCGGCCTCGACTGCGGCAGCGTGGTGCTCGACGGCGAGACGCTCGCCCTCACCGACGCGGGCAGGCCGCGGCCGTTCCAGGAGACGATGAGCCGTTTCGCCACCGTCGGCTCGACCGCCGAACTGCTCCTGCACCCGTACTTCTTCGACTGCCTGCACCTCGACGGCGAGGACCTGCTCGACCGGCCGCTGCGCGAACGGCGCGCGGCGCTGGCCGCCGCGGCGGGCCCGCACGTCGTGCCGGGCGTGCTCGCGCCCGACCCGGAGGCGGCCGCCGAGTACTACGACGGCGCGCTCGCCGCGGGCAACGAGGGCCTCATGGTCAAGGCGCTCGACGCGCCCTACGCGGCGGGCAGGCGCGGCCGGTCCTGGCAGAAGATCAAGCCCGCCCACACCCTCGACCTGCTGGTCATCGGCGCCGAATGGGGATACGGCAGGCGCACCGGGTTCCTGTCCAACCTGCACCTGGCCGCGCGCGACCCCGAGACCGGCCGGCCGGTGATGGTCGGCAAGACCTTCAAGGGGCTCACCGACGTCCTGCTGCGCTGGCAGACCGAGGAATTCCCCCGTCACGAGTCCCACCGCGACGAACACACCGTCCACCTGCGCCCGGAACTGGTCGTCGAGATCGCGCTCGACGGGATCCAGGCCAGCACCCGGTACCCCGGCGGGGTGGCGCTGCGCTTCGCGCGGGTCGTGCGGTACCGGCCCGACAAGGACCCCGCCGACGCCGACACCATCGACGCGGTGCGGGCCCTCGGTGTGAGTCGCCCCACGACGTCCTAGGTGGCCAGGAGACTTTCCGGCAACGGTTTGGCAATTCGGCACAGGCGTACGACACACTGTGGGGGTGAGCGCCGAATTACTGGTCCTGCTGATCGTCATCGTCACCGCTCTCGCCTTCGATTTCACCAACGGCTTCCACGACACGGCCAACGCCATGGCGACCTCCATCGCCACCGGCGCGCTGAAGCCGAGGGTCGCGGTGGCGCTGTCGGGTCTGCTGAACCTGGTCGGCGCGTTCCTGTCGGTGTCGGTGGCGGCGACCGTGGCCAAGGGGATCGTCCAACTGGACGACGTCGGCGGGCAGGACCTGTTGATCATCGTCTTCGCCGGCCTGGTCGGCGGCATCCTGTGGAACCTGCTGACCTGGCTGTTCGGCCTGCCGTCCAGTTCCTCGCACGCGCTGTTCGGCGGTCTCATCGGCGCCACCATCGCCGCGCTCGGGTTCTCCGGTGTCGTCTGGGCCTCGGGCTCGCAGGGCGTGCTGGTCAAGATCGTCATCCCGGCGCTGCTCGCCCCGGTGATCGCCGCGATGGTGTCGGCGCTGGGCACCTTCCTCGTCTACCGGATCACCCGCGGCACCGAGCACGCCAAGACCGAGCAGGGGTTCCGCTGGGGCCAGATCGGCTCGGCCTCGCTGGTCTCGCTGGCCCACGGCACCAACGACGCGCAGAAGACCATGGGCGTCATCTTCCTCGCCCTGGTCGCCTACGGCTCGGTCGACGCCGACGACCACCTGCCGCTGTGGGTGATGGCATCCTGCGCGGTCGCGATCGCGCTCGGCACCTACCTCGGCGGCTGGCGGATCATCCGCACCCTCGGCAAGGGCCTGGTCGAGATCGAGTCGCCGCAGGGCCTCGCCGCCGAGTCGACCTCGGCCGCGATCATCCTGACCTCGGCGCACTTCGGCCTGCCGCTGTCGACCACCCAGACCGCCACCGGCGCCATCCTCGGCACCGGCATCGGCAAGGGCGCGGAGGTGCGGTGGGGCGTGATGGGCCGGATGGCGGTCACCTGGATGCTGACGTTGCCCGCCGCGGGCGTGGTCGGCGCGATCTGCTGGGCCATCGCCCACCTGATCGGCGGCCTGCCCGGCGTGCTGGTGGTCTTCGCGCTGCTGATCGGCCTGTCGCTGACCATCTACCTGCGGTCGCGGCGCGACCCGGTCGGCACCCACAACGTCAACGAGTGGCCGGGGGAGCAGGCGGCGCCGCCGGTCCCGCCGTCCGGTCCCGCAGCGGATGCGGAGCAGCCGCGCGTCGACCAGAATCACGGGTAGGAGCGCGCCGTGCACACGCTGATCAACAATGTGAGCTCGCTGTGGAAGGTGGTCCTCGCCGCGCTGGTGCTGGGCGCCGGGCTGCCGATGGTGTTCGCCTTCGCCGTGCGCTGGTGGGGCAACGCGGAGACCGTCGACGCCGACGGGCGGGTGCGGCGCAACTACGTCGCCTTGGCCGGCGCGCTGATCTGCGTCGTGGTCATCGTCGTCGCGATCGTCACCGGCGTCCTGTTCACCGCGAAGGACTTCATCGCCCACCAGACCGGGATCCAACTGTTCGGAGGGAAATGACCGAGGACGCGAAAGTCCGCCCGAATGTCCTGAAGCGCGTCCTGCAGTGGTTGCGCGCGGGGTATCCCCAGGGCATTCCGCAGTCGGATTACGTCGCGCTGCTGGCGGTGCTGCACCGCCACCTCACCGACTACGAGGTGGCCGCGGTCGCCGAGACCCTGATCGAGTCGAACCCGGAGCGCGAGGCGATCGGTCACGACGAGATCGAGGCCGCGATCGCCGAGTACGCGAAGGAGCGGCCCTCCCCGGACGACGTCGCCCGCGTCGCCACGCATCTGGCCGAGGGCGGCTGGCCGCTGGACACGCCACTGGACGTCACCGCCGACGAGAGCTGATGCCATGAGCCCGCTCCCCTTCCTGAGCGCGATCGTCGCCTGGCTGCGGGCCGGCTACCCGGAGGGTGTGCCGGAGTCCGACTACATCCCGCTGCTGGCGCTGCTGCGGCGCAGGCTGACCGACGAGGAGGTCGCGCGGGTGGCCGCCGACCTGATCGCCTCCGGCGAGATGCCGATCGACACGGCCGACGTCGGGGTGATGATCACCCGGATCACCGACGAGATGCCCGCGGAAAGCGATGTCGCCCGCGTCAGCGAGCGGCTGGCCGCGCACGCCTGGCCGGTGCGCCCGGCGGTCGAACCGCCGGAGTGAAAATCGGTGCGCCGCAATCCACCCGACCGATTGCGCGCCGCGCGCTAGCATCTACGGGTGGTGCGGCGCGGAACTGACATCGATAACGGCCGGAATTACGGCGGACTCACTCGGCAGCAGCGAGTCGCGCTGCGGCGCAGCAGATTGATGGACGCCGCGCTGGAATTGTTCGGCACCCAGGGCTATGCGGCCACCTCCATCGAGCGGTTGTGCGCCACGGCGAATGTGTCGACCCGCAGTTTCTACGAGGATATGGGCAGCCGGGAGGCATTGCTCATCGCGGTGGTGGACCGCATGAATTCCACCGCCCTCGAACGGCTCGGCGAGGCGCTCGACCGCACCGACGACGAGACGCTCGCGGTCCGCGTCGTGGAGAGTTTCCGGGCGTTCCTCGGCGTCACCTGCCGGGATCGGCGGGCCGCGCGGGTGTATTTCGTCGAGGTCGTCGGGGTGAGCCCGGCCGTCGAGGATTGGCGGCGTTCGCAGCGGCGTTCCATTTCGGCGGTGCTCACCTCCGAGGCGCAACGCGCCGCCGCGCGCGGCGAGGCGGGTGATCGCGGATTCCGCTTGTTCGCGCTCGCGGTGATCGGCGCGGTGAACTCCCTCGCGCAGGAAATGGTGCACGCGACGGTGCCCGGCGACGCGATTTCGGTGGACGAGATCTGCGAGGAGATCGCCTACTTCGTGCGTTCCGGACTGGCGATGCGGCCCGCCGTCGTCTGACGGGTACCCAGCCGTAACGGCCGCGCAATAGTGGCGGCCGCGACGCAATATCGGTGCAACGGGCGCCTTTTATGGTGGCGCCCATGGGTTCCGGTATCGAGATCAATGGGCTGACCAAGACGTTCCGGGCGGGCCGGGAAACCGTGCGCGCGCTGGATCGGGTCGATCTGCGGACCGGAGCGGGATCGTTCCTGTCGCTGCTCGGGCCGTCGGGGTGCGGCAAGTCGACGGTGCTGCGGATCCTGGCCGGGCTGGAGCTACCCGGTGGTGGGTCGGCGCTGATCGGGGGCCGCACGCCCGAACAGGTGCGGGCCTCGCACGAGCTCGGCATCGCGTTCCAGGACTCCGCGCTGCTGCCGTGGCGCAGCGTCGAGGCCAATATCGCGCTGCCCCTGCAGGTCGCGGGCCTGCCCGCCGCGCCGGGCCGGATCGCCGAGCTGATCGCCCTCGTCGGGCTGGAAGGCTTCGAGAAGGCCAAGCCCGCGCAGTTGTCCGGCGGGATGCGCCAGCGGGTCTCGATCGCGCGGGCGCTGGTGGTGCAGCCCTCGGTGCTGCTGCTCGACGAACCCTTCGGCGCGCTGGACGACATGACCCGGCAGCGCCTGAACCTGGAACTGCTGCGGATCTGGACAGAGAAACCCGCCACCACCCTCATGGTCACGCACGGCATCGCCGAGGCCGTCTTCCTCTCCGACGTGGTCGCCGTGCTGAGCCCCCGGCCGGGCCGGGTCCGCGAGGTGGTCGAGATCGACCTGCCCCGCCCGCGAACGCCCGAGATGATGCGCACCCCCGAGTTCCACCGCATCTGTGATCACCTGTCGGAGTTACTGTTCGGCGGGGCCGCGGCATGAGCCGGTTCGGTGGCGTTCTCGGGGTGACGGTGCTGGTCGCGGCCTGGTGGCTGGCCGCCGCGGCCGGCGTGGCGGGCGGGACCGTGCCCGGCCCGTGGACGGTCGCGCACACGATGTGGACCGACGGGTGGGCGCTGTACGGGCCCAACGTCG
Source organism: Nocardia thailandica NBRC 100428 (assembly GCF_000308795.1). GTDB lineage: Bacteria > Actinomycetota > Actinomycetes > Mycobacteriales > Mycobacteriaceae > Nocardia > Nocardia thailandica. The sequence continues at coordinate 10,021 of NZ_BAGK01000224.1, read as the reverse complement.
CGGTCACGGCGCTCGGCGCGCTGCGCGGGTTCCTGTGGGGGAACGGCCTGGCCATCGCGCTGGCCACGGCGATCGTGCTGGTGCCGCGGATCGAACCGCTGGCCACCCAGCTCGCGGTGCTGAGCTACTGCACCCCCCTGGTCGCCCTCGGGCCGATCATCCTCGTGGTGTTCGGCGGGCGCACCCCGACGGTGTTCCTCGCCGCGATGTACTGCTTCTTCACCACCATGGTCGGTGTGGTCGCCGGGCTGCGCTCGGCCGACCGCACCAGCCTGGAGCTGGTGCGGGTCTACGGCGGCGGGAAGTGGCAGCAGTTCGTCCGGGTCCGGGCGATCGCCGCGCTGCCGAACACCTTCGCCGCCCTGCAGATCGCCGCGCCGTCGGCGGTCCTCGGCGCCATCATCGGCGAGTACCTCGGCGGGGTCGACAGCGGCATCGGTGTCGCCCTCACCGCTGCGCAGACCGCCTACAACGTGCCGCGGACCTGGGGATTGGCGCTGGCCGCCGCCGCACTGGCCGGGCTCGGCTATCTGCTGATCGCGGCGCTGGCCCGGCTGGCCGCCCCCTGGACGGCGGGGGCGCGGGCATGAGGCCGGCGGCCCTCGGGGCGCTCGCCCGGGTGGGGCGCTTCCTGCTCCCGCTGTGCACCGCGCTGGTCCTGCTCACCGGGATCTGGTGGGTCTTCCTGCTCGCGTTCCCGCAGATCGGGCCCCGGGTCGGCAAGACACCGGCCGACATCTGGGCCTACCTCGTCACCGGGGACGGCGCGCCCGCCGCCCGCCGCGCCATCGGCGCCGACCTGGCGATCACGCTGCGCGACGCCGCGCTCGGCTTCACGGCGGGCATGGTGGCCGCGGTCGTGGTCGCCGCGCTGTTCGTCGTCTCGACCGCGCTGCGCCGGACCTTCCTGCCGGTCGCGGTGCTGTTGCGCTCGGTGCCGTTGGTCGCGCTGTGCCCGATCGTCGTGCTGATCTTCGGGCGCGGGCCGACCGGCGTCGCCGTGCTGTCGGCGATCGTGGTGTTCTTCCCGGCCCTGGTGATGATCATGGCGGGCCTGCGCTCGGCCTCGGCGCAGGCCATGGAAGTGGTGGCGGTGTACGGGGGTTCGCGCTGGGCGCAGCTGCGGCTGGTCGCGGTGCCCGCCGCGCTGCCGTCCGTGTTCGCCGCGGCGCGGATCTCGGTGCCCGGCGCGCTGATCGGCGCGCTGCTCGGCGAATGGCTCGGCAGCGGAGCCGGATTGGGCGCCGCGCTGGTCCGCGCGATTCCGATGTTCCAGTACAGCAGGCTGTGGGCCTCCATCGTGGTGGTGACCGTGATCTCGGTGCTGGTGTACGCGGCCGTCGGCGTCCTGGAGAACCTCGTCCTGGCGCGGCTGGGCACCCCCGCCGCGCGGGAATGACCGCGGCGGAATTCGGAACCTGCGGGAAAAGAGAACGAAACGGCGCGCTCCTAGATTCGCGCTATGACTCGCGTACCCCTGGATCGCCGTGCATTTCTCCGATACTCCGCGCTGACGGGTGCGGCCCTGGGCGGCGCGGGCCTGCTCGCCGCGTGCGGTGGCGGCGGCGACGGCGACACACCGAACGGCACCACCCCCGACGGGTCGAGATTCGGCACCGTGGCGGTGCAGCTCTCCTGGCTCAAGAACATCGAATTCGCGGGCGAGTACTTCGCCGATGCGCGCGGCTATTTCCGGGACGCCGGTTTCGGTTCGGTGAATCTCGTCGCGGGCGGCGCGGCCAGCACGTCCGTGGAAGCCGGTCTCGACACCGGCAAAGTGTGGCTGGGGCTGTCGGCGCCGCAGACGACGGCCCCCGCGGTTCTCGAGGGTCTGCCCGCCAAGATCGTGGCGGCCACCTATCAGAAGAATCCGTTCGCCATCGTCAGCTCGGCGGCCAGGCCGATCACCTCGCCCGCGGACATGAAAGGCCGCCGGATCGGCGTCCAGGACACCAATCAGCTGATCTTCAACGCCCTGCTCAGCGCCAACGGCATGAAACCCGGCGACGTCACGATCGTGCCCGCGCAATTCGACCCGACCCCGCTGGCCAACGGCGAGGTCGACGGCTGGGTCAGTTATGTCACCAACGAGCCGATCACGCTGACGGCGAAGGGTTTCGCCAATACCCATTTCCTGTTCGCCGATTTCGGGCTGCCGCTGGTCGCGGAGACGCTCACGGTCACCCAGAAGACGATCGACACCGAACGCGACAAGCTCAAGGCGTTCCTGACCGCGGAGATCAAGGGCTGGAAGGACGCCGTCGCCGATCCCGCGGAATCGGCCCGGCTGGCCGTCGAGGTGTACGGCAAGGACCAGAAGCTGGACCTGGCCGAGCAGACCCTCGAGGCGCGGGCGCAGAACGACCTCGTCGTCTCGGCGGCCACGCGGACCGACGGCCTGCTGACCATGACCGACGCGCTGGTCGAGCAGAACATCGCCGCGCTGCGTACGGCGAAGATCGACATCACCGCCGCGCAGCTGTTCGACCTGTCGGTGCTGCGCGAGGTGTACGCGGAGAACCCGGGGCTGCGTTAGCCCCGGCCTCAGATGGCCAGGCCGACCGAGTGGGCCCCGTAGGAGTGCCGCGAGGCGGTCTGGCCGAGGCCGTCGCGGGTGGACAGGAAGTCCGCGGCCACGAACACCGCGGTCTCGGCGGGGCTGCGCGCACCCTGCTCCAGCCCGGCAGGCACGTGCAGCCGCGACAGCGTGTCGTCGTCGAAACCGCCCGCGCGCAGGTCGTCGAGCCGGCGGGCCTGGTCGGCGGGGGAGCCGAGCGCGGCCAGGTAGCCGAGTTCGGGCAGGCGCAGCGCGACGGTCAGCAGCGGGATCTCGAACCGGGGCTCGTTGGCGAGGACGACGATGCCGGTGGTGCTGTCGATCTCGCCCGCCGCGGCCAGGGTGTTGAGGTAGCGGTGCGGCCAGTCCACCACGACCTCGGCGCCGGGGAAGTTGGCCGGGTCGGCGAATTCGGGGCGCGAATCGCAGATGCTGACCCGGTAGCCGATCATCCGGGCCTGGACCGACAGGGTGGCCGCGAAGGCGTTCGCGCCGAAGATGATCATGCGCGGCGGCGGGGAGTACGAGGCGACGAACAGGTCGGACTCCGGCAGCGCGACCAGCTCGGTGGCGTGCTTGCGGTCGGTGATCAGATGCTGGCCGATGACATCGGGGTCCTGATTCCAGACCACGGTGAACACGGTGACCCGGCGATGGGCCTGGATATCGGCGGCGACGGCGGGGAATTCCGGGAAATCGCGGCAGGAGAACGGCTCGATGAACACGTCGACGAGGCTGCCGTCGTCGGCGCCCGATTCCATTCCGGTGATCAGGCTGTAGCGGCGTAGCTCGCGGACACCGGTCCGCGCGGCCTCCTGGGCCGCTTCGTAGAGGGTCTCCTCGAGCCGGCTCGCGCCGAGCGTGCCCGAGACACCGCCGTTGGGCATGACCAGCATGGCCGCCCCGATCGGCAATGCGCTGGCGCCGATATTCCGGACCACGGTGGCCATGCCACCGGTTCGGCCCGAATGCCACACCCGCAGAAGGTCATCGACGATGTCGCGCATTTCTCAAACTCCGATCACCGTGCGCCGACCCCCGGGAAATCGCGATCGGCCCCTGTCGCCAAGTCGTCGCACGTGACGCACACCATATCCTGCCGGGTGCCCAAATAGGAACCGGCTCCCTTGTCGCCTACGGCGGTGGCCAAAACGCCGGTCCAGTGCTTGTTCTCTATCACAGCCGGGTGTCCCGGTGTGTCGTGGAACACAGCCCGTGCGAGGCCCGCCGGATTTCGCAGGGCGGCGTCGAGAACTCTTGACACCACCCGCGCGTTCATATCCGGAATGTCCACCGGAAGTATTGCCACGTAGCGGGTTCCGGCAGCGGCGGCGACACCGAGCCCGGCGCGGACGGTGGCGCTCAATCCGGTGGCCCAATCCGGCACCCAGTGCCAGGCGGTCGCCGGGTCCAGGCCGGCCGCCGCCGGGTCCGGGCCGGTCGCGCCGAGCAGGACGACCACCGGATCGCAGCCGCCCTCGCGCAGCGCGGCCACCGCCGACTGCAGCCAGGTGCCGCCCTCGGCCAGCACCTTGGGGCTGCCGTAGCGCGTACCCGCACCGGCGGCAAGGACCAGACCGGTGCACGAGCGGTCGGTCGACCGGTTCGGGGCACGCATGCGCGCGACCATAGGCCCGTCGTGTTGCCGGACGATTACGGATGCGTGCCGCTACGGCGACGACACGCCAAAGTGAGAAATCCCTGCTCCGGTGGCATTCCGGCGGGGTCTGGCCGATGCTGGCTGCATGGACGGCGACGCGATCGGAGTTGAGGCGTTCAACCGGCTGGCGACCCCGGCGGCCGAGCGATTGCTCGCCGCCTGCTGCGCGGCGCCGGAGTGGGTGCGGGCGCTCGAACGCGGCAGGCCCTATCCGGACCGGGCGGCCCTGCTCGCCGCCGCGGACGCCGCGCTGGCCGCACTCGGCGAGGAGGGCCTCGACGCCGCCCTCGCCGGGCACCCCCGCATCGGCGAGCGGGTCACCGCGGGCGCCTCCGCGCGCGAGCAGGCCGGGGTGCGCGGCGACCGGATCCGGGCCCGGCTGGCCGAGGCGAACCGCGTCTACGAGGAGAAATTCGGGCACGTCTACCTGGTGTGCGCCGCCGGGCGCGACGGGGAGGAACTGCTCGCCGTGCTCCAGGCGCGGCTCGGCAACGACCCCGCGACCGAAAGGCAGGTCATGAGAACGGAATTGGGCAGGATAAACCGGTTGCGGCTGATCGATCGGGTGACCGGATGACCGGGCTGAGCACGCACGTCCTCGACGCCGTGCGCGGCCTGCCCGCCGCCGGGGTCGCGGTGACCCTGTTCCGCGGCGGCGAGGCCGTGGCCTCGGGTGCCACCGACACCGACGGCCGTATCGGGACATTGGCCACGGAATTGCCGGACGGTGTCTACCGCCTTTCCTTCGACACCGGTGAATATTTCGCCAGGACCGGGACCGACACCTTCTACCCCGAGGTCTCCATCACTTTCGCGGCGCGCGGCGAGCGGCATCTGCACGTGCCGCTGCTGCTGTCGCCGTTCGCCTTTTCCACCTATCGAGGGAGCTGATAATTCATGCCGTTGAGCGGTCCGATCGTGTTGTCCGACAATCGGTACGGGAAGGCCGAGAACCGGGTCGTCCGTTTCTTCCGTGGCGGTCCACGGCACGAGATCCGCGACGTGAACGTCTCCACGACGCTGCGCGGCGACTTCGCCGCCGCCTACACCGACGGTGACCAGCGCCAGGTGCTGCCCACCGACACCCAGAAACACATGGCCTACGTGTTCGCGGAGAAGCAGGGCCTGACCACGGTCGAGGACTACGCGCTCGCGCTCGGACGGCACTTCACCGACACCGTCGGGCCGGTGCGGTCGGCCCGCGTCGACGTGGACTCCTACGGGTGGCAGCGGGTCACCGTGGACGGCGCCGGGCACGACCACGCCTGGGTGCGGCAGGGGCCCGAGGTGCGCACGGTCGCGGTCACGGTGGCAGGCACGGGCGCGGAGCAACGGGCCTGGGTGATCGGCGGGATCTCCGACCTCGTGGTGCTCAAGTCCACCGGCTCGGAATTCGCCGACTTCTACACCGACGAGTTCACCACCCTCGCCCCCACCGACGACCGGGTGCTGGCGACCGCACTCGACGTGCGGTGGCGCTTCGCCGAGATCGAGGGCGTCGACTGGGACGAGGTCCACGCGGGTATCCGCGCCCGGCTGCTCGCGGTCTTCGCCACCCAGTACTCCAAGGCGTTGCAGCAGACGCTGTACGCCATGGGTTCGGCGGTGCTCGAGGAGTTCCCGGTGCTGGCCGAGATCCGGTTGTCCGCGCCCAACAAGCACCACTTCGCCTACGACCTCGAACGATTCGGCATCGACAATCCGGGCGAGGTCTTCTGGGCGGCGGACCGGCCCTACGGTTCCATCCACGCCACCCTGGCGCGCGCCGACGCGCCGGACGCGGGGCCCGCGTGGACGATCTGAGCGCAACGCCGGACGCCCCGGCGGATCTGGTGATCGACGGCTGCGCCGTCGTCACCGTCGACGCGGCGGGCACCGAATACGCCGACGGCTGGGTCACGGTGCGCGGCAACCGGATCGAGGCGGTCGGCAGCGGTCCCGCGCCGCCCGCGCTCCGCCGCCTCGACGGGCGCGGCTGCCTGCTCACGCCGGGGCTGGTCAACACGCACCACCACCTCTACCAGTGGATCACCCGGGGGCTGGCCGCCGACGACACGCTGTTCGAGTGGCTGACCACGCTGTACCCGGTGTGGTCCCGGATCGACGAGAAGTCGGTGGGGATCGCGGCCACCGGGGCGCTGGTGTCGCTGGCCCGCACCGGCTGCACGACCACCGCCGACCACCACTACGTGTTCCCGCGCGGCGGCGGCGACCTGCTGGCCGCCGAGATCGGGGCCGCCGCCGAGGTGGGGCTGCGCTTCCACCCGACGCGGGGTTCGATGGACCTGGGCCGCAGCCAGGGCGGGCTCCCGCCGGACGAGGTCGTCGAGTCGCTCGACGCCATCCTCGCCGCGAGCGAGCAGGCGGTGCGGGCCTGGCACGACCCGGGCTTCGACGCCATGGTGCGCGTCGGGCTGGCGCCGTGCTCGCCGTTCTCGGTCACCGCGGACCTCATGCGCGAATCCGCCGCCCTCGCCCGCGAACTCGGGGTGCGCCTGCACACGCACCTGGCCGAGACCCTCGACGAGCAGGAGTACTGCCTGGAGACCTTCGGGTGCACCCCCGCCCAGTACATGGAGCAACTCGGCTGGACCGGGCCCGACGTCTGGTACGCGCACGCCGTGCACCTCGACGACGAGGCCGTCGCGGGACTGGCCCGCACCGGCACCGGCGTCGCGCACTGCCCGACCTCCAACGGCAGGCTGGGCGCGGGCATCGCGCGCACCGCCGACCTCGTCGCCGCCGGGGTGCCGGTCGGCCTCGGTGTCGACGGCGCCGCAAGCAACGAGTCGAGCTCGATGATCGAGGAACCGCGCAACGCCCTGCTCTACGCGCGTGCGGCGGGCGGCCCGCGCGCCATGACCGTGCGCGGGGCGCTCGAGCTGGCGACCATGGGCGGCGCCCGGGTCCTCGGCCGGGCCGCCGAGATCGGCTCGATCGAGCCGGGAAAGCTCGCCGACCTGGCGCTGTGGCGGCTGGACACCGCGGCACACGCGGGCATCGCCGACCCGGTGGTCGCGCTGGTCCTCGGCGCGGCGCCGCCGCTGGCCGCGCTGCTGGTCGACGGCCGGGAAGTCGTGCGCGACGGGATCCTGCGCACGGTCGACGAGCCGGCGGTCGGCGCGGCGGTGGCGGCGGCCCAGGCGGAGCTGGTGCGCGGCTGAGAGATATATCGGCGGATTAACGGCGACGCAATCTGGACCGGGTGTCGCGCAACATCGGGGCAACTCCACGAGCCTAGATTGGGGTGACGACGCGAGTGAGGTGGGACGTGGATCTGGATACCGTCACCGAGGTCGTCACGGCCACCGGGCGCGGCGACCTGGCACAGCTCGGCGGATCGTGCGCGGTGCTCGCGGGCGGGACGTTCCTGTACTCCGAGCCGCACGACCACCTCGATCGCCTGGTCGACATCACCACCCTGGGCTGGCCCGCCCTCGTCGAATACCCCGACGGGCTCGAGATCGCCGCGACCTGCACACTCGCCGAGTTCGCCGGCGCCGCGCCGGGCCGGGAACTCGGCGCCGCCCGGCGGCTGCCGGGGCTGCCCGGCACCGATCTGTTCGCCGCCTCCTGCCGCGCGCTGCTCGCCTCACACAAGATCTGGCGCACCGCGACGGTCGGTGGCAACGTCTGCCTCTCGCTGCCCGCGGGCGCGGTGCTCGGCGCGCTCGTCGCCCTCGATGCCACCGCGTTGCTGTGGCGGGCCGACGGCGAGCGGCGGATTCCGCTGCGCGACTTCGTGCTCGGGCCCGGCGTGAACGGGCTGACGCCGGGGGAGGTGCTGCGCTCGGTGTTCGTGCCGCAGGCGAGCCTGTTCTCCCGGACGGCGATGCGCCGCATCGCGCTGGCTCCCCAGGGCCGCAGCGGGTCGGTCGTCATGGGCCGGCTCGCCCCCGACGGCACCTGCGCGCTGACCGTCACCGGCGCCACCGTGCGGCCGGTGGTGCTGCGCTTCCCCGCCCCGCCGACGGGATCGGCGGCGCGTGCGGCCGTCGACGCGATCGCGCCGATGCTGTGGTTCGACGACCCGCACGGCGCCCCGGACTGGCGCGCCCACGTCACCGGCCTGCTGGCCGCCGAGGTGGCCGAGGAACTCGGCGCGGGTGCGCCATGACGCGGCCCGGCTCAGTGCTCGCGGGTGTCGTAGGCCGTCCGGGCGGCCAGTACCCGGTCCATGTTGCGTTCGGCCCAGTCCTTGATGGTCCGCATGATCGGCACCAGGTCGGCGCCGAGCGGGGTGAGGGCGTACTCGACGCGGACCGGGACCGACGGGGTCACGGTACGGGTCACCATGCCGTCGCGTTCGAGGTTGCGCAGGGTCTGGGTCAGCATCTTCTGGCTGACGCCCGCCAGGCGGCGGTCGAGTTCCGCGTAGCGCATCGGGCCCTCCGACAGCGCGACGATCGCCAGGCTCACCCACTTGTCGCCCAGGCGGTCCAGCAGGCCACGGGCCGGGCAGGCGGCCAGGTAGGCGTTGTAGGCGGCGGCCTCGTCGGCGCGGCGCTGGGCGGCGGTCTGTGTAGTCACGGCTCTCCCGGGGGTGCGGTACGCACTCCGGAGTACGTACTTCCCGATAGAGAGTAGCTCTCCCTAGGTTCGGTGAGACGACCCCGAGGAGAGGACGAACGATGCGCGCAGTGGTGGTACGGACATTCGGCGGACCCGAGGTGCTCGACCTGATCGAGGTCCCGGTGCCCGAGCCCGGCCCGGGCCAGGTACGGATCCGGGTGGCGGCCGCCGCCGTCAACCCCGTCGACCTGGCCACCCGGGCCGGGGTGCTCACCGAGGCGGGCCTGATGGCGCCGCGCGCGGTCACCGGGATCGGCTGGGACGTGGCGGGCACCGTCGACGCGGTCGGCGCGGACGTCGCCGGGTTCACGCCGGGCGACGCGGTCATCGGGCTGCGTGACCTGCTCGATCGCGACCTCGGCGGCTACGCCGAGTACGTCGTCCTCGACGCAGGCGCCGTCGCGCCCGCCCCGGCCGGGCGGACCCCGGTCGAGGCGGCGACCCTGCCCCTGAACGGGCTGACCGCGACCCAGGCCCTCGACGCGCTCGACCTGGCGCCCGGGCGGACGCTGCTGGTCACCGGCGCGGCGGGGGCCGTCGGCGGATTCGCCGTCGAACTCGCCGCGCGCCACCGCGGCCTGCGGGTGCTGGCCGTCGCGGGCGCCGCGGACGCCGACGCGGTGCGCGCGCTCGGCGCCACCTGGGTGGTCGACCGGGCGGTCCCCGACCTCGCGGACGCCGCGCGCGCCCTCGTCCCCGGCGGCGTCGACGCCGCGCTGCACACCGCGGGCCCGGCACTGCCCGCGCTCGCGGCCGTCCGCAATCGGGGTGGTTTCGTCACGGTGGTCGGCGGGGTCGATCCGAAACCCCTGCGCGGCATCGCCGTCCGGCACACGTGGATCGCCGCCGACGGGCCCGCGCTCGCCCGGCTGTCCGCCGCGGACCTCACGCTGCGCGTCGCGGACACGCTGCCGCTCGACCGCGCGGCCGAGGCACACGCCCGCCTGGAACGGGGCGGCCTGCGCGGCCGCCTGGTGCTCACCGCGCCCGGAACCGGAGGTGGCTCATGAGATTCGAGCTCGACGGGCGCCCGGTCGACGCGCGACCGGCGCCGGGCCAGTGCCTGCGCACGGTGTTGCGCGACCAGGGCGCGCACGCGGTGAAGAAGGGTTGCGACAGCGGTGACTGCGGCGCCTGCTCGGTCCTGCTCGACGGGGAGCCGGTGCACTCCTGCCTGATCCCCGCGCACCGCGTGGCGGGCCGGGCCGTCACCACCGCCGCCGGTCTCGGCA
>NZ_BAGK01000225.1 GCF_000308795.1 Nocardia thailandica NBRC 100428 | reverse complement strand
ACCACCCGGCCGCCTGGCGCGAACCGAACTCCCGCCCCGCCGACCTGTTCGGCCCCGGCTACTGGACCGACCTGGTCACCACCGCCGAGCGGGGCCTGCTCGACTTCGTCACCATCGACGACAGCCTGGGTATCCCCGGCGAGCGGCACGGCCGCCCCGACGAGGCCGTCGACCGGGTCCGCGCCCGCCTCGACGCGCACCTGGTCGCGGCCCGCGTCGCCCCGGTCACCCGCCACATCGGGCTGATCCCGACCGTCACCACCACCCACACCGAGCCCTTCCACGTGTCCAAGGCCCTGGCCACCCTGGACTTCACCTCGCGCGGGCGGGCCGGCTGGCAGGCCCGGGTGTCGGGCGCGCCGGGCGAGGCCGCCCTGTTCGGGCGCAGGCCCGAGCCGGACCTGAGCGCCGAGGACCTCGCCGAGGCCCTGCGCACCGGGGTCTGGCCGCAGGCGCTGCGCGACCTGTTCGACGAGGCCGCCGACGTCGTCGAGGTCGTGCGCAGGCTCTGGGACAGCTGGGAGGACGACGCGGAGATCCGCGACGTCGCGACCCGCCGGTTCATCGATCGGACCAAACTCCACCACATCGATTTCGAGGGTCGCTGGTTCAGCGTGCGCGGCCCGTCGATCACCCCGCGGCCGCCGCAGGGCCAGCCGGTGGTGACCGCGCTCGCGCACGGCCCGCTGGTCTACGAATTCGCCGCGCGCTCGGCGGATCTGGTCTTCGTCACCCCGACCCTGGCCGACGGTCCCGCCCCGGTGCTGGCCGCGGTCGCCGAGGCCGCGACCGCGGTGGGCCGTACGGGCGAGCGGCTGCGGGTCTTCGCCGACCTCGTGGTCTTCCTCGACACGCCCGCCGAGACCGGGGCCGACCGCCTGGCGCGCCTGAACGCCGCCGCCGAGTTCGCCTCCGACGCCGCGGTGTTCGCCGGGAGCGCGGAGGAACTCGCCGACCTGCTGGCGACGTGGCGCGACGGCGGCGTCGACGGGTTCCGCCTGCGCCCCGGCGTCGCCGTGGACGATCTCGCCGCGATCACCGACCGGCTCGTGCCGGTCCTGCGCGGGCGCGGGCTCGCGCGCACCGCCTACACCGAGGGCTCGCTGCGCGGGCTGCTCGGCCTGCCCACCACCGTCGTCAACCGCTACGCCACCGCCTGAGCGAGGTCATCCGTGAGTACCGAATCAACGAAGCAGGTCATCCTGGGCGCCTACCTCGGCGGCGTCAACCACCACACGGCGTGGTGGCACCCCGAGGCGGGCAGCCAGATCGATTTCAGCAGCTTCGAACACACCGCCCGCACCGCCGAGCGCGGCAAGTTCGACTTCTTCTTCCTCGCCGAGGGTCTCGCCCTGCGCGAACGCGCCGGGCAGATCTTCGACCAGGACATCATCGGCCGCCCCGACACCTTCACCGTGCTGGCCTCGCTCGCCGCGGTCACCGAGCACCTCGGGCTGGCGGGCACCATCAACGCCACCTTCAACGAGCCCTTCGAGCTGGCCCGCCAGTTCGCCACCCTCGATCACCTGTCCGGTGGCAGGGCCGCCTGGAACGTGGTCACCTCCTTCGACGCCTTCACCGGGCGCAACTTCCGCCGCGGCGGGTTCCTCGACCCGGCCGACCGCTACGTCCGCGCCGAGGAGACGCTGAACGCGGTACGGGCGCTGTGGGATTCGTGGTCGGTGCACGACCTGGTCGCCGACAAGGAGACCGGGCGCTTCCTGGCCCGGCCCGACGCGGGCGCCTTCGCGATCACGGGGCGGCAGTTCGACATCTCCGGCCGGTTCGGAGTCCCGCGCAGCCCGCAGGGCAGGCCGGTGGTCCTGCAGGCCGGCGTCTCGCCCCAGGGGCGTGACTTCGCGGCGGCCAACGCCGACGCGATCTTCTCCCCCTACGGCAAGCTGCCCGAGGCCGCGGACTTCTACCGCGACATCAAGGCCCGCGCGGTCGCCGCGGGCCGGGCGCCCGGCGACATCAAGATCCTGCCGTCGGCGAGCTTCGTGCTCGGCGACACGACCGCCGAGGCCGAGGAGAAGTACCGGGCCGTCCAGCGCGAGCAGGTGACGGGGCAGACGGCGCTGATCCTGCTCGAGCAGATCTGGAACCGCGACCTGTCGGCCTACGACCCCGAGGGCCCGGTCCCCGACATCGACCCCGATCCCGAGGCCGCGCCGATCATCCAGGGCCGGGCGTTCCTGCACCAGGACCGCTTCGCCACCGCGCGCAGGCTGCGCGAGGTGGCGGAGGCGAAGAAGCTGAGCCTGCGCGAGGTGGTCATCGACCAGTTCGAGCGCGGCCCGCTGGTCGGCACCCCCGCCGAGGTGGCCGAGCACATCGATTCCTTCGTGCGCAGCGACGGCTCCGACGGCTTCATCCTCGGCTCGCACCTGGTCCCGACCGGGCTGGACGAGTTCGTCGACCGGGTGGTCCCGCTGCTGCAGGACCGCGGGGTGCTGCGGGCCGAGTACACCGGCACCACGCTGCGCGACAACCTGGGCCTGCCCGACATCCGTTCGGCGACCCCGGTTACGGCGCGCTGAACCGAGCGGGGCCCGCGCGGCGGAACCGCGCGGGCCCCTCGATCCGCGTCCGGTGGCCGGGCGGCGTGGCCTCGGTCGGCCACGGAAACCTAGGGCCGCGGCGGCTGCCAGTCGCCCGAGGGGCCGGGCGGCGGCGCCCAGTCGCCGTAGCCGTGGGCGGGCGGTACCGGCGGCGTCTGCGGGGGCAACTGCTGCTGCGGCGGCGGCCCGGGAAGGTGCGGCGGGACGGGCGGTACCGGTGGCTGCTGCGGCGGCCGGGCGAGTTCGGGGCTCTCGACCGGGGTGCGCGCGGTGGCCTCGGCGGCGCGGACCGCGCGCTCGACGGCCGGGTCGGGTGCGGTGTCGAACCAGTCCGCGACGTCGGTGTCGTCCTCGATCTCGGCCGGGGCCTCCTCCTCGGCGGGCGGTTCGTAGCGGAACACCCCGTCCGGGCCCTGGGTGGCGAAGCTCTTGGCGAAGCCTTCGAGGGCCTTGCCGAAGTCGCTGGGCACCAGCCACACCTTGTTCGCGTCGCCGCGCGCCACCAGGGGCAGGGTCTGCATGTACTGGTAGGCCAGCAGCTCCGGCGTCGGCTTGCCGGACTTGATCGCGGCGAAGACCTTCTCGATCGCCTTGGCCTGGCCCTGGGCCTGGAGGTAGGAGGCGGCGCGTTCGCCCTGGGCGCGCAGGATGCGGCTCTGCCGCTCGCCCTCGGCGGCCAGGATGGAGGACTGCTTGGCGCCCTCGGCGGCCAGGATCTGGGCCTGCTTGGCGCCCTCGGCCGTCTTGATCTGCGATTCGCGGGTGCCCTCGGCGGTCAGGATCATGGCCCGCTTCTCGCGGTCGGCCTTCATCTGCTTCTCCATGGACTCCTGGATCGACGGCGGCGGATCGATCGACTTGAGCTCCACCCGCGCGACGCGCAGGCCCCAGCGGCCCGTGGCCTCGTCGAGGACGCCGCGCAGCTGGTTGTTGATCTGGTCGCGCGAGGTCAGCGTCTCCTCGAGGGTCATGCCGCCGACGACGTTGCGCAGCGTGGTGACGGTGAGCTGCTCGACCGCGGCGATGTAGTTGCTGATCTCGTAGACCGCGGCCTGCGGGCTGGTGACCTGGAAGTAGACGACCGAGTCGATCTGCAGGGTCAGGTTGTCCTGGGTGATGACCGGCTGCGGCGGGAACGACACGACCCGCTCGCGCAGGTCGACCTTGGCGCGCACCCGGTCCGCGAAGGGCACGAGGAACGCCAGCTGGCCGGACACGGTGCGCTGGTAGCGGCCGAGCCGCTCGATGACCGCGGCCTCGGCCTGCGGCACCAGGATGATGGTCTTGAACGCCACCACCGCGACGAGCAGCAGCAGCGCGACGAGCACGACGAGCGCCGCGATCTCCATCAGGGTCCCTTCCAGACGACGGCGGTGGCGCCGTCGATCTTCATCACGTACACGGTGACTCCCTCGGGATAGGACTCGGCCGGATCGAGCGGACGGGCCGTCCACACCTCACCGCCGAGCTTCACCAGCCCGCTGTGCTCGGCCACCGGCTCGAGCACGAGCGCCGACTTGCCCGGCAGCGCATCGGCGTTCGTCGCCAGCGGCGGCGGGGTGCCGAAGCGGCGGCGCAGCACCGGCCGCACGCCGAGGATCAGGACCGCCGCGATCACGGCGAAGACGACCGCGTCGGCGACCACGGGCAGGTCGGTCACGGCGCTGACCCCGGCGGTGCCCAGCGCCGCGGCGCCGAGCATGAGCAGCGTCAGATCACCGGTGAGCATTTCCGCCGCCGCGAGCAGCAATCCCGCGACCAGCCAGACGATTGCGGCCACCTCGCCAACGGTACCCGCTCGGCCCGGTTCCGGCCGGTGTACCGGGCGGCACGGTAGTTTTGCGGATGTGAGCGGGCGTGGTGGGTACGGTGACATCTTCTCGGGGCACACGCGTAACCAGCGGGTGCCGGTGCCGCGGGTCGAGGCGCGGCGCGACCTCGTCGTCGAGGACGCGGCCAGCGGATTCTGCGGCGCGGTGGTCGGTTTCGACCGCAGCTACGACGGCGAGTTCGTCAAACTCGAGGACGGGCGCGGCGCGGTCCGCCTGTTCGCACTGCGCGAGGCCGCGTTCCTCATCGACGGCAAGCCCGTCACCCTGGTCCGCCCGAAAGCCGCGCCACCACAACAGCCTTCGCGCTCGGCCTCCGGATCGACCCGCGTGGAGGGGCTGCGCGCGCGAGTGGCGCGGTCGAGCCGCATCTGGGTGGAGGGCGTACACGACGCGGCCCTGGTCGAGCGGGTGTGGGGCCACGACCTGCGGGTCGAGGGCGTGGTCGTCGAGCAGCTCGAGGGCCTCGATCACCTGGGCGCCCGGCTGGCCGAGTTCGGTCCCGGCCCCGGTCAGCGGGTCGGCGTGCTGGTCGACCACCTGGTGACCGGCTCCAAGGAGACCCGGCTCACCACCGGCCTCGGCCCGCACGTGCTGGTCACCGGGCACCCCTACGTCGACGTGTGGCAGGCGGTGCGCCCGGCCGCGCTCGGGATCGAGGCATGGCCGCGGGTACCGCACGGGGAGGACTGGAAGACGGGGGTGTGCGCCCGCCTCGGCTGGGGCACGCCCCAGGAGGGCTGGCGCCGGGTCTACAACGCGGTCAGCACCTTTCGCGACCTGGAGCCGCCGCTGCTCGGGGCGGTGGAACGGCTCATCGACTTCGTCACCGAACCGGAGTGAGGCCCGCAATCCCCCGCAGCACCGGCGCGCGCCGGGCACCTGTTTTATGCTCGATGATTATGTGCTCTCCCAGTGCCACGCTGACGGTCTGGGCCGGCTCCTGGCTGGCCGGTGCCGGCGCGCCCGACGACGTCCTCGAGGCGCTGCACGCCTGGGCGCCGCGGCACACCATCGCCGCAGGTGACCCGCACACGGGCGGCCGCACCGACGTGCCGTTCTCGGCGCACGGGGAGACCACCGGCTCGGGAGCGATGGCCCTGCTCAAGCTCATCCGCGAGGCCATGGCGCCCGCGGGCGCGCAGCTGCGCCTCGTCCTGCCCGCCCCGGGCGACGTGCGGGGGCTGCCCGTCGGCACCGCCTTCGCCGCCGACGCCGTGGAGGCCGAGGAGGGGCTGCTGATCGGGCTCCCCGGCGGCGAGGGCACCGGCCTCATCCCGCACTGGGACGACGACGAGACGCTGCAGTGGACCGTCTACAGCGTGGTGCTGCCGCCGGATCCCGGGCCCGAGATGTCGCTCGGCGAGGCCGAATACACGATGCGCGAGGCGGTGCGCGACGCCGCGGACGCGCTGGCGAGCCTGCACACCACCGCCGTCGGCGACGGGGACGACGACCCGCGCGAGATGGTCTCGGATCTGCTCGCCGCCTACTCGCGCCACGCGTATCCGGACTCGATCCCGTTGCGCGCCAAACGGATCCTCGACACCGCCGATCACGTCGCGGCGATCCTCACCGTGGCCCAGCACCAGCCGGCGTCCTCGCCGACCTCGGCCTCGGCCGCCGACGCGCACGAGTCGCTGCTGCGCCCGCTGTGGAGCACGCTGCGCGGCGCCCGGCTCACCGCGGTCAACGCCGCCGCGCAGCGGCGTTGACCCACGCGATCGAACCCCGACCCGTCAGGACAGGCGCACCGGCAGCGCGGCCAGGTCGTTCTGGGTCAGCACCGGCAGGTTGGTGAGCTCGGCGTCGTCCACGGCCAGGGTCAGGTTCGGGAACCGCGCGAACAGGGCGGGCAGGGCCACGGCGGCCTCCAGGCGGGACAGCGCCGCGCCGGGGCAGATGTGCGGGCCGTACCCGAAGGCGAGGTGCCGGCTCGCGGTCGGGCGGGTGGCGTCGAACTCGTCGGCGTCGTCGCCGTGCACCGCGCGGTCGCGGCCGATGGCGCGGTAGGACATGACCACGCCCTCGCCCTCGGCGATGACGGTGTCGCCGACGGTGATGTCCTCGGTCGCGAAGCGCATCAGCAGGTGGGTGACCGGGCTGTCCCAGCGCAGGGTCTCCTCCACCACCTGCTTCCAGTCCAGCTCGCCCGCCCGCACGGCCGCCAGCTGCTCGGGGTGCTTCACCAGGGCGCGGACCGCGTTGAGGATCAGCCCGATGGTGGTCTCGTGCCCGGCGGCGACGAGGGCCTTGAGGTTGCCGACCACCTCCTCCTCGGTCAGCGGTTCGCCGCCGTCGGTGGCCCGGATGAGGTCGGTGGTCAGGTCGTCGGTGGGGTTCGCCGCCTTCGCGCGCACGAGTTCGGTGTAGTAGACGTCCATCTCGTCGATGACGCGCAGCCGCTCGTCCTGCGGGGTCAGCAGGGAGAAGAACGCCTTGTACCAGTCGAGCAGCCGGGGATGGTCGGCCCGGTCCACGCCCATCAGCTCGCTGATGACGCGCATGGGCAGCGGGTAGGCGAACACCGACTTGAGGTCGACGACCTCGCCGTTCGCCCCCGCCTTGTCCAGGTCTTCCAGCAGTTCGGCGGTCAGCCGCTCGATCGCGGGGCGGATCTCCTCGAGCCGCCGCGGAGTCAGCGCCTGGCTGGTCTTGGCGCGCAGGCGCCGGTGCTCGGCGCCGTCGACGGTGAACATCGAGCGGCCCGCGTCGATCATGCCGATCAGCGGCCACTGCCGGGTCACCACGCCGTCGGCCCACAGCGACCAGGCGTTGATGTCCTTGACCAGGCGGGGGTCGGTGAGCAGCTGCCGGGCGACGGCGGTGTCGGTGACGGTCCAGGCGGGCACGCCGAGCAGCTCGATGCGGGTGACCGGGCCGGCCTCGCGCAGGGTGGTGGTCTCTCCCGCGAGATCGCCGACCATCGGGTCGATGGCCAGGGCGTGGGGGCAGGGCTGGTTCACGGGGTACCTCCGAGAGCACGAACTGGGGTGAAGCGGACGGGGAGTGACGTCATTCCCCGCAGGAACGCCGACGGTCGCCGGACGAGCGTGGCCGCGGGCACCGACAGGTCCAGGTCGGGCAGCCGGTCCAGCAGCACCTCGATCCCGGTGCGCGCGATGATCTCGGCGATCTGCTGCGCCGGGAACGGGCAGCGGTACTCGCCGTAGCTGAACGAGAAGTGGGCCCGGTTGCCCGCGTGGACGTGGCCGGGGTCGACCTGCTGGCGGATGTGCGGGTCGCTGTTGGCCCCGGCGAGGCCGAGCAGCAGCATGTCCCCGGCGCGCAGGCTCTGCGCGCCGAGCCGGGTGTCGCGGGCGGCCCAGCGACCCGCCAGGATCTGGGTGGGGGTGTCCTCCCAGAGCACCTCGTCCATGGCCTGGCCGACCCCGGCGCGGGCGCCGCCGAGCGCGGCCGCGAACCGGTCGTCGGTGAGCATGAGGCGCACCGCGTTGCCGATCCAGTCCGCCGTGGGCAGCTGGCCCGCCGCGACGACGGCCATCATGTCCTGGACGTACTCCTCGTCGCTGAACGGCATCGGGTGGGCCAGCATCCGCGAGACCAGGTCGTCGCCGGGGTACTCCTTCTTGGCCGCCAGCAGCCGCCCCATCGCCTCGCCGAAGGCCTGGTAGCCGGCGTGCGCGTCGGCGCCGCCGTCGGCCAGGGCCTTCATCGCCCACGCGAGGTGCGGGCCGTCGGCGTCGGGGAAGCCGAGCACCCAGGCGAGGGCGAGCACCGGCAGGGGTTCGGCGAAGTCGGCGACCAGGTCGGCGCTGCCCCGCCCGCAGAAGCCGTCGATGAGCCGGTCGGCCAGGTTCTCGCACACCCGGCGCAGGCGGAAGGGGTCGACGCCGTCCAGGGCGGGCTCGACCATGCTCAGGTGCCTGCGGTGCTCGGCGCCCGCGGTGAAGTAGATCGACGGGCGCGGCGAACCGACCATCGGCAGCAGCGGCCAGTCCGGGGGGATGTTGGGCCACTGGTTCCACAGCGCCACGTCGCGGGGGAACAGCTCGGGGTCGCTGGTCACCTGGTGCACTTCGCGGTAGCCGATCACCAGCCAGGCCGGGATGCCCCCGGGCAGTTCGACCGCGACCACCGGGCCGTGGCTGCGCCGCATCTCCCGGTAGAGCTGGAACGGGTCGGTGTGGAAACGCGGTCCGCTCAACGGAACCGGGCCCGGGCCGGAGACCGGGCAGGCGCTGACGTCGGGACTGGTCATCGGGCGGTCTCCCTGGTGGACGCGCGGGCGGACACGGCGCGGTAGAGGTGTTCGACCAGGGTGATCAGCACGGTCTTGGCCGATTCCCGGTCGCGGGCGTCGCAGGTGATCAGCGGCACGGCCGGATCCAGGTCGAGGGCCTCGCGCACCTGGTCGGTGGTGCCGGTGCCGCCGAAGTCGTTGCAGGCGACCACGAACGGCGTGCCCTGGTGCTCGAGCCGGTCGATGGCGTACCAGGAGTCGGCGATGCGGCGCTGGTCGAGCAGCACCACCGCGCCGAGCGCCCCGAGGAACAGCCGGTCCCACAGGAACCAGAACCGCTGCTGACCGGGCGCGCCGAACAGGTACAGCACGTGCTCGTCGTCGATGGTGATGCGGCCGAAGTCGAAGGCCACCGTCGTCGCGGTCTTGGCCGGGGTCGCGGCCAGGTCGTCGATGCCGAGGCCCTCGGTGGTCATGGTGGCCTCGGTGTCGAGCGGTCGGATCTCGCTCACCGAGCGCACCAGCGTGGTCTTGCCGACGCCGAAACCGCCGACGACGACGATCTTGAGCCCCTCCCCCACCGTGGCGGGCAGCGGCGCCTGGCCGCGGGTGGGACGGGGATCAGAGCTTGCGAAGTCCAACGAGCACCTTCTCGAGCGTGGCGGTGTCCGGGTCGGGCACCCAGTCGTATCCGGGCACGGCACGCCGCGCCCGCGGGTGCCGAACGGTGATCTTGCCCGCGAGCAGCAGGTCCGAGAGCAGCACCGCCGCGATGCCCACCGGCACGCGCAGCTCGGCCGCGATCTCGACCACCGCGGTCGGCGCGCGGCACATGTCCAGGATGGCCGCGTGCTCGGACTGCATCCCCGGGGCCGGTTCGCACTCGCTGACGACGAGACTCACCAGGTCGAACATGTCGGTGTCGGGCCGGGTGCGCCCGCCGGTGAGCGTGTAGAGGCGGTCGGGGGTGTCGGACCGACCCCGGGGAGCCATCCCGCTACCGTCCCGCCGTGCCGCGCGGCGGGACCGACAGGTACTCGCCGAGCTTCTCCACCAGTTCGCGCATGGTGTGACCGATCAGCCCGGCGTCGCCGTCCTCGGCGGCCACCACCGCCAGGTGCGCGCCAGCCCCCGCCTCCACCACGAACAGGATGCCGCCGTAGAACTCGGTCATCGACTGGCGTACGCCGCCGCGCCCGTCACCGAACTCGACGGAGGCACCGTGCGCCAGGCTCTGGATGCCCGCCGAGATCGCGGCCAGCTGATCGGCGCGGTCGACGCTCAGTTCCGGTGTGTGGCACAGCTTGAGGCCGTCGCCCGACAGCAGCAGCGCGTGGCGGGTGCGCGGGGTGCGCTCGAGCAGCTGTTCGAGCAGCCAGCTCAGCTGGGTCGCGGTCGTCGTCATTCGGTCTCCTCCACATCACGGGGGGCGGGGTCGGTGCCGAAGGCGCGCTGGAAGGCGCCCAGCGCACCCGGGCGCACCGGCGGTGACGACGGTGCGGGCGCGGTCCCCTGCGGCACGCCCTGCGGGTGGGCGGCGGACAGGGTCTGGCCGCGCCGCC
>NZ_BAGK01000226.1 GCF_000308795.1 Nocardia thailandica NBRC 100428 | reverse complement strand
CGGACGCGGCGGCGACGGCCTGGTCTCCTCGACATCCGGCGCACCGTGCGGGCCGTGCTGTCCGCCCGGACCCGGCTGCCGCGGACCCGCGGCCGGACGCGGCGTGTTCGGCGGTCCACCCACCGGACGCACCCCACCGACCACCCGATCGGTCCGGCCGTCCTGCGGACGCTGCACCGGCAGCGCCGTGGTCGGCGCGTCGGCGCCTGCCAGCCCCATGGACACCGTGCGGTCCTCGGAACCCGGAACCTCCTGCCCCGCACCGGGCTTGCTCAGCGACGGCGCGCCCGGCACCGACATCTTGGTGGTCGGGCCTTCCGCCCCGGCGAGGTTCGTCGCGGGCGAGGTCGACATCTTGGTGGTCGCCGCGTCGGCCGCTCCCGCCTCGGCGGCGACGGCGCCGCGCGCGGTGTCGGCCTCCGCGCCGGACTCATCGGGCTCCTGCCCGCGGGCCTTCGCCGCGCCTGCGTTGTCGTCGGTTGCGGGCACACCGTTTGCGGTGCTCGCCGCGGCGGCCTTCGTCAGGTCGGCTCGTCCCGGCGTCCCCGAGCCCGCGGGATCGCCCGCGCCGCCGGTCTTCTCGGCGGCGGGACGATCTCCCGCTGTGCCCGGTCGGCCCGCCTCGGCGGCCGACGCGTTCGGCCGGTCGGCGGCGCCGGTCGGTTTCGCGCCCGGCGCAGCGCCCTGACGACCCTCGGCCGCCCCGCGCGGCTGGTTCTCCGGCGCGTCGCCGGCCCGGCCATCGGAAGCCTCGCCCGTCCGGGCGTCGGACGCGCCGCGTTGGTCGCCGGCCGTGCCTTCCGGCCGGTCGCTCGACGCGTCGCCCGACCGCGCACCGGCCCCGCCGGGCTGGGCGCCCGACGGGCGGTCCGGCCCGGTACCGGCCCCGCCGGGCCGGGCGCCCGAGGAATCGCCGGGTCGCGAGTCGGGCAGGCCGCCCGGCTGGGTGCCGGGAGTACCGCCCGGCCGGGTGTCGGGCGATCCGCCGGGCTGAGTGTCGGACGCTTGGCCGGGTCGTGAGGTGGGCGTGCCACCCGGCTGGGTGCCGGGAAGGCCGCCCGGCCGACCGTCGGTCGTCCCGCCCGCCTGCGCGCCGGAGGTGCCGGCCGGTTGCGTATCGGAGGTGCCGCCCGGCTGAGCGGCGGGTGAGCCGCCCGGCTGGGACTCGGTGGCGCCGCCCTGCTGGGGGCCGGGGGCCGCACCCGGCTGCGTCTCGGCCGTTCCGCTCGGCCGGGTGCCCGGCGTGCCGCCCGGCTCGCCGTCGGTGGTTCGGTTCTGCGGGGTGTCGCCCGTTCCGCTCGGCGGCGGGGTGGTCTTGCCGCGTCCGGTGACGGCCTTGGCCGCCGCGACGGCGGCCGCCAGCCCGCCCGTGGCGGCGAGACCGCCGAGGGTGTCGCCGGTCTTCGCGGGAGCGCCGGAAACGACCGGTGACGAACCCTTCTGCTGGTCATCGGTTTTCGCTGCTTCGCCGGACCGGGCCGCCTTCGCGGAGGTCGTCTCCTCGGAGTACTTGTCGGCCAGGGCCGCGAGGGTGGCGCGGTCGACACCGAGCGTCGGCACGTCGGCCTCGCTGCGGCCGCCACCCGCGGCGGCGGTCCGGAATACGGTCGTCGCCGCATCGGGGGCGCCGTCATCCTGCGAAGCGTCCACGGCCGCATCCGATTCCGCCGGTGAGCCGGTCGGCCGCGCCGGGCCTGCGCCCGCCGGACCCGGGCCGGCGAGCCCCGCGAGCGGGGACGGAGCGCCTGCCGGTCCGGTGCCGCCGCCCGGCCGCGTCTGCGAGCCACGGGGACCGGTCGCCCCGGAATCGCCACCAGCCGTACCGGTTCCGGGACCCTGGAAGCCGGGTGTACCCGGCCGCTGAGGACCGCGGGACGCGCCGGGACCCGAGACGCCGGGTCCGCCGGTGCCCTGCGCACCACCGGGTGTGCCCGGCCCCTGGGGGCCGCGAGCGGGACCGGCCCCCTGACCGCCCCCGGGCGCACCGGGACCCTGGGGCCCGCCGGCGTCCCCCGGCCGAGGTCCGGGACCGGCCTGCGGGCCGAAACCGCCCGGCCGCTCGCCCGGACCGCCGGGGTGCCCGGCAGAGCCGGCCGGCCGAGGACCGGGACCACCTGCCTGCGGGCCGTGCGCGCCCGCCTGGGAACCCGCGCCTCCCGGGTGCGGGCCGACACCGCCGGGCTGCGAGCCGGGCACACCGGGACGCATCCCGGCATTGCCGGGTCCGCCGGGGCGCGCCCCCGAGCCACCGATCTGGGAGCCGGGTCCGCCCGATTGCCGGCCGAGACCCCCGGGCTGCGAGCCGGGACCGCCGGGCCGGCCTTGGCCGGCGGATGGCGCGCCGGGGCCGCCGGGCTGACCGGGGTGACCGGATTGCGGGCCGGGACCGCCGGGCTGGGAGCCGGGGCCGCTGGACTGTGGGCCGGGACCGCTGGACTGTGGGCCGGGGCCGCCGGACTGGGAGCCGGGGCCGCTGGACTGGGAGCCGGGGCCGCCGGGCTGGGAGCCGGCACCGCCGGACTGTGGACCGGGGCGACCGGATTGCACGCCGGCACCGCCGGGCTGCGGGCCGGGACCGCCGGCTGCAGGACGGGAACCGAGCGGACCGCGCGCGCCGGGGCCGGGCTCGGCGTGCGGACCGGGCCCATGGGGACCTTCGGCGCGGGAACCCGGTCCACCGGGCCGCGAACCCGGCGCGCCGGGGCCGTCCTGGCGGTATCCGGGTCCGGCGGGACCGTCGGGTCGCGAACCGGGTCCGGAGTGACCTTCGGGGCGCGGGCCGGGCCCGGCCGCACCCTCGGGGCGGGGACCACGACCGGCGGGTGCGCCGGGCTGAACACCCGGACCACCCGGCCCCTGAGGACCGGCGGGTCCACGCCGGTCGGGGCCGAATCCCGCGCCGGGGCCGGGCCCGCCCGGCGAGCCGAACCCCTGAGGCCCGCGAGACGCCCCGGGTCCGGACACCCCACCGGGGCGGCCCGCACCGGAGCCCGATGCTTCGCGACCCGCCGCGGCGTCGCCGGGACCGCCCGCGCGCGGACGGTCGGTGCCCGGGCCGTTCGCGTCCGAGCGCCCGTCGCCTGCCGGTCGGGCCGAGCCGCCGGCGGAGGGGCCTGCCGGTGCGCCACGCCCGGTGTCACCCTCGCGCGTGGGGCCGCTCGCGCCGGGGAGCTGATCGCGGCGGATCACGACGGTTTCGCCGTTGCCCGCGGCGGCGCGGCCGGGTTCGGTGACGGCGTCGGGCGTGGTTCTGGTCGGTTCTGCGCCGGTCGGGGAACCCTTGGCATCGGCCGACGGCGCGTCGTCGCGCACCGGCTCACCGGGCCGGGCCGCGTCGCCCGCCGGGTTCTTGTCGTCGATCGGGTCGGACACCTGGTACCCCTCGCGCAGATTCGAACATTCAACTAGCGGTCAGCCTAATGCGCGCGGCGGCACGGGAGCCCGGTTCACCGACGTGGATCCGTGCGCGGCGCGCACCGCGAGGCCCGGCGCCGTAGCCGGGCGATAGAGCAATACCATGGCGGGTATGACCTCGTTCGGTGACCTGCTCGGACCGCAGCCGGTCCTCCTTCCCGAGATGTTCGACGCCGAGGACGCGATCGCGGCCGGTGCCGACCCCGTTCGCGTGGCCGCCGACAACCCGGCCGCGTCCATCGCCTGGGCCCAGCTGGCGGAAGCGGCGCTGGATCGGGCGGGGGAGGAGGTCGACCACGACACGGTCGCGGCCTACGCCTTCGCCCGCACCGGCTACCACCGCGGGCTCGACCTGCTGCGCCGCAACGGCTGGAAGGGCTTCGGCCCGGTGCCGTGGAGCCACGAGCCCAACCGCGGCTTCCTGCGCAGCGTCGGCGCGCTGGCCCGCGCGGCCAAGGCCATCGGCGAGGCCGAGGAATACGCGCGCTGCCTCGACCTGCTCGAGGACTGCGACCCGCAGGCCGCGGCCGAGCTCGGCCTGGACTAGTCACCGGCCGTCGGTGAGCGACTCGCCCCTGGTCGCCGCGGCCGGACCGGTGGTCTCCGCCGCGCGGGACAGCACGAAGGACCGGCTGAAGACCTCGCTGGTCCGGCTCCGGCTGTCCCTGCTGCCGATCGTGCAGTGCGCGCTGGGCGCGGGTCTGGCCTGGTTCATCGCGCACGACGTCATCGGCCACCACGAGCCGTTCTTCGCGCCGACGGCCGCGGTGGTGTCCATCGGGGTGTCCTTCGGGGCGCGGATCCGGCGCTCGGCGGAACTGGTCGTCGGTGTGGCGGTCGGCATCGGCGTCGGTGACCTGTTCATCGCCCAGGTGGGGACGGGCGTGTGGCAGGTGGCGCTCGTCGTCGCGGGCGCCATGGCGACGGCGGTGTTCCTCGACGGCGGCACGATCATCACCATGCAGGCCGCCGGTTCGGCGGTGCTGGTGTCCACGCTCAACCAGCCGCCCGGCGCCGGCCCCGATCGCATGATCGACGCGCTCGTCGGCGGCCTGGTCGGCGTGGTGGTGGTCGCGGCGATCCCGTTGCACCCGGTGCGCCGGGCCCGCGAGCACGCGGCCGAGGTACTCGCGGTCATGCACAAGTCGCTGGTCGAATGCGCCGACGGCCTGCTGGAACAGGATTCGGACAAGGTCAAGGACTCCCTCGACCGGGTGCGCGCGACCCAGCCGCAGATCGAGGCGTTGCGGTCGGCGCTGGCGGGCGGCCGGGAGATCAGCCGGATCTCCCCGCTGTACTGGAACTCGCGGCGGCGGCTGCAACGGCTGCACAACGCCGCCGACCCGCTGGACAACGCGGTCCGCAACACCCGCGTGCTGTTGCGCCGGTCGTTGACGCTGGTCCGCGACGACGAGGTCCTCGACCCGCGCCTGATCGAACTCGTCGACGAGCTCGGCAAGGCCACCGAGGTGGTCCGCCGGATGATGCTGGCCGATCCCGGCGAGCAACCGGATCAGGCCGAGGCCACCCGGGCCCTGCGCGGCGTCGCCAGGGACGCCCGGCCCGAGCTGGTCGCGGGTGCGGGCCTGTCGGCGCACGTGGTGTTCGCCCAGGTGCGCTCGATCGTGGTCGACCTGATGGTGGTCTGCGGCATGCAGCGGATCTCGGCGATCGCGCTGCTGCCGCCGACCGTGCCGCACCCGTACGTCACGCCGGAGGAGTGAGTGCCCCTCAGGTGACCGGCGAGGTCCGCGGCTTGCCCGGGTTCAGCGAGAAGCGCTTCCGGTCGAAGTCCCACATGCGGTAGATCGGCCACTGCGAGGTGTGCATGAGCCAGGCGCCCGAGATGACCGCCCGGTGGAACGGCAGGATGATGAAGCCCTGGTTGGCGATGGTCTGCAGGCCGCGCAGCTGGTAGGTCCACCACTGCGACGGCGGGGTCTTGCGCCGCCGGGCGGAGATGGTGGCCCGCATGTGCGCCAGCTGGTCGATCCGCAGTCCGGCCTTGCACAGGCACAGCGCGAGGTCGAGGTCCTCGTGCAGGTCGCGGCGCGTGGTGGTGTCCTGGGAGACTTTCTCCCAGGCGGTGCGGCGGATGGCCATGTTGGCGCCGTGGACGTTGCCGACCTGGCCGCCGATGCGGCCCAGCCGGTCCTGCGCCCAGATGGCGGCGTCGAGGAACACCCCGATCGGGGAGTCGTGGTAGGTGCTGACGCCGGTGAGGGCGGCCGCGTCGGGGTTCTCCTCGAAGTGCGCGCGCACCGTCGCCCCCCAGTCGGGGCCGACGAGGGTGTCGGCGTCGATGCGGCCGATGAGGTCACCGCGCGCCTTGCCGAAGCCGCTGTTGCGGGCGTTGGCCACGCCGGGCTCGGGTTCCTCGATGAGCTCGATCTTCGGATGTCGCTCGGCCAGAGCGGCGACGATCTCGCGGGTGTCGTCGGTGCTGCCGTTGTCGACGACGATGATCTCGTCGATGGCGTCCTGGCCGACGAGACGTTCCAGACAGGCTGCGATACAAGCGGATTCGTTGAGGGTGGGTACCACTACCGACAGGATTACCGGGGTGCCGTTGCTGGTCACCGACCCAGGCTAACGCACCCCGGTGCGATCCTCGAAGCGAGGACTCGCACGTTATTGCCAGAAACGAGTCAACTGGCTGCCGTACGCCGCCCACGAATCGGGAATTCCGGAGAGTTCGAACAATTCGTACACGCCGTTGAAGAATACGGTGTTGAGCGGCGTGAAGAACAGCAGCGCGAACAGCACCAGCATGCCGTAGGGCTTGACCTGATCGAGGGCGCGCCGCGTCTCGTAACTCAGCGAGGGCTCCAGGATTCCGTATCCGTCCAGGCCCGGGACCGGCAGGATGTTCAGCACGAACGCCGTGATCTGCAGGAACGCCAGGAAGGCGAGGCCGCACCAGAAGGCGATGTGCCCGTCCGGCCCGCCGACCTCGTTGCGCGGCACGAAATTGAGGATCACCAGCAGGACGACGGCGAGCAGCGCGTTCGACGCGGGCCCGACGAAACTGACCAGGCGGCGGATCTTCGCGCTGAACCGGGTGGTGTCCAGATACACCGCCCCACCGGGCAATCCGATGCCGCCGAGGGCGATGAACACCAGCGGCAGCGCGATCGACAACACCGGGTGGCTGTACTTGAGCGGATTCAGCGTGAGATATCCGCGCATCTCGACTTCGTGGTCGCCGGCGCGCCAGGCCACGAACGCGTGCGCGAACTCGTGCAGGCACAGGCTGATCACCCAGCCGGCGAACACCATGATCAGCACGCCGACCTGGGCGCGGGTGGAGCTGAGCGGGGCGTCCCAGGCCAGCGCGCCGCCGAGGACGGCGATCACGATCACGCCGAGGAAGACGGGACTCGGCCGCACCGCGCCGTGATTGCGGGAGTAGCCGGAGGGGTAATAGACAGTCATCGCACCAGGAGCCAGGGTTGTTCGAACCGGTAGAACGTCGAGCGGGGCACGGTGCGCGGCGACCGCACGCCGTCGCGGGTGACGACCGCGCCGGGCGTGCCCAGCTGCGCCGCGCGCCCGGCGACCCAGCTCCGCTTCCGGAAGCCCTTGCGCACCGAGGCTTTCACGCCCGGCATCGCGGCGGTCGGGGAGATGCGCATCGCCTTCACCACGCCGGTGAACAGCAGCGTGTCGTCGACGTAGGCCTCGCCTTCCAGCCGGGCCTCGTCCACGCCGGTGATCACGGCGCGCCCGACCAGGACGGTGCCGGTGTCGTCGCGGATGAGCGGCGTCTCCACCGCGCGGCCCTCGACGGCCAGCTTGGCGGCCGCGTTGCCGGTGCCGAGGTCGTAGACGCGCGAGGCGTAGCTCTTCTCGACCGGCACGTACCCGATCTCCACGTGCAGCCGCTCGGTGCGCATGAGATGGGTGAGCACGGCGGCCAGGCTGGCGTCCTCGCCGAGGACGATCAGCCGGGGCAGGCTGTCGGCGGCCAGCACGGGCAGCAGTTCGTCGACCACCGTGAGGTCGGGAATCGGTGTGGTCTGCGTTGTCGGCAGGGCGCTCAGCGCGATCGGCACCGGCGTGTCACCACAGCGGAGAACGTGGGTACTCAAACTGCCGTACACCCTCCTCGGTCAGGCCGACTGCCTGTCGTGCCCACACTGCCGACGCGGTAAACCCGCCGACCTGCCCGATCCACCGTAACCGATTACCGGGACCGATGATGCCCGGGGCGGCGGGGCGTTGCGAGGCCGCTGATCAGGCGTCGGCTAGACTGTGTTTCCGGCCACCGCCTCAGTACGGCAGGTAGCTGCAGCGCGAAGCGTGCTGCCGTCGATCTGTAGGAGAACCACGATGCCGGCAATCGTCCTCATCGGCGCCCAGTGGGGCGACGAGGGTAAGGGCAAAGCTACCGACCTGCTCGGTGAGCGGTTGCAATGGGTCGTCCGCTACCAGGGCGGCAACAATGCCGGCCACACCGTGGTGCTGCCCAACGGCGACAAGTTCGCGCTGCATCTCATCCCGTCCGGCATCCTGACCCCCGGCGTCAAGAACATCATCGGCAACGGCGTCGTCGTCGACCCGGGCGTGCTGCTCGACGAGTTAGCCGGGCTGGAGGAGCGCGGCGTCGACACCTCGGGCCTGCTGCTCTCGGCCGACGCGCACCTGATCATGCCGTACCACGTGGCGATCGATAAGGTCACCGAGCGCTTCCTCGGGAACAAGAAGATCGGCACGACCGGTCGCGGCATCGGCCCCTGCTACCAGGACAAGATCGCCCGTGTCGGCGTGCGCGTCGCCGACGTGCTGGACGAGAAGATCCTCACCCAGAAGGTCGAGGCGGCACTGGAGTTCAAGAACCAGGTGCTGGTCAAGATCTACAACCGCCGCGCGCTCGACCCGCAGCAGGTCGTGGACGAGCTGCTCGGCCAGGCCGAACGCTTCAAGCACCGGATCGCCGACACCCGCCTGGAACTGAACCTGGCGCTGGAGCGCGGCGAGACCGTGCTGCTCGAGGGCTCGCAGGGCACCCTGCTCGACGTCGACCACGGCACCTACCCGTACGTGACGTCCTCCAACCCCACCTCCGGCGGCGCGGCGGTCGGTTCGGGCATCGGCCCGAACAAGATCGACACGGTGCTCGGCATCCTCAAGTGCTACACCACCCGCGTCGGCTCGGGCCCGTTCCCGACCGAATTGTTCGACAACTACGGCGAATTCCTCGCCAAGCAGGGCGGCGAGGTCGGCGTCACGACCGGTCGCGCCCGCCGCTGCGGCTGGTTCGACGCGGTCATCGCCCGCTACGCCACCCGCGTCAACGGGATCACCGACTACTTCCTCACCAAGCTCGACGTGCTGTCGAGCCTGGAGACGGTGCCGATCTGCGTCGC
Source organism: Nocardia thailandica NBRC 100428 (assembly GCF_000308795.1). GTDB lineage: Bacteria > Actinomycetota > Actinomycetes > Mycobacteriales > Mycobacteriaceae > Nocardia > Nocardia thailandica. Next base: position 898 of record NZ_BAGK01000226.1, on the reverse strand, counting down.
CTACGAGATCGACGGCGAGCGGGTCGAGCAGATGCCGACCACGCAGACCGACTTCCACCACGCCAAGCCCATCTACGAGGAGATGCCCGGCTGGTGGGAGGACATCTCCCACGCCCGCACCTTCGAGGAGCTCCCCGCCAACGCGCAGGCGTATGTGCTGCGGCTGGAAGAGCTTTCGGGCGCGCGCATCTCGTGCATCGGCGTCGGGCCCGGCCGCGACCAGACCATCGTGCGCCACGACGTCCTCGGCTGACGGACGGCCGACACTTCGGGCCGGGCGCCTCTGGTACCCGGCCCGCCGTCGTCACGGGCGCCGCTTCCAGCGGTGATGCCCGCTCGCTATCGATTTGACAGTTTCCCGTCGGCTACCGCTATCGTGTGGCCCGCGGCACGCGGGGACGTGCCGTGTCCTGCAAGTTCGATGGTGGTGTTCGGCGTGTTCCGTCGCTCAGTTCAGTCCGGCAATCCGACGGCACGGCGAATCGCCCGGCCGATGGCGGGTGTGGTGCCGATGGCGCTCGCGGTCGCGTGCGCCGGGGTCGCGGGCGCGATCCCGCAGCCCGGTATCGGCGCCCCGCCGGTCCAGCCGGGCCTGAGCACCCCCGCCCCGGAACCCGAGCGCGCCGACCTCGGCAAGCTCGACGGGCCCGACACCCTCGAACGCCTGGCGCCCACGCCCGCGCCGCCGACCCGCCCGATGCCCGAGCCGACCGCGCCCGCGCCGCCGGTGGTCATCGAGGAACTGCATCTGCCCGAGCCGGTGGAGCCCGTGGCGCCCATCGCGCCGCCCGAACGCACGTTGCGCATCGGCAGCTTCACCAACCCGGTCCCCGCCGAGGTGCCCGACGACCTGCTCGACCCGGTCAACGAGCACGCGGCGAACATCGAGGCCGCCATC
>NZ_BAGK01000227.1 GCF_000308795.1 Nocardia thailandica NBRC 100428 | reverse complement strand
CTACGGCGCGACCCTCGGCACCGCCGCGGTGCTGGCCTCCGACCCCGCGCTCGCGCCGGACGCGCGCGCCGTCGCGGGCCTGAACATCCCCGGCGCCGACCCGCGCAGCCGCCTCGGCCTCGGCGCGCTGCTGTTCACCGTGTCCGACGGGCTGATCGTGGCGCGCAGGCTGTTCGCCCGCTCGTCGCGGTCGCGCCGGGTCACCGAGGGCGTCATCCTCGCCACCTACGCCGCCGCGCAGTACCTGCTCACCGAACCCGCCGCGCACCGCCCCGCGGTCGCGCCGGGAGGGCGCGTCACCCAGAACTAACGTCCGCGTCGTGCGCAGGCAACAGCCGCCGCGCACGCTTCGTAAGATGACAGCGGAAGTGCAGTTCGTCGAGGTCCACGGCTATCGCCGCGCGTTCCGGATGTCGGGCACCGGCCCGCCGGTGCTGCTGATCCACGGCATCGCCGACAACTCCGGCACCTGGGACCCGGTCTTCGACGCCCTGGCCGAGCACTACACGGTCATCGCGCCGGACCTGCTCGGCCACGGCGAATCGGCCAAGCCGCGCGCCGACTACGCGGTGGCGGCCTACGCCTGCGGCATGCGGGACCTGCTCGGCGTGCTCGGGATCGACCAGGTCACGCTGGTCGGGCATTCCCTCGGCGGCGGGGTCGCGATGCAGTTCGCGTACCAGTTCCCCGAGCGGGTGCAGCGGCTGGTGCTGGTGTGCCCGGCCGGGATGGGCCGCGGCGTGCATCCGGCCTTCCGGCTGTCCACCCTGCCGGGCGCGGGGCCCGCCCTCATCGCGGTGACCTCCCTACCCGTGCGGACCGCGATCCGCTGGGCGACGCCGCTGCTCCGCAGGCTCGGCGGCGCCGGGCTCGGGCCGGACCTGGACTACGTCCTCGGGCTCTACGGCAGGCTCGCGGACTCGACGGCCCGCAACGCGTTCCTGCGCACGATCCGCGCGGCCGCCGACCCGCGCGGCCAGTCCATCACCAGCCTGGATCGCGGCTACCTGTCCGCGTTCCTGCCGACGCTGGTCGTCGGCGGCACCCGCGACGCCGTCATCCCCTCGTACCACGCCCAGGTGGCGCATCGCGCGCTCGACGGCAGCGAGCTGGAGATCTTCGACGGCGCAGGGCATTTCCCGCACCACTACGAGCCGGACCGGTTCGTGAAACTGGTGCGCTCGTTCGTCGACGACACCGACGCGGCGGCCTACGACGCCGAGCACTGGCGACGCAGCCTCCGGCAGGGCAAGCCGCCGGTCGACGCCCCGTCCTCGGGCAGTTAGGACAGGTACGGCAGTACCATGATCCGGTCCCGGTCGGCCGGGTCGACCCGCACAGACAGCACCCGGCCGACCTCGATCCGTGGCCGGTCCACCGGCATGACATCGAAAACGATGGTGCCCCGGTAACTCTCGGTGCCCGGCACGGTCAGCGACAGATCCAGCTCCGTGAGTTCGCTGTGATGATCGGTGCGGGCGAGCGGATGGACCCGTTCGATGACCGCCCAGCCCTCCAGCCCGTGCTTGCGCAGCCTGCGGTCCGCGCGGCTCGGCAGGTCCGACAGCAGCATGCCGACCCCGGCGCAGGTGCCGAACAACCCGACCATGATGACGACCTGGTACGGCAGCGTGCCCGGCGGCGCGTGGGGCGCGAGCCAGGACAGCCAGAGTGCGAGCGCGACGAGATAGACGGCCGTGACGCCGAGCATCGTACGAAGGATGCGTGCGTGGTTCATGGGCGACGCCTGGGGTGTTCGTACTTCTTCTGTCCAGGATAGGCCGCGTGACCGGCCCGGGGGAGGGTTCGGCGCGGCGCCTATCGGGAGATAGAACCGGCGGCGAGCCACGGGGCCCGCGTTCTCGCGCACGGGAAGATTGCCGCGTTCGTACGGAATGCCCCACTTTCGGGGTATCTAATCTGGAGACCGAGACATGCGCTCCGAACTTCTGGATCTCGACTCGCACGCCGCCGCGGTGGCGGAACCGGACGAGTACATCCGCTCCCTCATGGCCTGGCATTTCGGCGAGGACACCGGCAGCCCCTACTGGCTGCGCCGGGCCCGCACGCTGGATTTCGATCCGCTCACCGACATCCGCACCCACGCCGACCTGGCCCGGTTCCCCAACGTCGTCGACGAGTTCCGCGACGTCGCGGTCGAGGACCTGATCCCGCGCGGGCTGACCGGCGCCGACCGCGCGGTCGCCGGGGTCTACGAGAGCGGCGGCACCACGGGCGCGCCGAAGCGGTTCGTCCTGTTCGATCCGTGGATGGAGTTCGCGCTGAGCTGGGACGAGCACCACTACGCACCGCTCGGCACGCGCAACACCCTCGCCGTCGCACCCGGCGGGCCGCACATGTTCGGCGAGTTCGCCCGCCGCCGCGCCGGACGGCATCGGGGCCTGTTGTTCACCATCGACCTCGACCCGCGCTGGATCAAGCAGCTGATCGCCTGCGGGGACACCGCGGCCACCGAGCGCTACGCCGAGCACCTGGTCGACCAGGTCGCGGGGATCCTCACCACCCAGCGCGTGGGCATCCTGATCACCACGCCGCCGCTGCTGGAGCGGATCGCCCGTCGCGACGACCTGGTGCGGATCATCAACGAGCAGGTCGCCTACATCTGCTGGAGCGGTGCCCACATGAACGCCGACGCGCGCGCCATCTTCCGCGAGGAGATCTTCCCCGGCATCCCGTTGAAGGGTCTCTACGGCAGCACCACCATCCTCGGCATGTCCCGCGAACGCGACGAGGAGCGCGCCGACGGCCTGCCCGTCTTCGACACCCCGAGCCCCTACATCACCTTCCGCGTCGTCGACCCGGCGACCGGCGACGAGGTGGATTACGGCCGACGAGGCCAGGTCGTCATGAACCACCTCACCAAGTACGCGCTGCTACCCAACAACCTCGAACGTGACACGGCGATCAGGGTGGAGCCGCCCGCGGGCGCCCTGGGTTGCTCGGTGGCCGACGTGGCGCCGGTGACCACCTTCGGCGACGCCGAGGTCATCGAGGGGGTCTACTGATGACCGGGATCTGGATCGACGCGCTGGGACCACGGGGCGCCTACCGTGCCCGGGAGCGCAAACCCGTTGTCGCCCTCTCGGGGTCGGTCCTCGGCGAGATCAGCCAGGTGCCGACCCTCTACATCCGCCGGACGCTGGCCGCCATGCGGGCCGCGCCGATGCTGTCCGCCGCCGAACGCTTCGACGTGCTGGAACGGGCCGCCGACCTGTTCACGACCGCCGAGATCGGCGGGCTCGGACCCCAGGAGTACGAACGGCTGGTCTCGACCGCCTCCGGCGTGCCGTCGGCGGTGGTCCGCCAGTCGGTGGCGTGGGTGGCCGAGGTGCTGCGCGAACAGCGCGCCACGCTCGGACTGGCCATGCCCGCGGGGGCGGCGGGCGACTGGCAGGACCCGCGCACCCTGGGCGGTTGCGCGGTCTGGACCCGTCGCGGTGACGTGTTCGCGGTGCACGCGGCGGGCAACACCCCGGCCGTCCACGGCCTGTGGCCCGAGGCGATCGCGATGGGATACAAGGTGGCTGTGCGGCCCTCGACGCGGGAGCCGTTCACCGCGTTCCGGCTGGTGAGCGCGCTACGGGCGGCGGGCATGCCGCCGGAGCTGGTCACGCTGCTGCCCTGCGATTACGCGGGGGCCGACGTTTTGGTCGCGGAGTCGGATTTCGCCATCGTCTACGGCGGCGAGGACGTGGTCCGCAAGTACGGCGCCGACCCGAGGGTCCTGACACAGGGGCCGGGCCGGTCGAAGATCCTGGTCACGGCCGACGTGGACTGGCGGGACAAGATCGGGCTGATCGCCGCGTCGGTGAGTCATCTGGGCGGCACCGCCTGCACCTGCACCACCGCGGTGCTCGTCGAGGGCGATCCGGCCCCGCTGGCCGAGGCGCTGGCGGCCGAACTCGCCGCCATCCCGAGCCTGCCCGCCGATCACCCCGACGCGGTGCTGACCGTGCAGCCGCACGACACCGCCGCCGCCGTCGACGCCTACCTGCGCCGCGTCGCCGGGAACGCGCGTCCCCTGCTCGGCGGGGACACCATCGTCGACGCCCTGCCCGGTGGCGGCGCGGTCCTGCGTCCGGCGGTGCATCTGGTCGACCGGGCCGACGCGCCGCAACTCGACGTGGAGCTCGGTTTCCCGTGCGTGTGGGTGGGACCGTGGTCGCCCGCCGACGGTGTCGCGCCGCTGCGGCGGTCGCTGGTGCTGACCGCGATGACCCGGCGCCGCCCCCTGATCGACGCCCTGCTGGACGAGCCGTCGATCACCAACCTCTACCTCGGCGACCACCCAACCACCTGGTTGCGTCCGGGCGTCCCGCACGACGGCTACCTGGCGGACTTCCTCATGCGTACCAAAGGCATGATCCGGTCCGGGGTCTGATCGGCGGTTACGATTCCGGGGGTGAGCTACCCCGCGCCGCCCTACGGCTACCGGCCGCCGCCCCCGGATCATCCCAAGGCTTCGACCGTGCTGATCCTCGGCATCCTCGGGCTCGCCGTGTGTCAGGTGGTCGCGCCCTTCGCCTGGATCATGGGGCGGCGCACCCTCGCCGAGATCGACGCCTCGGGCGGCACGCTGGGCGGGCGGTCCAACGCCCAGATCGGCTACATCCTCGGCATCGTCGGGTCGGTGTTCCTGATCTTCGGGCTGCTGGTGACGCTCGGCGCGGTGCTCATCTTCGTGCTCTCCGTGTCGGCCGGGAATTCCGGCTACTGAGCCTGCCTCTAGCATTTCCCGGGTGAACGAGCCGGTGACCGAAGTATCCGAGCAGGCCGCGGGCCCCACCGAATGGGGCGAACACCCGCACGGCCTCGGTCCCTGGGCGCTCGAATACGGTGAACCGCTGCCGACCGACCCGCGCTACGACCCGGAGCTGCTGGCCGAAGGCGACCGACGCAACGTCGTCGACGCCTACCGGTACTGGTCGCGGGAGGCGATCGTCGCCGACATCGACGCGCGGCGGCACCCGTTCCACGTCGCCATCGAGAACTTCGGCCACGACGCGAACATCGGCACCGTGGTCCGCACCGCCAACGCGTTCGCGGCCGCCGCGGTGCACATCGTCGGCCGCCGGCGCTGGAACCGGCGCGGCGCCATGGTGACCGACCGCTACCAGCACCTGATCCACCACAGCGACCTGACCGGCCTGCGCGCCTTCGCCGCCGAGGCGGGACTGTCCGTGGTCGCCGTCGACAACGTGCCGGGCGCGGTCCCGCTGGAGACCGCCGAGCTGCCGCGCGAGTGCCTGCTGCTCTTCGGCCAGGAGGGCCCCGGCGTCAGCGACGACGCCAAAGACGCTGCCGCCCTCACGGTCTCCATCGCCCAGTTCGGTTCGACCCGCAGCATCAACGCCGGCGTCGCGGCCGGCATCGCCATGCACGCCTGGATCCGCGCGCACGCGGACCTGTCCCGCGCCTGGTGACCAGACCGCTCGGCCTGGTTGTGATCGATTCGGCGTCAGGTCGGTAACAAAACGGGAGCGAAATCCCGTGCGGAACTGGCACCATGGTCCCCATGACCTCGCGAAGCGGCCGGCGCCCGACCCCAGATCGCGCCGGTGCGGCGCCGACGCCTGCCGTGTGGTCCGAACGGGCGGACATGGCCGAGGCCGCCATCCTGTCGCGGCACCTGCGCCCGCTGTGGGCGATCCCGGGCACCGAGCTCGGCGTCGTCGGCTGGCCCGCCACCAAACGCGAGCGGGGCTTCCTCACCTGGCACTTCTGGTGGCAGGCCCACCTGCTCGACTGCGCGGTCGACGCCGCCGTGCGCGTCCCCACCCCGGCCCGCCGCAAACGGGTCGGCGCCATCGCCCGCACCCACCGGCTGCGCAACCTGACCGGCTGGACCAACCGCTACTACGACGACATGGCCTGGCTGGCCATCGCGCTGGACCGCGCCGAACGCACCCAGGGCCTCACGTCGCTGCGCGGCGGCCTGAAGGCGCTCGAGCTCCCCCTGTTCAGCGCGTGGGATCCCGGCAACGGCGGCGGCCTGCCCTGGCGCATCGGCTCCGACTTCTACAACGCCCCCGCCAACGGCCCGGCAGGCATCGCCCTGCTGCGGCTCGGCCAGACCGACCGCGCGCAGGAGATGGCCGACTGGCTCGACGCCACCCTGCGCGACCCCGAGACCGGACTGATCCTCGACGGCATCCACCTGCCCTCCGGCGAGATCGAACGCCCGGTGTTCAGCTACTGCCAGGGCGTCGTGCTGGGCCTGGAGACCGAACTCGCCGTCGAGACCGGCGCGTCGCGGCACACCGACCGGGTCGCCGCGCTGCTGGCCGCGGTCGAGGAGCGGATGACCACCCGAGGCGTCATCACCGGCGGTGGCGGTGGCGACGGCGGCCTGTTCAACGGCATCCTCGCCCGGTACCTGGCGGTGGTCGCGGTCTCCCTGCCCGGCGACGGCCCCCGCGAGCAGGGCATCCGCCGCAGCGCCGCCGCGATCGTGCGGGCCTCGGCGGTCGCGGCCTGGCACAACCGCCTCGACGTCGAGGGCGAGCCGCTGTTCGGCCACGACTGGAACGTGCGCGCCACCCTGCCCGGCGGATCCGCGGGCGCGGGCAAGTTCACCGCGGGCGGCTCGGTGACGGCCTCGGTCGTGCCCGAACGCGACCTGTCGGTGCAGCTGTCGGGCTGGATGCTGATGGAAGCCGCCTACCAGGTCGCGGCCGCCGGGGCCTAGCGCTCCTCGACCGCCAGCGGCGCGAGTTCGTCGACGTCGAACTCCTCGGCGGGCTTGGCCATCTCCTGGCGGTAGTGCCGCAGCCCCAGGGCGGTGCCGATGACCAGGCCGGCGATGAGCGTGCCGATGACCACCGGCATCAGCCAGGACACGCGCTCGAGCACGTTGCCCGCGTAGAAGCCGATCAGCAGCAACACCGGGGCCCAGATGATCGCGCCGATGGTGCTGGCCACCGTGTAGCGGCGATGGTCCATCCCGGCCGCGCCCGCGACCATCGGGCACAGCGTGCGCACCCACGGAATCCAGCGGGCGACCAGCACGGCGAGAAAGCCGTGTTTCTCCAGCAGCGCGGTGACCTTGGCCAGATTGCGGGTGTTGATGTAGCGGCCGTTCTTACGCGCGACCAGCCGATGCCCGGTGCGGTGCCCGACCACATAGCCGACCTGGTTACCCGCGATCGCGGCGATCATCGTGCCGACGGCCAGCGCCCAGACCTGCGCCTCGCCGGTCGCGTGCGAGGCCATCACGATGCCCGCGGTCAGCAGCATGGAGTCGCCGGGCAGGAACAGCCCGATGATGAACGCGCACTCGAGGAAGACGAAGACCAGCACCACGGTCCACACCATGGCCGGACCGGCCGAGATCAGTGGATCGAAACTGCCCATAGCGGGGTGGGTCCTTACGAGCTCAGCGGATCTCGTTCGCCGAGGCGGTGAGCTCGACGGTGGGTTCCGGGTCGGCCGGCACGCCACGGCGGTTCGACAGGATCTTCTTCCCGACCGTGATGATCGCGGGCAGGATCGAGACGAACACGATCATGAGGAAGATGGCCTCGACGTGGTCGCGGATGAAGGCGACGTTGCCGAGGAAGTATCCGAGCACCGTGATACCGCCGCCCCACAGGACCGCGCCGACGATGTCGAAGATCACGTACTTGCGGTAGTCCATGCGCGACACACCGGCCAGGACCGGCATGAACGTGCGCACGATCGGCACGAACCGGGCCAGGATGATCGTCTTCGGGCCGTGCTTCTCGAAGAACTCGTGCGTCTCGGTGATGTAGGCCTTCTTGAAGAAGCGGCTGTCTTCCTTGTCGAAGATGGCCGGGCCGATCTTGCGGCCGATCCAGTACGCGCACTGATCGCCGAGGAACGCGGTCAGGATGACGAGCGGAACCAGGACCCAGATGTTGACCGGCGGGTTCTCCTGGGCGGCGAGCATGCCGCCGGTGAACAGCAGCGAGTCGCCCGGCAGCAGCGGGAACAGCAGACCGGTCTCGATGAAGACGATCGCCAGGATGGCCGGTAGCACGGCGTCCGCGAGCCAGGTTTCCTTGAGCAGATACATCGGGTCGAGCAACTGGGTCAGCGCAAGGTTGCTCGTCACCGCATCGGATACCGCCAGCAAAGTCACGGGCCCTACAGTACCGGGCGAATCTGTGACGCGAGGTGTCCGATCTTCAGGAACAGCGGTGTTCGAGCCCGATCCCCGGCCCCGCGCGACCGCCCAGCGAACGCGGGGGAACCGGCGAACAAGCCGGTGAACCCGCCCGAACACTCCTAAATTAGGGTGTGGCCTGACAGAATTGGTTTTTTGCTCCCCACACACGGAGGTCACTGCTGTGCCTATCGCGACCCCGGAGGTCTACGCCGAGATGCTCGGCCGGGCCAAGGCGAACTCGTTCGCGTTCCCGGCCATCAACGTCACGTCGTCGGAGACGATCAACGCGGCCATCAAGGGCTTCGCCGACGCGGGCAGTGACGGCATCATCCAGTTCTCCACCGGTGGTGCCGAATTCGGCTCGGGTCTCGGCGTCAAGGACATGGTCACCGGCGCCGTCGCGCTCGCCGAGTTCGCGCATGTCATCGCCGCGAAGTACGACGTCACCATCGCGCTGCACACCGACCACTGCCCGAAGGACAAGCTCGACACCTTCGTGCGCCCGCTCCTGGCCATCTCCCAGGAGCGCGTCAACGCCGGGCAGAACCCGCTGTTCCAGTCGCACATGTGGGACGGCTCGGCCATCCCGATCGACGAGAACCTCGAGATCGCCAAGGATCTGCTGAAGGCCACCAAGGCCGCCAACATCATCCTCGAGGTCGAGATCGGCGTCGTCGGCGGCGAAGAGGACGGCGTCGAGGCCGAGATCAACGAGAAGCTCTACACCTCGCCCGAGGACTTCGAGAAGACCATCGACGCCCTGGGCGCCGGCGAGAACGGCAAGTACCTGCTCGCCGCCACCTTCGGCAACGTCCACGGCGTGTACAAGCCGGGCAACGTGGTGCTCAAGCCCGAGGTGCTGGCCGAGGGTCAGCGTGTCGCGGCCGCCAAGCTGGGCCTGGCCACCGACGCGCAGCCGTTCGACTTCGTCTTCCACGGCGGCTCGGGCTCGCTGAAGTCGGAGATCGAGGACTCGCTGCGCTTCGGCGTGGTGAAGATGAACGTCGACACCGACACCCAGTACGCCTTCACCCGCCCGGTCGCCGGCCACATCTTCAGCAACTACGACGGCGTGCTGAAGATCGACGGCGAGGTCGGCAACAAGAAGGCCTACGACCCGCGCAGCTACCTGAAGAAGGCCGAGGCTTCGATGTCGGCGCGCGTCGTCGAGGCGTGCAACGACCTGAAGTCCGCGGGGCGCTCGATCAGCGCCTGATAGCGAGCCTGGGGGCCCGAGCTCATGACTCTCGACGTACGTGTGCTCGGGCCCGTTCGGCTGCTCGTCGGCGGTGAGCCGGTGGCGGTCGGCGGGCCCAAGCCGCGGGCACTGCTGGCCGCGCTCACCGTCAACCGGCGCCGCGCCGTCTCCTCGGCGGCGCTGGCGGAGATGGTGTGGAACGAGAATCCACCGGATTCCTACGCCGCAAGCCTGCAGGTGTTCGTCTCCAACATCCGCAAGGCGCTGCGCAACGCGGGCATCGACCCGGCCGCGGTCCTGCGCACCGAGAACTCCGGCTACCGGCTGGAGATCGACGACACCGCCTGCGACATCGGCCGCTTCGAAGCGGCCCGCGAGGCCGGTGCGCGCTGCCTGGACTCCGGCGACCACCCCGGCGCGTCCACGCTGTTCGCCACGGCGCTGCGCGAGTGGTCGGGCCGCGCGCTGGCCGACCTGGCCGGACTGGCCTTCGCCGACGGTTTCGCCACCGCCATGGACGAGGAACGGCTGATGGCCGCCTCCGCCCGCATCGACGCCGAGATCGCCTGCGGCCGCGCCCATTCGGTCATCGGCGAACTCGTCTCCATGACCAACGAACACCCCCTGCGCGAGCCGCTGTGGGGCCAGCTGATCACCGCGCTGTACCTGTCCGGCCGCCAGGCCGACGCCCTGGAGGCCTGCCGCCGGGTACGCCACGTGCTCGCCGAAGAACTCGGCATCGACCCCGGACCGGCGCTCATCGACCTGGAACAGCGGGTCCTGCGCCAGGAATCGCTCAGCATCGTCGAGGTCCGCCGCGCCGACAACCTCGCCGCGGCCATGACCGAAACGGTCACCGAGGTCCCGCGCGCGGTCCGCAACGGCGTCCTGCGCCTGCCCGACGGCCGCGACATCCCGATTCCCGCCGCCGGCCTGCGCATCGGCCGCATGACCGACAACGACCTCGTCGTCGACGACCCCAAAGCCAGCCGCTACCACGCGCACATCATGCCCAGCCGCGCCGGACTGCTGATCAAGGACCTGCACTCGGCCAACGGCGTCTACATCAACGAAACACCGATCGAGGAAGGCACCCTGCTCGCCGACGCCGACCTCATCCGGATCGGCAGCACGGTCCTGGCGTTCCGGGCTGTGACATAGGAGCGCTGGCGCGCTCGGGACGCGGCCCTTGGGGCCCCGACGAAAAGAGACCCGATACTCGCGCCTTCGGCGCTTTGTCTCGGGTCTCTTTTCGGCGGGGCGGCCGCGACCGCCGCTTGCGCGGCGGGGCCTCCTCGGGGTCGGCCCGTGGTGGTTGCGGGTGGAGCGTTGGACACCCAGGGTGCCAGGCTGGCCGACCGGGATCGCCCAAGTAGGCCCAGACCAGGCGGGGTCGGGCTGGGGCGCTTGGTCGGCCAGGTGTCGCTCCTGGCCGGATGCCGCTCAGGTCAGGAGGATTCGCGCTGGGCGGCCGGCACTCGCCCAGGTCAGGAAAATCGGGCTGGACGGCCGGAACTCGCTCAGGTCAGGCGGACTTCGGCTACGGCGCGGCCGAAGAGCTTCTTGCCCTCCGAGGTTCCGGTCAGCAGGACGGTGGCGGCGCGGCGGTCGGGGTCGACCGACTTGATCTTGCCGGTGAATTCGATGGTGCCCGCGGCGGCGGGATACACGGGGACGAAGCCGGCGAAGCGTACGGCGAGCTTCTCGATGGCCGACGGGTCGCCCAGCCACGAGGTCAGGTAGTCGGCGGCCAGGCCCATGGTGAGCAGGCCGTGCGCGACGACCGTCGGCAGGCCGGCGAGTTCGGCGGCGCGGTCGCTGAAGTGGATCGGGTTGGGGTCGCCGGAGACGCCCGCGTAGTTGGCGAGGTCGCCGCGGGTCACCCGCGCGGTGGCGGGCGGGAGCACCGTGCCCGCGGCGACGTCCTCGAAGCCGGGAGTGGTGTTGACGGCGGTGAATTCGCGTTTCGGCGCCGCGGGGGCGGGGCCCTCGAGCGGGGTCAGCACGTCGCTGCTCGACACGCCGGCGATCTCGGCGGGGCGCATGTGCATGGAGATGTTCTCCACGGCCTCGACGATGCCGGGGTCCACCTCGACGCCGCGCCGCGCGACGATGGTGGTGGTGCCCTGCACGGCGACCTCGCCGTCCTGGTTGCTCAGCAGGAACTTCACGTTGACGAAGTCGTTGTCGCCGAAGGAGCGGACCGACTCGATCTCGATCTCGGTCGTGATGCGGTCGCCCGCGGTCATCGGGCGGAAGATCTCGAAGACCTGGTCGGTCTGCAGCACCTGGGACAGGTCGTAGTCGGTCAGCACCGTCTCGAGCAGGGCGCGGGTGACGCTCATGCCGATGACCGAGGAGAAGGTGGGCGGCGCGATGATGCCGTCGTAGCCCAGCTTGCGGGCGTCCACCTCGTGCTGGTGGGCGGGATGCAGATTCTGCACCGCGCGCGCGAATTCGCGGATCTTCTCGCGCCCGACCTCGTAGTGATCGCGGAACCGGAAACGCTGACCAGCCAGCGAGGCACTCCGGACCACGGCGTCTGCTTCCGGCTGCGCCACTGTCTGTTCCCTGCTCATGATCCGGGAAATGGTACTCGGCACCCGGTGCCATGACCAGTTGCGTGTGACCCGTCTTACCATGCATCGGGGCTGGTAAGACGGGTCACCGTGGGCGCTACTGGGTGCCCGCGGGGTCGCAGACCTTCCACTCGTCACCGCTGCGCTGCAGGTCGAAGGTCCGCGCGGTGCGCTTGGACGTGTCGGCCTTGGTGTAGACCTGCGCCTCCGCGAGGGCGGTGTCGCCGGTGATGCGCACCGCCGTGACGCTCGACACCACCGGGATCGAACCGCGCTCGTTCGACAGGCGGTGCACGGTGTCGAACTGCTGCGCGGTGATGCCCTGGTAGAAGTCGTGCAGCGGCCCGCAGGTGGTGGCCCGCAACTGGTCGAGGTCGCCCTTGCCGAGCGCGTCGGTGTACTCGGTGATCGCCGTGCGCACCTGCTCCTCCGGGGAGCTGCTGCCGACTCCGGTCAGCAGCACGATGCCGGCGACCAGCGCGAGCACCACCGCCACCGCCGCGCCGGCGATGATCAGCCAGCGCTTGGACCGCGGCGCCGCCTGCTCGCTCTCCCCGACGGGACCGACCCGCTGCGGCTGGGCCACGACCGGACGCGCGGCGTCACCGGATTCGCCCGGCGCGACCGCGCGCGGCGGGC
>NZ_BAGK01000228.1 GCF_000308795.1 Nocardia thailandica NBRC 100428 | reverse complement strand
GACCGGTCTCGGCGCGACCACCCACGCCACCTCGTCCCTGTCGTCCTCGGCCGACCTCGGCGCCCAGGCGGGTTCGAGCCTCTCGAGCGCCTTCGCCGACAACGGCACGCAGACCCAGGCCACGGCACACACCGACGCGGGCCTCGGCGCGACGGGCGTCGCGTCGGGCCTCGGTTCGGTCGCGCCGTCGGAGAGCGCTTGGTCGCACGTCGACGTCGACAACGCGTTCGGCACCGGCCTGCACGAAGGGGAACTGTTCGCCGACACCGACGCGGGCGTCACCGGCCATACCACCGGCGACCTGCACGGTGACGGCCTGTTCCACTGATCGACGAGGAGTGACCACGATGGAGATCGCCGTCCAGAACACCACCGCTCCCGCGGCGACCCCGCTGTCGGTGCTGGAGGAGACCATCGTGGCCGCGCGCGCCGCGGGTCGCGCGGATCTGGTCGCCCGGCTCGACGCCGTGGCCGACGGGATCCGCGACCCGCGGCGGCGCATCGTCGTCACCGGCTGGACCGCCCAGGGCAAGAGCCGTTTCGTCAATGCCTTGCTGAACCTGGACATCTCGCCGGTCGGCGACGGCCTGACCACCACCGTCCCGATCCAGCTCGCGCACGGCGCGCAGCCGAAGGCGGAGGCGGTGCTCGCGGGACCGGGCGCCCCGCCGTCGCGCGTGGAGTTCCCGGTGGAGGAACTGCCGGTGATCGACACGGGCAGCGTGTCGGCGGACGGCAGGCAGATCGTCCGGTTCGACGTGGAGGTGCCGAATCCGCTGCTGGCCGACGGCATCGTCCTGATCGACACGCCCGGGCTGGGTGGGCGCGGCACCTCCGGCGCGGCGACCGTCCTCGGCATGCTGCCGTCGGCGGACGCGGTGCTGGTCGTCTCCGACGCGTCGACCGAACTCACCGAGCCGGAGTTGGCCTTCCTGCGCCAGGCGCGGGAGCTGTGCCCGGCGGTCGCGGTGGTGACCACCAAGACCGATCTGTATCCGCACTGGCGTCAGGTCGGCTCCGCCAACGAACATCACCTGCGCACAGCCGGTCTCGATGTGGCGCTCATCCCGGTGTCGTCGGTGCTGCGCTCCCACGCCATGCTCCTGCAGGACGCCGAGCTGGGCCGCGAGTCCGGTTTCGGCGACATCTACCAGTTCCTGCGTGAGCAGGTGGTGAGCCGCGACCAGGACCACACGCGCCTCCAGGTGGCTCGTGAACTGTCCTCCGCGGCGGAGCATCTCGCGCTGGCGATCGGCAGCGAACTGATGGCCCTGCGGGATCCGGAGCGCGCCGCGGCGGCGGTCACCGAACTCCAGCACGCCCGCGCCACGGCCGAGGACCTGCACCGCCACACCGCCTCGTGGCAGCAGACGCTGTCGGACGGCATCACCGACCTGGCCGGCGACATCGACCACGATCTGCGCGAGCGGCTCCGCAACATCGCCCGGACGGGGGAGGAGTGGATCGATTCCCACGACCCGGGCCGGCACTGGGAGGCCATCACCGAGTGGCTCACCGGCACCGTCGACACCGCGCTCGGCGATTCCCTGCTCTGGACCCGGTCGCGGGCCGAACATCTGGCCGATCAGGTCGCCGCGCATTTCCACGAGGCCAACGCCCTCGACATCCCCGACGGCATCGCGGCGCTGGAGCAGGGGCCGTCGGTCGCCGCCACCCTGGGCGATCTGGAGCCCGATATCGGGTTCGGCTCGAAGGTCCTCGTGGGGATGCGCGGTTCCTACGGCGGCATCCTCATGGTCGGCTTGGCGACGACTTTCGCCGGGCTGGCGATGCTGAACCCGGTGTCGCTCGGCGCGGGTGTCCTGTTGGGCGGCAAAGCGTATCGTGACGACAAGCAGCAGCGCCTGGTCCGTCGTCGCGCCGAGGCCAAGGCCGCCGTCCGCCGTTTCCTCGACGATGTCGCCTTCCAGTCCGGCAAGGACTCCAAGGATCGCCTGCACCGCATCCACCGCGCCCTGCGCGATCACTACGCGGGCATCGCCGACCGGACCCTGCGTTCGATCGACGAATCCCTGCGCGCGGCACAGGAGGCGGCGCATGTGGCGACGGCGCAGCGCACGGAACGGACCGCGCTGCTCGAGCGCCGTCTCGCCGCGGTGGCCGACCTGCGCCGCTACGCCGAGACCCTGCAGCCGACGGCCCTGGCGGGCTGAGCGCCGGTCAGAGGAAGTAGGCGGTTCCCGAGGAGCTTCCGGTGCCGTAGCCGAGGCTCTTCAGGTAGTTGCGGAAGTTGATCAGCGCGTTGCCGACCGGCCCCGGGTCGCTGCACGACCCGCCGACCGAGGAGAAGGTGCAGCCGTCGTCGGCGACGCCGGTCGTCGCGGAGGCGGTGCCCGCGGGCCCCGCGAGCACACCCATCGTCACCGCCCCCGCCAGGACGATGCCGCCGATCGCCCGCCTGCCGCTCCGCTGCTTCGTTGTCCGCATATCTCGAAACTAGCCGACGGCGTCCCGGGAGGGAACGAACCGGCGAACATCGGCGTCCGCCGATACGTGTCGTCGGTCACGCGACCGCGCCTCGGGCGGCGGTGTCCACCGGTCCTCACCTGGTAACTCCGGGGTCTCCGAACCATCACGATCGGCGCCGCGGGCTGCCGACTCGCGTCGGCCCGGCGCAGGATGACCGGCGGGCCGAAGAATTTTTCCCGATCGGGGAATGAATCCCCGCAGCTGCCCGTTGTGCTCATCGACAACATTGAGTGCGTTCGACTCAACTTCTAGTTGACTCCCGGTGTCCGATGGGGGCAGGATTGAGCCGACCACACTCAGCGTTGCTGGGACCGTGCTCCGTGAAGTGCAAGTAGGGGCGAGGTCTGCCGCGGGAACCGCATCGGTGACCGCAGGGCGATCCCCGCCCAGGCACTACACACAGACAAACAGGAGGAACAACAATGGCTCGTGCGGTCGGAATCGACCTCGGGACCACGAACTCGGTCGTCGCCGTGCTGGAGGGTGGCGAGCCCGTAGTCGTCGCCAACTCCGAGGGCTCGCGCACCACCCCGTCGATCGTCGCCTTCGCCAAGAACGGTGAGGTGCTGGTCGGTCAGCCTGCCAAGAACCAGGCCGTCACCAACGTCGACCGCACCATCCGCTCGGTCAAGCGCCACATCGGCACCGACTGGACCGTCGAGATCGACGACAAGAAGTACACCCCGCAGGAGATCTCCGCGCGCACGCTGATGAAGCTGAAGCGCGACGCCGAGGCGTACCTCGGTGAGGAGATCACCGACGCGGTCATCACGGTCCCCGCCTACTTCGAGGACGCGCAGCGTCAGGCGACCAAGGAAGCCGGCCAGATCGCCGGCCTCAACGTCCTGCGCATCGTCAACGAGCCCACCGCGGCCGCGCTGGCCTACGGCCTGGACAAGGGCGACAAGGAACAGACCATCCTGGTCTTCGACCTCGGTGGCGGTACCTTCGACGTCTCGCTGCTCGAGATCGGCGAGGGTGTCGTCGAGGTCCGCGCCACCTCCGGTGACAACCACCTCGGTGGTGACGACTGGGACGAGCGCATCGTCAAGTGGCTGGTCGACAAGTTCAAGGCGAGCTCCGGCATCGACCTGACCAAGGACAAGATGGCCATGCAGCGTCTCCGTGAGGCTGCCGAGAAGGCCAAGATCGAGCTGTCGTCCTCGCAGTCGACCTCGATCAACCTGCCCTACATCACCGTCGACGCGGACAAGAACCCGCTGTTCCTCGACGAGCAGCTGACCCGCGCCGAGTTCCAGAAGATCACCGCCGACCTGCTGGACCGCACCCGTGCGCCGTTCCAGTCGGTCATCAAGGACGCAGGCATCAACGTCGCCGACATCGACCACGTGGTCCTCGTCGGTGGTTCGACCCGCATGCCCGCCGTCTCCGAGCTGGTCAAGGAGCTGACCGGTGGCCGCGAGCCGAACAAGGGCGTGAACCCGGACGAGGTCGTCGCCGTCGGCGCCGCCCTGCAGGCCGGCGTGCTCAAGGGCGAGGTCAAGGACGTCCTGCTGCTCGATGTGACCCCGCTGTCGCTGGGTATCGAGACCAAGGGCGGCGTGATGACCAAGCTCATCGAGCGCAACACCACCATCCCCACCAAGCGGTCGGAGACCTTCACCACCGCCGACGACAACCAGCCGTCGGTGCAGATCCAGGTCTTCCAGGGTGAGCGCGAGATCGCCTCGCACAACAAGCTGCTCGGATCGTTCGAGCTGACCGGCATCCCGCCGGCCCCGCGCGGCGTGCCGCAGATCGAGGTCACCTTCGACATCGACGCCAACGGCATCGTCCACGTGACGGCCAAGGACAAGGGCACCGGCAAGGAGAACACGATCAAGATCCAGGACGGCTCCGGCCTGTCCAAGGAGGAGATCGACCGGATGGTGAAGGACGCCGAGGCGCACGCCGCCGAGGACAAGGCCCGCCGCGAGGAGGCCGAGACCCGCAACCAGGCCGAGTCGCTGGTCCACCAGACCGAGAAGTTCATCAAGGAGAACGAGGACAAGGTCCCCGCGGAGACCAAGTCCAAGGTCGAGGCCGCCATCGCCGAGGCGAACGAGGCCCTCAAGGGCACCGACATCGCCGCCGTGAAGGCCGCCGTGGAGAAGCTGGCCACCGAGTCCCAGGCCCTCGGCCAGGCGCTCTACGAGGCGCAGGCCGCCGATGCCGCCGCGAGCGGTAACGGTACCGCCCAGGGCGCGGCCGACGACCAGGTCGTCGACGCCGAGGTCGTGGACGAGCCGGTCGACACGGAGAAGAAGTGACCGAGGCCAACTCCGATCAGGAGTTGATCCCGGAGTCCGAGGACGAGGTGCAGGACCCGGCCGCCGACGCGGCCGGGCCCGGCCCGGAGTCGGACGGCGACGTGGAGGCCGAGGCCGGCGACTCTCTCGAGGAGAAGATCGCCGCCGAACTGGCCGAGCGCACCGCCGACCTGCAGCGCCTGTCCGCCGAGTACGCCAACTACCGGCGCCGGGTGGAGCGGGACAAGAAGAACGACATCGCCGCCGCCAAGGCGTCGGTGGTCACCGAACTGCTCGGTGTCCTCGACGACCTCGACCGGGCCCGCGCCCACGGCGACCTGGAGTCGGGTCCGCTGAAGTCGGTCGCCGACAAGCTCGAGTCCGCGCTGAGCAAGCAGGGGCTCGAGGAGTTCGGTGCCGCGGGCGAGGCGTTCGACCCCACGCTGCACGAGGCCGTGCAGCACGAGGGTTCGGGCGCCGAGCCGGTGATCGGCATCGTGATGCGCAAGGGCTACCGGTTCGGTGACCGCGTGCTGCGGCACGCGCTGGTCGGCGTGACCGATGCCGAGAACGTCGTCGTGGCATCGGATTCGGATGCCGGCGGCAGCGAATAACGCGAGAGGAGGAGACGCCCGGTGAGCCAACGGGAGTGGATCGAGAAGGACTTCTACAAGGAGCTGGGCGTCTCCGCCGGCGCTACGCAGGACGAGATCAAGAAGGCCTACCGCAAGCTCGCCCGCGACCTGCATCCGGACGCCAACCCGGGTGACACCAAGGCCGAGGAGCGCTTCAAGGCCGTCAGCGAGGCGCATGCCGTGCTGTCGGATCCGGCCAAGCGCAAGGAGTACGACGACACCCGGCGCATGTTCTCCGCGGGCGGTTACGGCCGCGGCGGCTTCACCCCGGGTGCGGCGGGCGGTTTCTCGCAGGACTTCAACATCGGCGACATCTTCGGTGGCGCCGCGGGTGGCCCTGCGGGTGACGGCGGCCTCGGCGACCTGCTCGGCGGCCTCTTCAACCGGGGTGGCGCGCGGGCGAGCCGTCCGCGCAAGGGCGCCGACGTCGAGACCGAGACCACGCTGGGCTTCCGCGAGGCGGCCCAGGGTGTGACGGTCCCGCTGCGGATGACCAGCCCCTCGCCCTGCACCACCTGCCACGGCAGCGGCGCCAAGCCGGGCACCAGCCCGCGCGTGTGTCCGCACTGCAACGGTTCCGGTGTGGTCAGCCGGAATCAGGGCGCGTTCGGGTTCAGCGAGCCCTGCGACGACTGCCGCGGCACCGGTTCGATCATCGACGACCCGTGCGTCGACTGCTCGGGTACCGGCATCCAGAACCGCACCCGCACGATCACCGTCCGGATTCCGCCGGGCGTGAGCGACGGGCAGCGGATCCGGCTGGCGGGCCAGGGCGAGGCGGGCCTGCGTGGCGCGCCGTCGGGCGACCTGTACGTCACCGTCCACGTCAGCCAGGACAAGGTCTTCGGCCGTCAGGGCGACGACCTCACCCTGGTGCTGCCGGTGAGCTACAGCGAACTCGTGCTCGGCACAACCGTTTCGGTGCCGACGCTCGACGGCCGGGTCGGGGTGAAGGTGCCGCCGGGCACCGCCGACGGGCGTATCCTGCGGGTACGCGGTCGCGGTGTGCCCAAGCGCGGCGCCGCGGGCGGCGCGGGTGACCTGCTGGTGACGGTGAAGGTGGCCGTGCCGCAGAAGCTGGACGCCGACGCCACCGAGGCGCTCAAGCGCCTGCAGGAGGCGGAGAAGGCCAGCGGGTTCGATCCCCGTGCGGGATGGGCGGGTGCCTGACGATGTCCCGCGCATCGAGCTCAGTGCCCGGAGGAGGTGGCGCGACGTGACGAACGAGGGTGCCGGGAGAGGCGCGAGTCCCGATCCGGCTCCGAAGTCCGCGTCCGGCGGTGCGGGCGCGCGTGCCGAGTTCTTCATGATCTCGGTGGCCGCGCAGCTGGCCGGCATGCACGCGCAGACGCTGCGCACCTATGACCGGCTCGGCCTGGTCACGCCGCAACGCACTTCGGGTGGCGGGCGGCGCTATTCGGCCCGTGACGTCGAGCTGCTGCGCGAGGTGCAGCGGCTGTCGCAGGACGAGGGCGTCAACCTGGCCGGGATCAAGCGCATCATCGAGCTCACCAACGAGGTCGAGGCGCTGCGGTCCCGGGTCGAGGAGATGAGTGCCGAGATGGAGCGGTTGCGGGCGGGTTACCGCCCGGATCTGTCCCCGCCTCAGCGCAGTACGGCGCTGGTGGTGTGGAAGCCGCGCCATCGTCGGTAGTTCGGCGGAGCCGCGGAGGGCGGGTTCGCGACCGGTGGGTTCACCACGGGTTCGCGTACCCGCCCTTCGTGTGTCGGTGGCCGAGGCCGGGCAATCCCGAGCGATCTCCTGGTGATCTTTCAGCAACCTACTAATTCGTCAACGTAGTGGTTCGCATTCTTCGCTGCCTTACCCCCGAAGATCATCGGCAAACCGTGAAATAACCGCCTCAACTGGCATTTTGCGACAATTCTCCCGCTCGATCGCGGTTCGTCCTTGCGAAGTCGACGAGTGGACCCCGGGAACTCACATGCTTGTAGTTTGTTTACGTCGCCCAACGGAGACGATAGGATTGTTTTCGTAAATTACACGCATGATGTTTTAGAGTACGATTACGAACCTGGCAAACCTCGCCTAGACTTCTCGTCATCGGCTGCTGTCGAGTGTTCTCCCCAGCACCTCACTCGCCGGCGCGGCTAGCGTTCGATGGCGAAACGAGGTTGTGACACATATGGATTCGCGGACTGTCGCTTTGATCCGTACCACGTTCAAGGCGGTTGCTGCGGAGGACGGCGGGCCCGAGCAGCTGGCCAGATCGTTCTATTCGATCCTGTTCACGGACTACCCGCAGGTCCGCGACTACTTCCCCGCCGCGATGGACGCCCAGCGCGATCGCCTGGTGAAGGCGATCTCCTTCGCGCTCGACCGGCTCGAGGAACCCGACAAACTCCTACCCTTCCTGGCCCAGCTCGGCCGCGACCACCGCAAGTACGGGGTGCAGCCGATTCACTACGTGGCCGTGTGCAATTCGCTGAAGACCGCGATCAGCCAGTTCGCCGGGACCGAGCTGTGGACCGACGAGGTCGCGCGGGCCTGGGACGAGGGCCTGGCCACCATCAGCGGCGCGATGATCGAGGCGGCCGACAAGGAGACCACCCCGCCGGTGTGGACCGGCCGGGTCGTGGAGATCCGCGAGGTCCTGCGCAACCTCAGCGTCGTCCGGCTCAAGCTCGACGAGCCGATGCAGTATGCCGCGGGCCAGTACCTCAGCGTGCAGGTCCCCTCGCGCCCGCGCATGTGGCGGTACCTCTCCCCGGCCAACCCCGCCAACGAGCACGGCGAGATCGAGTTCCACATCCGCAGCGTGCTCGGCGGCTGGGTGAGCCCGGCGATGGTGTCGCACACCGCGGTCGGTGACCAGTGGTTACTCGGATCCCCGCTCGGGGGGCTCGGCGTGCCGCGCAACACGAAGCGCAAGATGCTCATGATCGCCTGCGGCACCGGCATCGCGCCGCTGCGCGCGCAGGTCATCGCCATGGCCCAGCGCCGGGTCAACCCCCAGGTCCACCTGTTCGTCGGCGGCCATCACCCCTGCGACCTCTACGATCTCGAGATCCTGAGCACCCTGGCCATGGCCAACAAGTGGCTCACCGTCACCCCGGTCACGGAGAGCGACGAGAACCCGTGGTGGTTCGACGCCGCCACCGCCGTCCCCACCGACCTCCCCGGCCTCGAACCCCGCCTGACCGGCCAGATCGGCAAGGTCGTCGCCGCCTACGGCTCCTGGGCCGACCGCGACGTCCAGATCGTCGGTTCCCCCTCCATGGTCCAGACCACCAAGTTCCGCCTCATGGCCGCCGGCGTCCAGGCCGTCAACGTCCGCCACGACCCCCTGTTCTGAGTAGGGGATTCATCACTCCAGGGGGCCGTCGAGGAACGGCAGATCCAGGCCGACGTCGAAGGGCACCGGCGGCGGGTCGACCCCGACTCCGGGGTCCGGACCGGGTTCTCCCCAGGGCGCGAGCGGGTCGACCACCCAGTAGTGACTCGGCTCGGGTGTGGTCGCCTTCGACGCGGGCGGCGAGGTCTTCTTCCGCACGGGGGCCACGGGGCGCCCGCGCCGAATCGGCGCGTCCGGCAGCCGCACTGGGTGCTCTACCCCGCGGACCGGCTCGGTGGACTTCCGCTCGGCCGACTCCTCGCTCCCGTGGCTGATCTTCGCGAGCAGATCGTCGACCACGCCCGTTGTCGCGGCCTCCGCCTCCGTGACCGCCGCGCGGTGTGCCTCGATGACCAGATCGGCGAACAGCCGCCCGTCCAGCCGCTCGCCTCCGTCGGCGAGGGTGATGCCGTGCAGGCCCCCGTCGGCCGCCGCCTCGACCCGGACCCTGCCGCATCCGCTGGTGACCGTGCGACGTGTGTTGGCCAGAATCTGCTGGAGCTGTTGGAGAGTGGAGTCCCCCTCCGGCTCGGTCACCCGATCAACCATCCGTTGCGGCGCTTGTCCCGGAAGTACTCGTCGTCCTCGGCGTCGACATCCTCGGCGACCGTCGGCCGCGCCGCGGCACCAGGCGGTTCGGGCGCCGGAGCACGCTCGGAGACCGTGTCGAGGGCCTCCTTCATGGATTGCTTGGCCTGCCGGTGCGCGGCACGGTGCAGCTCGATGAGGACGGAGGCCAGCGCCTCCGGCCGGGGGGCCGGTCGGTCGTCCGCGAACGCGATCTCCAGGATCTCCCCGCCGGTCCCCACCGCCATCCGGACCGAGCCATCCTCGGTCCGCGCGCTGCCGCTCCCGTTGTCGATCGTGTCCTGCAGCCGGCTACCCGCCGTGACCGCGGATATGGTCCGTTCCGCCATCGCGCATCACCAGATGATCAGGAGGAACAGCGCCGAACCGGTGAGCAGGCACGCGGCGATCAGCCCGATCGTCGCGGGACGCAGCCGCGGTGCCAGCCACAGTACGAGCGCCGCGGGCAGCAGCACGAGCAGCATCGGTATCACCGAGATGGAAGCGCGGAGCGGAACCAGCCGGTCGTAGACCTCCGAATCGATACTGAGCACCGCGAGAAACGCACCCCAGGTCAGTGGAACGCCTAGGAGGAACCCGGCAACGCCCTGACCGGCCTTCGCGACCCTGGTCATGCCGGCCCGTTGAAGAAGATGAGCCCATTCTTCGATGTGTTCGCCGACGAGTTCGGAATGTCGGACATGTTCACCTTCTTCGCGTTTCGCGCGATGGTGACGCACTCGTTGATGATGCCCTCGGTGTCGTCGTCGTGGCGCAGTCCGACCGCGATGCCGGTTTCATTGTTGTAGTAGTCCATTTTCGCCGAGGCCGCGGCGTAGGTCGGGTCGTCCGAGGAGGGCGAGTCCTGTTCATGCGCCTGTGCCATGTCACGGGCGAAATCCTCTGAGGCCCAGGCGGTCATCATGCCCATCCAGATACAGTGCCGACACGCGTCGCGGCGGTCGTCCACACCGTTGTAGCCTTCGCTGTCTGGAAAGTACTTCTTTGATTCGTCCCAGGGAACAGTCTCCACACCGCGGCGCTTCGCATTGGCGCAATAGGCGGGATAGTCGACGCAGACGAAGGTCTCATGTTTGCCGAGGTCCTGGGTCTTCTCCACCCGCAGGTCGGCGAAGGCGTTCTCGATGGCCCGGCGACCGGTCGTGTCCTCGGTCGACAGCTGTGCCAGCGCCTGCTGCACAGCTTGCGTGTGATAGTCGGCTTCCTGCTGCAGCGAGGACTGACCCGTGGCGAGCTGGGTGGTATCGGAGGCACTGGTCAGCAGGGCGATTCGGGACTTCTGCGACAGCGTGCAGGTCCCGTCGTCCGCGACCTCGAGGCCGCTCTGCTTCGCGGCCTGTACCGCGGCGTCGACCGCTGACTTGGCCGCCGCCATCTTCTGCTGCGCGGTGCGCGCCGCCTCGGTGCCGTTCGTCAGCGAGGTCTGCAGGTCGGTGCCGTTCTGATCGAGGGGGAGGAAGGCGCTGCGAAAGCCACTGCCGGACGAGCCCTGCCAGAAGTCCTGTGAACCATCCACCGAGTTCTTCTGGCTCGTCATAGTCCGGCTGATGGCTTGTGCCTGGGACTGCCAGAGGTCGGCCTGTAGCGTCAGTGCGGAGAGATCGAGCGTTTGTGCCCGGGAGACCGTGTAGAGGACGTCCGCGGCCTGTGCGTCGGAGCTCATGCGAGATCGCCTGTGATATCGGTGATCTGCTGGGTGCGGCTCTGTTCGAGCGCGGAGATCGTGTCGATGACCTGGCCGACTTTCGTGCTCAGTGTATGGACGTTCAGCCCGAGGTCGAGCGTCGTGCTCCGCACGATGGACCCGGCGGCCGAGCATGCCTGCGCGATGCTCGAGCCCTGGATCCCCGTGAGCAGGTCATCGGAATTCGCCGAGTCGGTGATGACCGACCGGAGTGCTGAGAATCCGTTCGACAGCGCCAGCTGGAGATCGGATGTCATGGAAGAGTCGAACACGAAAGTGTCGCTCGAATCGGTGGACACAAGCCCTCCCCAAACCGGTCTGGGCGGAGCTCTCCCTAGTGCGCCGAATCGTCCGTATGACCCGCCCCAGCCCCGCGCGCCGAGCCTAACACGTTCAGTTCCCTTCGGACTGAATGCTTTCCGGTGGGGTGCCGCCGGCGATCAGGCGGTCGATGGTGGTGCGGACCATGGCCGGGGAACCGCAGACCAGGACCTGGTGCTGGTCGAACGGGCCGTGGGCGGCGGTGACGTCGGCGAGGGTGCCGTGCAGCATCTCCTCGGGGGTGAAGCCGATGTCGACGCGGCTGTCCTCGAACCACCTGTCCACCGCGGGTGGGTCGTCGGGGCTCTCCACGACGGGAATCACGGTGAGCCAGGGGAGTTCCTGGGCGAGCAGGAACAGCATGTCCGAGGCGTACAGGTCGCGGGGGTAGCGGCCGCCGACGAACAGGTAGGTGCGCGGCGGGTTCTCCTCGCGGGCGAGATCGAGGATGAGCGCGCGCAGCGGCGCCAGGCCGGTGCCACCGGCGATGAGCACCACCTCGGGGCCCTCGGGATCGATGTGGAAGGTGCTGTGCGGCGCGTCGATCTGCCACTGGTCGCCCGGTTTCGTCTCCGCCACCAGCGATTCCGAGCACCAGCCGCCGGGCACGGTGCGGATGTGGAACTCCAGCTTGCCGTCCAGCGACGGCGGCAGCGCGGGAGAGAGCCTGCGCCGCACGCCAGGGTGCTGCGGTGCCTCGACCTGCACCGAGCCGCCGACGGTGAACGGCACGTAGTCACCGATGAGCCGGATGACGGCCAGGTCGTGGCGGAGCCGGTGATGACCGACCACGGTCGCGGTCCAGGTGGGCGCGTCGGGAAGATCGTTGCTCATCAGTCTCTTTCGCTCCGGCGGTGCGGGATGGATGTCAGCCGACGGGGTCGGCGGAGATGTTCTCGGCGGGGGTGCCGACACCGAGGAGCGCGCGCCGGGTCGAGGCGATCATGGATGCCGAGCCGGCGATCTGGATCTGCCGGTCGGACCACGAACCGAAGCTCGCCACCACCGCACCCAGGTTACCGATCAGCCTGCGGTGCATGCCCATCGGCGGATCGGCGGGCGGGTCGGGATACCACCACGGGTTGTC
Source organism: Nocardia thailandica NBRC 100428 (assembly GCF_000308795.1). GTDB lineage: Bacteria > Actinomycetota > Actinomycetes > Mycobacteriales > Mycobacteriaceae > Nocardia > Nocardia thailandica. Next base: position 30,491 of record NZ_BAGK01000228.1, on the reverse strand, counting down.
CTTCTCCTCGCACACCGGCACCACCGTCAGCCACGGATTGGACTGCGAGAGCTGCCACATGTTGTCCACGTCGTACAGGTCGCAGGGATAGCGACCGCCGACGAAGAAATGCACCCGCGGGTTGATGCCGCGCTGGCTCATCTCGATCAGCTGGGCGCGCAGCGGGGCGATCCCGGTGCCGTGGCCGATCATCAGGACGTCGCGCCCGGATTCCCGGTCGACGTGCAGGCCGCCCAGCGGTCCGGCGATGCGCCAGCGGTCGCCGACCTTGGTCTCGTTCACGATGCCGGGGCTGACCCAGCCGTTCTGGATCTTGCGGATGTGGAATTCGATCTCCCCGTAGGGATTCGCCGGGATGGCGGGGGACAGGTAGCGCCACATGTTGGGCCGTTGCGGCACAGTCACCGGCACGTACTGCCCGGCCTGGTACGGGATCGGCGCGTCGGTCTGCAACCGCACGATGGACAGGTCGTCGAGGACCCGCCGGTGCCCGACGACGGTCGCGTCCCAGTAGGGCCGTGACTTGTCGGAATTGGCGCCGATGGTCATCGACGCCGAGATCAGGATGCCGATATCGCCCCAGCCCTCTTCGAGTTCCCGCGTCCAGCGGTTGCCGTGGTAGGTGCGCAGGGCGGCGAGGAAGGCGTGCCCGGCCAGGTCGTAGTGTTCGGGCTGGACCCCGTATTTGCGGTGGTCGCGCGCGAGTTGCTCGAGGAAATGCTGGGCGCGGTCGAAATCCTCCAGATTGTCCAGGACGAACTGGATGGCGGTCATCATGCGCTTGGGCTGCATGTCCATGTTGGGGGGGAACAGCTCACGCAGGCGTGGGTTCTGCGCGAACAGATGACCGTAGAACGCACTGATCAACCGCTCGGAACCACCCGGTGTCTCCACGACCGCGCGGAAGTCGGCGCGGACCAGCGCTGCAGAAAGCGCATCCACGTCGTCAAGCTCCCTTTCCCTGGATTGCTGAAATGTGGCCCCGTCGCTGAACGGCGCCGATATCAAGTATCCACCGAAACCGGCCGCACGGTGCGGGATCCTCCTCACCGTCCCGCTCGCCGGTACGGGGTGACCGGGGCTCGTCGAGGCTGTGGAACCCGCTGGTCAGCGGTAGGGATCGGTGATCTCGCGCAAGGCGCTCAGCGCGCTGCGAAGCGACGCTGCTCGCCGGGATCCTAGATGGTCGACCCACTCCTGTTCAACCCGCGCCGCGGTGCGGTTCGCCAGCTCGGTCGCGCGGCGGCCCTTCGGGGCGAGCCGGAGCAGCTTGGCGCGGCCGTCGCTCGGGTCGGGTGCGCGCTCCAGGTAACCGCCTCTGACCAGCTGTTCGGCGAGCGCGCCCGCGGTCTGCTTGGTCACCTGGGCCTGGCTCGCGAGGTCGGTGAGCCGCGAGCCGTCGGGGCCGATCCGTGCGACCAGCCGGGCCTGCGCGGGGGTCAGGTCGGCGAAGCCGCCCGCGGCCAGCGCGTCGAGCACCCGCCGCTCCATCTCGCGGTAGGGCACGAACAGCAGTACCCCCAGATTCGGCTCGTCGGCCATGTCTTCTCCCTTGATCCGGTCAGCTTCACTGACTATATTAGTCAGAAAGGCTGACTAATTGGAGACTCGAATGAACACCGAGGAACTCTGGCCGACCATCGCCGACCAGCGGCGCGCCGTCGCCGACCTCCTCGGCGGCCTCACCGCCGAGCAGCTCGACGCCCCGTCGTTGTGCGCGGGCTGGCGCGTCAGGGACGTCGCCGCCCACATCGCGCTCGCGCCGCAGTCACCGGGCCCGCTCGGAATGCTCCGCGAGGCCGTCCGCGCGCGCGGCAGCTTCCACCGCCTCAACCACGACATCGCGGTCCGCTACGCCGACGCCACCCCCGACCTGGCCGCGGTCCTGCGCGCGGTCGCCGAGTCGCGGCGCCTGCCCGCCGTGACGAACGCCCGCAACATCCACTACGACGTCATCGTCCATGCCCAGGACATCGCCCGGCCGCTCGGCGCGACCGTCGAGGTCGATTCCGCGGCCGCCGCGATCGCCGCCGCCCGGGTGTGGGAGATGGGGTGGCCCTTCTGGGCGCGGCGGCGTTTCCGCGATGTCCGGCTCGTCGCCACCGATTCCTCGTGGTCGGCCGGTGCGGGCACGGAACTGCGCGGCACCACCCTGGACCTGCTGATGCTGCTCACCGGTCGCTCCGTGCCCGCGCTGCGGAAATCGGTCCCGGGGTCGGCGGTCGAGTGACTCCGCGATTCGATACCGGGGTATGACGACGCCGCGGTATCGCGTGCGGTGTGTTGGAGGTATGGCTGATCCGGTGTCCCGCCCCGCGCCCCGTCTGTCCCGCCCGCTGGTCGCGCTCGCGCTCGTGGCGTTCTGCGCGGGCGTCGTCTCCGGCGGGTTCGTCTACGCGGGGCGCGTCCCGGAGCGGCGACCCCCTGTTCCCGGCACCGCGGCATGGTGGCCGCACCTCGTCGTCCTGGTCATCGTGGTCGTGGTGGGGTTCGCGCTCCGCCGCCGCGCCGGTTCGCTGCGCGCGGTCGTGCTCGCGCCGGTCGGCACCCGGGCGGCCGACCGCCTCCGTCGCACCGCTGCGTCCGCCCGGACCCGGCCCGCCGTGGCCGCGCGCCTGGCCCTCGCGTGCGTCCCCATGGCGTTGATGCTCTATCTGTGCTGGCGGGTGGGCGCGCAGATCCTCGCCGGGCTCGACCCGAACTTCACCGTCGACGCCTGGGGCGGACCCACCTACCTGGGCGCCATGGCCTGCCACTACCTGGACGCGGTGGCACTCACGGCCGCCGCGGCGGGCTTGGTCGCCCTGTTGCTCGAGCCCGCAGGCCCGGTCCGGCGCACCCGCGCCGCCGACTGATCAGCCGACGATCCTGGCCACCGCCGCCTGCCGCGACTCCTCGGACACCTCGCCGACCTCGAAGTTCTTCGCGATGATGTGCGCGACCAGGTCGGGCTCCGGCGGCACCCCGTACTTGCGCAGGTAATGGGGGACAGCGCCGGGCCACACGAACTCCCCGTCCGTGTGGAAATTCAGCGGCACGTCGCGGTCCCCGGGGTTGAAGTCGTCCGCGTCGTAGCTGCGTGCGCTCAGTACCACCGGCGCGTAGGCGAGATAGTCGAGTACCCGATCGCGGATCTGCGGGTCGAGGGCCGGGCGATGCACCTCCGGCCTGCCCTCGGCATCGCGTCCGTCGAACGGCGGGGAGAGTCGAAGCTCGCTCATATCTGCCCAACCTATACGCAGGCGCCCGGCAGAGCCCGCCATGCCGCCCGATCGATCAGGCCACCAGGGGCACCGGTGGCGAACCATCCTCTGCCCGGACTCGCGGTCACCATGCGCTGACAGACCCTCTCGGCCAACACATCTGGCCACACGCCCCAATGCGGGGCGAGGCCGGACCGCGCCGTGACGGCGACGGAGGAGGTGCACGCCCGGACGTACTATGACCTGGTCGACGGGGTATCGACCGAGGAATCCAGCCGGTACTCGGAGGCGATGACGACCATGACGTACGAGTATCAGGGACGCGTCGCGAGGAAGTACGTGGCCGAGGGCCGCGAAGAAGGTCGGGAAGAGGGCGTGGCGCTGAGCATCCTCAGGGTCCTCGCGGCGCGCGGACTGCCGGTGACCGACCCGATCCGAACCCGCATCGAAGAGTGCCGAGACCTCGATCAGCTCACCGAATGGCTGACCCGCGCGGCCACCGCCGACGCGACCGACGACCTCTTCTCCTGAGTCCTCGCCCGCCGTCTCCTAGCGAACAACCGCGCGTCGCGCTACACCTCCTCGCACTTCGGAATAGTGATAAGCCCCAAGTCGAGCAGTCCGGTCCGGCCTCCATGACCATGCTAAAGTCCCAGGTCAAGGCAGTGTCCTGACGGAAGGGGTGGGGATGAGGCGCGCAGTGACGGCGCTGGTGATCGCGGGTGTCGCGATGACCGCGGCCGGATGCGACGGTTCGGGGGAGCCGGCGGCGAAGGGGACGACCTCGGCGGCCGGGCCCGCGCTGTGGAACCCGTGCACGGAGATTCCGGACGCCTCGCTGACGGCGGCGGGGGTGGATCCGAAGACGGAGGAAAAGGGTGTGGGGGGTGTTGCGCAACCTGGCTGGGAGATTTGTGGTTGGACCGGGCCCGACTACTCGCTGACGGTCTACTCCACGAACAAGGGCGTCGACCAATTCGAGACCAAGCCAGGCAATGTCGAATTTCGGGACGTGACGATCGCGGGACGCGCAGGCCGGGAGTTCCGTGTCGAAGGCGCGTCGAAGAAGCTCGACTGCGACACCGTTTTCCCGGCCGCTCAAGGTGTCGTCCAGCTCCAGGTCCTCGGCTCGCCGCTGATCAAGAATCCGGGTGACCCGTGCCAGACCCTCGCGACTGTCGGCGCGGTGCTTGTGCCGACCTTTCCGAAGTAGTGGAGGGGTTCTCATGGCAGAACCGGCTCCCTACAGCAATCTGCTGGCCCAGGCGCAGTCCGGGCAGATCTATCTGAACAGTGAGGCCGCGGCCTTCCACATGTTCACCGCCTGCGATAAGCGGCTGACCGACCTGCGTCTTCTTCGCGACATCGCTCGACGCACTCAGTCGGTCAGCGGATTCGGCGACTTCCAGATGGGCAAGGACCTCGAGAAGAAGTTCCTGCTGCAGGCAACCGGCAGCGACAATTCCATCGACAGCGTCATCCTGAAGGACATCGAAGCCGTCCAACAACTGCAAGAGGTCTTCAAGATCTCCTTCAAACGCATCACCGGCAAGGACATAGAGAACGCCAACGCCCTCGACTACACCACCGAGCAGGTGCAGTAGATGTCCTACCCGAATATCGAAGGTCTCGACCTCTTCGGCAATCTCACCGACATCGTCATGTCCCCGTGGAGCGGCGACAAGGGCCTCACCTCGGAGAAGATCGCCGAGATCCAGAACCAGTACAACACCCAGCGCAACACCGTCCGCAAGAACGCGAGCGATCTCGGTTTCGACGGCGACTACCACCAGCCGGTGGTCAAGGGCACCGACGAGTTCGATCGGTTCGATGTCGCGACGCTGCGCACCAAGGTCGACCAGATCAATCTCGACACGGTCGCGGCGCTGATCAGCGCGTGGAAGGAGATCTCCACGCGCAATACGAGTTCGCTCGACGAGTTCCGCAAGCAGATCGCGCGGGGCACGTCGCCGGATGTGTGGAGCGGCGCCGCGGCCGCCGCGGCCGCGGCGACGGTGTCCGGGTATGACGAGACCGGCAAGAAGGTCAGTACCGCGGCGGCGCTCACGGGGAACAAGCTCGACGAGCTGCGCACCGGCCTGGAGCCGACGAAGCGCCTGGTGCCGTACGCGCCCGAGCATCGCAGCGGCCTGGACAATCTCGGGTCGTTCGTGACCGGCCGCGGGTGGCGGAACGACGATGTGGCGCTGGCGAACGCGAAGGCCGAGGCGGTCCGGGTCCTCAACACCGTCTACGCGCCGGTGGTTCACGAGTCGGACGAGAAGGTCCCGGTGATCCCGATCCCCAAGACGGTCGACGACGGCGGCGGCCCCGGAACGCCGGGGACGCCGGGCACCACACCGAGTCCGGGCACCGGCTCACCGAACGCGTCGACCCCCGGCACCACCGCCCCGTCGACCAACCCCGCCGGAACGACCCCGGCCTCCACCGAGAACCCCGGTGCGGGCGACACGACGACGACCGACGACGCCACCGACACGACCACGGCCGGGGACACCTCGACGACCCCCGAGTCGACCACCCCGCAGTCCACCACGCCGGCCGCGACCACCCCCTCCTCCCCGGGTTCCGGTTCTCCCGCCGGATACCCCAGCGGCACAGGATCTCCCGGCTCCGGCTCGCCCGGCACCGGTACACCAGGCGCCGGAGTCCCCTCCGCCGGCGGCCCTGGCCGTTCGATCGCCGGCGGCGGTTCGCCGACGGCGGCGAATTCCGCGGCGGCGTCCCGCGCGACCGGCAGCGGCGCCGGCGCGGCAGGTCGCTCCGGCATGCCCGGCATGATGTCTCCCGGCGCCAAGGGCGGCGGCAAGGACGACGAGTCGACCAAGGGCATCCCCGACTACCTGATCACCCAGGAACACGGCGACGAGCTCACCGGTCTGGACAATCCGTCCAGGACGGTGCCGCCCGTCATCGGAGCTGACTAGGCGCGAAACCCGATGGAACGAAACAGATCTCCCCGGCGTACCTGGCGCCTGTCTGCCCTGGAGTTCCGCACTCTGTGGGAGGCAGCAGGCCGCGACGTCCTGCCGTATCCGCTACATCACCGGCACACTTCCGAATTCCAGGCCGACACCGCCCGCCTGCGGCGCAAGGCCGCCGAATCACTGGTGCCCCAGTTCGACAGCAGTCTCGACCAGGCGATGGCCGCGCTGCTGGCGCCGCACGCCCGGGTGGAGGTCGCCGGGACGTCCGCGGGCAGGCGAACCATCCGCGCGCACGGCGGCACCCGCGACTCCTATGCCGCCCTGGCCACCCAGGCTCCCGGAGACGAGGACCACCCCGGCGACATCACCCTCTACCTGCTCGCCCCCGAGACCCTCGCCTCGGCGGTCCTGTCTCTACTACCCCGGGTGTCGGCGGGCTCGGGGCGTGAAATCCGAGTCACCGCTTCCGAACTGGCCGCACCGCGACCGCCGGTCCGCGATCGCTGGAACCCCAGCCCCCGCGACCAGCTCGAGTGCTTCCTCGCCAAACCCACCGACACCCTCACCCACATCGGCGTCTACGCGCACGGCAGCGTCGACAACCGCCACACCGAGGCCCGCGACGACTTCCAGCTGCACGACGTCACCGGCGACGGCCGCTACGTCCTCTACGGCGAGAACACCTTCATCGCCAAGCCGACGACGGCGACCCGCATCCACGAGACCCTGTCCTCGATCCTCGCGAGCACCGCGAACAAGGTCCGCACGGGCTCCTACCGCCCCTACTGACCGCCACCGGAAGGCCCCGCTCGCGCCGCGACACGGGGCCTTCCGGCGAGCTCAGAGCAGGGCGTCGGCGAACCGGTCGACCTGGTCGGCGTCGGTCCCGTAGCAGTACAGCACGACCTCGTCGGCGCCGAGCTCCCCGAATTGGTCCATCCCGGAGCGAATCTCGTCCACGGTGGTGAGCAGGCCGGCCGCCATGTAGTCGGCGCGGCCGCTGAACGCGTAGTAGTCGAGGATGGCGGAACGGGCCTGCTCGACCAGGGCGGGCGGCCCGAGGACCGCGTTGAGCTGGGCGACGATGCGCGGGGCGCCCGGACGGCCGTGGTCGCGCCACGACCGCCGCGCGAGGTCGAACAGGCCGCCCGCCCAGGACGGCGCGGCCGCCGCGAGAAAGCCGCCGCCCCAACGGCCGACGCGATCGATGGCGGCCGGCTGGAAGCCGCCGAAGAGCAGCTCGGGACCGCCCGCGGTCAGGGGAGTGGGACCGATCGGCCCGCACGTCGCGCTGACCGGCTCGCCGGACCAGAGCCGCCGCATGACGGCTACCTGCTCGTCCAGGCGTCGCCCGCGCGTGCGGAGTTCGGTGCCGCTCGCCTCGTGGTCGTCGGCCCGGCCGCCGACGCCGAGGCCGAGCGCGAACCGCCCGCCCGACATCAGGTCCAGTGTCGCGGCCTGTTTGGCGAGCAGGGCGGGGTCGCGCAGGGGCGCGATGAGCACCTCGGTCTGCAACCGGATGCGTTCGGTGACTGCGGCCAGCGCGGCCAGCGTGACCAGCGGTTCGGGATTGTCGTAGACGAGGCGGTCGAGCAGGCCGAGCGTCGAGAACCCGGCGGCGTCGGCCCGCCGCGCCCAGTCGGGCAGCGAGCGGGGATCGGCGATGGGCAGTCCGAGACCGATGTGCATGGAAATCCTCCAGGAAATGGGTGTGCTTCAGCGCGCCGCCCACTCCTCGCCCGTTGAGGCGGGGCTCCCACTCTGCGACTGTGTTTCCTGGAGAGCGCCTATCGGATTGCGGCCAGGCTAACCGCCGACCCGCCCGCCCGGCAACCCCGCCCCCGCATCGGCCGACGCTCAGCCCATCCGCGCGTCGATCCGCTGCACTCTGGCGTACTCGTCGAACAGGACCGTCGCTTCGAGCCGCGGTCCCGTGATGGTCAGCCGCGTCCACTCCGCGTCCCACTGCGCCCCCAGCCCGCGCTTGGTCGCGTAACTGTGCAGGGCCCGCCGATGATCGGACAACGCCAGCCCCTGGATGCCCTGCTGGAGCAGCGTCGCGACCTTCGGCCCGTCGGGCGCGGGCAGCCGGAACGACGGATGCTCGATCACGAACGCGGCGCGCGTCCCGCCGCCGACCGGCCCGTTGTAGGAAGTCCACAGTCCAGAAACAGCTTTCGCCGCGTCCATGAAGATGCTCACCACCTGCGCCGGGTCCTCCGGCGCCCCCGGTAGCGCGTCGAACGGCACCTCCGGTTCGCTCAACTCCGCGATCCCGTGCTGCACCCCGAACTCCCGCACCGCCCGGGCCAGCCCCGTCACCTCCTCCGAATACCCGCTCGGATTGGCCCAGGCCCACAACCACGACCGCGGCCCCGGCGCCGCCGACCCGAGCAGATGCAGCCGCTCCGCGACGATCGGCTGGTCCCCCGTGAACGAAAACCGTCCCGCCCCCTGGAGATCGACGCTCCACGGCCGCTCCCCGGCGACCTCGGACAGATGCAGCTGATGCTCCAACGACAACAGCGCCGCATCGTCCAACAAATTCGTCAGCGTGACTTCAGACATTCCCCGACCCTAGGCCCTCCGGAGTCGCGATGGTCGGCCCGCAGATGATCGCCTGTCGGTCCGCGACCCCGAATCTCGTCACGCAGTGGACAGCAGCGGAACCGGGCGCCCGTCCCGCCGCGCCCGCCCCACCTCCAACACCGCCACCATGACGCTCATGTCCCACCCCTCCGGGTTGGGAATGCGCGCGAATCCGTCCTCTACCGCCAGGCTTTCGGAGGAAACGACCACGAGAAGGTCGCCCAGGAAGTCCGCGACGCAATCCCACACGGCTTCGCGATCCGAGTACACCTCGAAATCGCAGTAGATGACCTGGCCCACCCGACCTGTCACACCGGGATGCGTATCGACCGCGATCGCACTGTCGGCCGTGGCCGTCAACGGACACCATCCACGATCCCACCACACCATCCGCACCGCGCCGTCGGCCGAACCGTCCAGCACCGGGTACGGGGTTCCAGGACGGCTCGACTCGGCCTCGTCCGCGCGAGCGGCACACAGCCGACCCGCGGATCGGGCGCCCTCGAGATTCATTCCGAGGATATCGCGACCGCCCAACACCGACCACAACGCCGCAACCTCGGCCGGTGCATCGACGCCGGTCAGCACTTCATATTGGTCAGGATTTCCGTTCTGTCGCCGTATCGCAGGTTCGGAACCGCTTTCGGTCAAACTATTCCATATCAGCTGCGCTGTTGTGACGGTATCGGCTGACATGATTCCTCTGCCGATCAGAAACCCTGCGGTCGAAGATTCTCGACAACCTGCTCGGAAGTCAGCCCGCTGAAGGCCTGGTTTGCCCATTTGATTGCTTCATCGATATCGTAGGAGTACTCGATTCGAAAGCGTCCCGAACGGGCAACGGTGCACCTCATGCCTGCCCACTCCGAGCCCTGTGCGACAAACAATTTGTCGGTCAGAATTCGTACCCGTCGGCTGATTTCGCGATGGTCCCATAGGTCGACATCGGTTCCTTCGTCGCCTCGGTAGGCGGCGACGCCCCATGTGCCGACTCCATGCGACGGCTGAACGTTCGTCGATACTCCGTAGGTCCAATCCGGATAGGCGACAGCGGCGGCCTCGCCGGTTGCCCGCACCAGCTCCGAAATGACGTCGGCCTCGTCGATATCGGTCACGATAATCTCCTAGGTGTGATCGCCTGTGTAGGCATTGAAGCCGCCGAGTTCGATGCCATAGGTTCTTCGTTCGAAGGAATTTCCGCCACGATTGCTGAAGTAGACTGGTAGGTGGCGGTAGACATTTCCGTTGCCATCGATCAGTCGTACCTCGCCGGACACGATTTCCGGGGTTGTCGATCCGGGTGGATCGGTCTCGAAGCGTATCTGAGCTTCCCTGCCGATGCCTGATCGCGCCCAGTCGGCGATGGCTGCCTCCAGCATCTTGAACTCCCGTTGGTTGAATCCCCGCTCCTGGGCGAACAGGTTGACCAGCCCCCGGTCCAGGGTGGTTCGGAAGCTGGATGCGTGACCCCTATGATTCTGTCGGGTGTGACTGGCGATGGGTCGGTCAGGTCTCGATCACCCCGGTCTGTGGCCAGATCCCGGTCGCCCGGCTCCGCTGGTGTGCCCAGGCTGTCACCGTGGTCGCGACCCGATCCGAGGGGGTCACCTGGACCGGGTTCTTGGTGATCTCGATGTGCTGGGAGATCGGCGGCTCGTTCGGATACTGGAGGAACGTCAGGGCGACCCGGTATCCGATCCTGCTCTGGTCCTCGAACATCCTGGTCAGCTCGATCCGGCGCGTCTTGGGGTAGGTCGGTTCCGGCGGGACTCTGGGGTGAATCTGACAGCCCTGGGGTGGCAGGCCCGCTTCCGTCGTCCGATCGAATTCCTCCGCGATCACCGGGAGTGCCGCGCTCGAATGTTCCGTGATCACCCCCGTCGCCTTGCTGATCACGTAGGCCCCCTGGCCCAATCCCCACTGGTTCTGTTCCTGAGGTGACAGCATCTTCCGGCAGATCCAGCCGTGTCTGCTCTCCAGGATGCTGAACACCTGGTCCGGGCCGAGGGCCCGGGCCAGCACCAGCTCGGCCTCTTCTCGGGTTCGCACCCCGTCGGGCAATGTTCCTCCATCGGATCGCAGGTCGCACAGTGTCGCGCCGCAGCGCCTCACTCAACGTCTCGAGGAATCGCGCACGTCGCCATCGACCTGGTACATGGGCATCCACTTCTCGGATCTCGGATCACTGATGACAGCTGTCACGTAGTTTTGTCATCCATTCCGGCACAAATTCATCCGAGCGAGGATAGATCTCCAGCTCGCGCACGATATCCTCTGCGGCGACCCCTTCGAGCTCCTCCGCGCCCCGAAGGTATCTGATCGAATGCTGGTTCGGGAAGTGCTGTGTGTACTCGACCTCCAGCCATGTTCCTCGTTGCGGGTGTGCCATATAGTGCTTGAGGTCATCGAAAAGATCCGCGACTTCGTCGGTCGCCTTCCATGGGATGGGGAGTGAACCCGATACCAAATGTACCCACACATCGCAACCCTCGAAGTCGTTCTCTCCGATCTTCGTGTATCGCAACTCGAGTCGCTGCCATCCGTACGGGGCAACGACGAGCAATCGCGTGGCGATGAGCTCGAGGATTCGAGCCTGGACTTCGAAGGGCGGGACATCTCGGATCGCGTGTTCCAGGATTATTCGGTCGGTACTCATGCGGCGGCCTCCTTCAGCCATCTCGGCAGGTATTCGGGATCCCGCGGAAAACGTTCGAGCTCCTGCCGCCAAACGGACGAGTCGAGGTTCTTCTTGAATTTCGGATCGTAGTCGAAGTCGTACACGACGGTACTCGTCATATCCGGCTCGAGATAGAATCTCGCCAGGAACCAGGTTCCTGCGCCGGGTGAGTACATTATGCGACGCAGTTCCTGGAGAGGGATTTCGATCTCAGGACGTGTTGTCTCGATTTCTCTTACCTCGTGCTTCCATGAACCATAGAGACTGATCTCGCTTGCGTCGCCAGCGGCGAGATAGACGAGTTCGATTCTGAACCAATTGGTCGGGTGCACGACTCGGGCCATGAGCGCGCATACGTCGCTGGATAGTTCGTTTGCGCGGTCTTCGTAGAAATCAAGGGACAACGGGAGTTGCCTATCAGTCGAATGCGAGTGGGTCCGATGCCGCCCGGCGATTCGCTGGGCTCGCGTGGTCTGAGTGCAGCCCCCGGTGCACTCCGGGGACCCGAACCGGCTGAGTCGAGGCGCGTTGCGGTGTCGATGAGACGGTCATTTTGCTTGCCACGTGCGCAGGGGAGGGGCCGGTTATCCGAACCGAGCCGGGTAGGTGGGTGCTACCGTCGGGTCAGCCAGTCGGGGATCGGAACATCGTTCAAACGGAATTGCTCGATTTCTTCAGTGAAGTCGTTCTCGCTCGGTGGCGTTGACCATGCAGGCTCGGAATTTCCACGAGTAATGATCCTCGCAGAGCTATCCCCAAATTTGAGTTCGAAACGTGCGGAGAACCACGATTCCGATGGGGTTCGCGACGCGGAGCGCAGCTCACTGAATCGGTCTGCAACCGCGACCGGTGGTGTCCATGGAGTCAATTTGCCCGAAATGTCCTGGACCAAACCGTTCAGTTCTCGCTGATTGCCCAGCTCGCGAAAATGGAGCTGTGCATACGTCCACCCGACCGGCAGTGAGACGTAAACCTGGGATACTACGAGATCTTTGTACCAGGCCAGTTGGTCGGGCTGAGGAAGTATCCGGGGCAACAGTCTATTCGGGTGCAGCTTCTGTTGGAGCCAGCGAGGGATGTTGGCTTCTGTTCTCGGGAAGTACCTGAGATCTTCCTGGTAGGCGCTGGCGTCGATCGGAGGATCCCACAGCGGGTCCACATCGACATTATACTTCGCGTCGAGATAATCCGGTGGCTCGAGGTGCATGCGCAAGGAGAACCAGGTACCGAGCTCCTCTTCATAACGAAGATGGCGAAGATCGTCGATTGCGCGCATGGCTACCGCTGGGAACTCGCCGACTCCCGTCGAGCCGTCGGCGTTGAGTATCGCGTACTTCACGTCGTAGTCCAGGCCGGAGCCGAGAACCTTGACCTCGATGCGGGCCCACCCCGGCTCGGCAGCGTCGAGTATCCGCCCCGCAACCCAATTTATCAGCTGGGCGCTCAGATGAAATCGGTCCTCTTCCGAACGTGGCAGATGTGTGGCACGTTCGAGCGGGTGCGGAATGCTCACGGGACTCCTTAGTAATTTCGGTGGCTCCTGAAATGGAGGATGGTTTCCCGTGTCACCGGGTTGTATTGTTGCACATTCCAGTAAATGTAATCGGGCGTTACTCCGACGGAGGAGGCTGTTGGGAAAACCCGTACTCGCTCGAGCAGTATACCGGATCGCCGGGAGAGTCTACGGTCCATCTCTGCCTGTGCCCAGCTGTGCTCGCGCCTACTCGAGGGGTCGGTAGAAGGCCGCAGGATGTTGTTTTCTCGCCATAATTGCGCAACCAGTCCGATTGCTTCGTTCACCGACCCTGCGCTGTGATCCTGAGTGTGTCCTCCACGGTAAGTCTCGCCGGGGTAGTCCACTTCGCCGCTCTGCTTCACGCGGTTCTGGACGGTGTTGGATCGAGGTGGATGGCTGCCAGGGCTGTAGTCCGGTCTGAACGATACGGCTCCGTTTCCTACATCGTCGGTATGGAATGCCCTGTCGTCGACACGATACCGTGTATTGGTGAGGGGTAGCCCGTCGGCCGGTCCGTCGCCCTGGGCGCGTGTGTCATTCCTGCGCATAGTCTCGGGGTTGCCGAGTTCGGGGTTTCCGCCGGTCCACGTGTCGATATGGGAGAACGTTGATCGACCGGTTTCCGGATCTAATGTCGGTCCGGTATGGAAGGTTCCATGCCATTCTCCTCTTTCGTTGTAGACGTCATACCTTGTGTCAGGATCCAGGTCCGTCAGGTCGCTGAATGGCTGAGTTTCTGGATTCCATTGACGCACTTCGCGGTGGCGTTCGCCTCCGGGTTCGTAATCGCTGCCGTGCGGCGATCCGAAATTGTCCAAGTCGAATACGGGGCGACATGAATCATCTGTGCGAAAGGTGAATGGGTCGGGGTCTGTAGTGTGCACTCTGTAATCGACGTTCGGCAGAGGGTAGCTCGCATCAGGATTGGCTCGGGTATTTCCATCGAATCCCGTCCGCATGTTATCTACGTGGGCATCAATATGGGTGATGCTTGGGGGATTCGATCCATCAGTGTAGACAGTTGTGCGGCGCCCCGCTGAATCCGAGACCTCGTACCTCGTCAGGGGTTCGAGTGGCGGGTTATCGGCTGGGTTCCGGTGAGTGCTATAAAAAGGCTCGCCTTCCCGGAGCGTACGACGCACTGTCTGATTGAACGACGGTTCTCGCCAATCTATGTCGTTGTGACTGGGCGTCGTACGATCACCCGGCCTAGCGCGGCTTACTGCGGAACCAATGTCCAGATCGTCGAGCCGGGCGCTTGGAGGGTGAGCCGAGGGGTGCGAGGAAACTCCGCCGTCGGGACGATGGGTCTGCCACTGTCCATCCGGCGGCACTCGCGGAGTCCGGCTCCCATCGATATCGGTCACCGCGCCAGAGCTGAAGACGTTGCCGTTGTCGTCGGTCCAAGCTTGCTGAGTGGGAGCCAGTACCTCGACACCAAGGTGTCGCGCCAATCGGTCGGCAAATCCGTTGGTTGACGCGTCACAGCCGATCAGTCGGATAGGCGAGACTCCGTCCCATCCTGACCGGTGAAGGAGGTCGCCGTATTCCTCGGGGGTGAGGGTGTGGTCGCCGATGCGGGCGAATCCGTCGGGGGTGATGTGGGTGTCGGCGGTGAAGCGGTTGGGGTCGGCGGGGACTCGGTGGGGAAGGTCGCCCATGGTGGGGTCGCCGCGGTGATGGGAGACGCCGGCGGGGGTTTGTTCTGCGTGTCGATCGTGGATGGCGTCGAGGTCGTTGGTCGCGGTGACGGCGGGGTCTGGGGTCGTTTCAGGGGCAGGGGTGTCCGTGTCCGCAGTTTCGGGGGTCCGATTCGACTCGGCGGGCGGATGTGGTTCGGTGCGGCCTACACCTGGGTCGTGCCCTCGTTCGGCCACGCTCCCGTCGTTTCGTTCACCCTCCAAGCCCAGGAGGTCGCGATGGCGTGCATCGTCGAGGTCGGGTGATATCCGTACTGGTGCTTGGTGATCGTCAGCTGTTCCGGTGTCGGGGGTGTGTCCGGACGCGTCAGGTCCGTGATCAGCAGTTGGTAGTGGATTGTGTTCTGATCCTCGGCCACTTTCCTCAGGTCGATTCGGCGTTGTGGTGGGTAGACCTGATACCCCTGAACCGGCGTTCGGTTCTCGATCGCCTGGTCGAACTCCTGCCCGGTCAGATCCATCGGCAAGCTGCTGCTGTGTGAGGTGATCACCCCGGTTTCCTTGTTGATCACGAAGCTCCCCTGGCCGAGCCCCATCCCCTGCTGCTGCTCTTCCATTGTCAACCGGGGTTGTGCCACCCAGCCGTGCCGGCTCTCGATCACCAGGAATTCCCGGTTCGGATCGAACACTGTCGCCAGCAGGTGACGTGCCTGTTCCAGCGTGCGGACCGGTTGTGGCATGGGACGTTCCTCCCGGTGGATTGATAGGTGTGAAGAAGAGCGCCGCCGTTCGGCTCACCATCGAAGGCGGAGGCGTATCGGAGGTGGTGCCCTGCTGTGGATCCCACCACACTGGGCCTGACGCTCCCAGCGGATACACGATGACTGTCGCGTGAGAAGAATTGCTGAACGGAGTGCCGTCCTGGTTGTAGAGCGGGTTTCCGGCACTGTCGCGCGCATGCCAGGTATTCACGACCAGCGCGGCCGAGCCCGGTCCCATCGCGGCGATCTGCGCGTGAAGTGCGGCGAACTGATCGCTGACCGACAGCCCCGGAATGTCTCGGAGCCCCTCGCCGAGCCAGGCCTCGGCCCTCTGCGTGCCACCGATTTCGCCGCTACGCCGATCGATGGTGCCATCGGGCAGCTGATCCAGAGTGCGTGGCGCCGATACAGCGGGCACGCCGAAGAAGGATGAGAGAGCCGACAGGGAGCAGTCGAGACAGTTGTTGCCTCGGCCATTCACGGTCGGGCCACCATCGTTGACGGCGGATCCGTAAGGGTTGGTCCGCGGATCGGCACCGATGGCGAACGAGTTGCCCACTCGAAGCAGATCTTCGACGTAGTGCTGATACGAAGGATGCTCGACGTTGCTGAGCCGGTTCGGCCCGTAGACCCGCTGGTCACCCGGATCGCTGATGTTCGCCGGTGTGTTCGCGTGCGCGATGTTGTTGCTCAGTTCCCGCGCGTCGGCGTCGGTGATGCCCACGCCGTGCTGCGGGGAGATGCCGAGGTGGTGGCGGATCGCGGATTCGAGCTGGTGGGAGTTGGTGATCTGGTTCGGGTCGATGATCAGGTGCGACTGAGCGGGATCGGTGACGGGCAGGATGTCGATGAGGAGGGGGTCGCCGGAGATCAGCCGGGCGTTGGGGTTGGCGTTGAGGGACGTGTCGGCGATCCTCGCCAGCTCGGACTCGATCTGCGCGCGGACGTGCGGTGGCAGGTTCCCCCCGATGAAGACGCGCAGGCGGACGACCGATACCGGCTGGTCGACCTTGTTGTCGTGGTTCTCCCAGTCGACCCACCGGCCGGTGCTGGGGTTCCGGAACTGGTTTCGCGCCTGGGGCGCGCGGTTGCGGAACCGCATGCGGTCTTGCCAATTCTGGTTGGCCAGCGCCGCATTCACGACCGGGACGTTGTGGTTCTGGGACGGGAGCGGCCCCTGGTGCTGTGGCAGGGGGTGGCTGCCGGGTGGAGGGGTAGGGCTGGTTCCCGGGGTGGTCGGTGAATTCGTGGTCGGGGCGGTGGCCTCGACGTTTCCGGGGGTGCTCGGCCGGGCGGGCGGCGCACTGTCGGGAGAGGCGGGCGTGCTGTGCGCCGGCTCGGTATCGACGGCCGGGTGCTGGTCGGCCCAGGACGGTTGGTGCTGCTGGCGGAGGGCGGCCTGGTCGATGTGTCCGCCGATGGATTCGATATCGGCTGGGGTGAGGGCGGGATCGGTGTCCCGGGTGGGAAGGCCGAGGTGATCGCGGATCGAGTTCGCCAGGTCGTCGAGGGAGGGATCGGTGTCGGCATCGATGACGAGGTCGGCCGTCGTCGGATCCGTCGACGGCACGGTGTCGATGACGACCTCGGAGCCGATCGGGAAACGGTGCCCCTGGTTGAACGACAGGTCGGTCGCGAGTTGCAGGCGATCCGACAGCGTGTCGACGGCGGCGGGGTCCGTGCCGGTGACCGCCGTCGTGATGCGGACGACCTGGGCGGGACCGCCGGGCGCGTGCGGGTAGGACGCGCTCAGGTAGGGCTTGCCCGGGAAGGGGGTGACGCGGAGAGCGCGGTTGTCCGCGGGGGTCGTGGCGCGCAGCGCTTCGCGGCTCCGACGCGCACGCGCGGCGTTCTCGACGGCCGGGGAGTCGAATTCTGTGGATGGCTGTGCGGAGTTCGCTGATCGGGCTGCGGGGGATTCGCTCTCGACCGCCGGGGGCGTCGCGTTCGGGGCGGGTGTGGTGGCCGAATCGGCGACCGGCCGGGTGTCGGTGCGCGATGTCGCCCCGGTGGACGGAAGGGTCGTGGCGCGATCGTTCGCTTCCGTGGGCGGCGGGCCGGGCGAGTCCGTGTTCGTCGGCGACGCGTCGGTGGGAGGCGTTGTCCCGGCGGATCGATCGGAGGGGGTGATCGTGCGCGGGGGTGTGGAGCGTTGGGGAGAACTCGGAGCTGCCTGGTTGGGCGGGGTGGTGAGCGGCGTTCCGACCGGGCCGACGGGGTTGTTGGTGGGTGTGGATTGAACCGGAGGGGTGGTGCTGGGGGTGGCTGTCGTTTGACCCGGGCTCAGGGTCGAGCCGGGGGTGGTGGCGGCGGCCGTCGTGGTGTCGGTGGCCTGGTGCTGGAGGTTGGCGGCGGGATCGGGCTGGGTGGTGGTCGACGGGTTCGGGGTCGACGGGAGGTGTCCGGTGGTCGGGGTGAGGCCGGGCTGTGTGGGGGTGGTGAGGCCGGGCTGGCTGGGTGTGGTCGGGCTCTGGTGCGTGGCGGCCGGGGTGGGGGTTGTGGTGGTCGGCGTCGTGGTCGACGGGGTCGATGCCGGGGTGTCGGTGGCCGGTGTGGTGCCGGGGTTGCCCGGGGTGGTGAGGCCGGGTTGGCTCGGCGTCGTCGTGGAGGGGGACGGCGTCGTGATACCCGGCTGGGACGGCGTTGTGGTTGCCGGTTGGCTCGGTGTCGTCGTCGAGTTCGGCTGGGCGGTCGACGGTTCGGTGGAGATTCCCGGTTGGGCCGGCGTGGTGGCATCGGCCGGAGGGAGGTCCAGCGACGACGGGGTGGGGGTGGTCTGTGCGCCGGTGGGGTTGGGCGCGCTGTTGGGATTCGCGCCGGCTGCCTGCGGGGTGCTCGGCGTCGTGGTGGTGGGAGTGCCGGTGGGGGAGGTGTCTCCGGGGGTGGTCGGCGTGCCCGGGTTGGGGGCGCTCGGGGCGGTCGGGTTCGTGCCGCCGGGAGTGGAGGGGATGTCGCCCGTGGTGGACGGTGCGCTCGGCGGCGGGGAGTTCGGGGTGGTGTCGCCGGGAGTGGAGGGGGTGCCCGGTGATGTCGCGCCGGGGGTGGAGGGGGTGTCGCCCGGTGTGGACGGGGTGCTCGGTGACGGGGAGTTCGCGGTGGTATCGCCGGGGGTGGACGGGGTGCCGGGGGTGGTCTCACCCGGGGTGGAGGGGGAGTTGGGGGATGTGTCGCCCGGGGTGGGGGCGTGCTCGGAGTGGTGTCGCCCGGAGCGGAGGGGGAGGCGGGCGAGGTGTCGCCTGGTGCGGACGGGGCGCTCGGCGAGGTATCGCCCGGTGTACCGGGCGACTGTGGGGTGCCCAGGGCCGTGTCGCCCGGGGCGGACGGTGTGCCGGTCCCTGCCGGGTTGGTGGAGCCCGCGCCGTTGTCCGGTGCGCTGGGGGTGCCGGTTCCGGCGGGGCCGCCGTTGGCGGGCGTTCCGTCGCCTGCCGGACTGGCTGTGCCACTGGGGTTTCCGCCCGCGTCGCCGGCGACGCCGTTGGCGGGCGTTCCGTCGCCCGCGGGACTGCCTGTGCCACTGGGGCTTCCGCCGGGGGTGCCCGTGTCGCCGGGCGAGTTCGGGGCGCCGGTGCCCGCGTCGGGTGCGCCGGTGGACGCGGGTGCCGTCGCGCTGGGGTCGCCGGTGCCGGGTGTGCCGGTGCCTTCGGGGGTTCCCGTGCCGCCGGGGGTGCCGGTGCCCGCGGGGGAGGTGGGGGCGCCGGTGTCGGGGGAGCCTGCTCCTGCGGGAGTGCCGGTGCCGCCGGGGGATCCGGTGCCCGCGGGGCTGGTCGGCGAGCCGGTTCCTGGGAGGTTGGTGTCGCCGAGGTCGGGGACGGTCGGTGCCTCGCCGGAGCTGTGCAGGCTGGATTCGAGTCCGCTCTGGATGCCGCCCGCGCCGGCCGAGGTGAAGGTGTCGAGGCCGACGTCGAGCTTGAACTCCTGGTCGAGGAAGGCCGCGCCCGCGCCCGCGGCGGCGACCTGGGCCGAGAGGTCGGCGGCGAGTTCGGTTCCGGCGCCGACCGCCGATTTGGCGGCGAGCTTGCCCAGTCCGCTCGAGACGTCGTCGCCGAGACCGCCGAGCTTGGAGCCGCCGAGGCCGCCGCCGACGGCGCCACCCACCATCCCGCCGAAGGTCGCCAGGGCGAGGTCGGACCAGCCGAACTTGTCCATGGACCGGTCGCCCTTGGCGACCTGGATGGCGCGGGCCGCGGCGTCGATGCCGCCCTCCTCCAGCGCCTCGAACGCGGCGCCGCGCAGCGCCGCGCGCGCCATCGCCTTGGCGATGCCCCGCGCGATCATGCGAGTCAGCAACTGTTTCATCGCTATGCGCACCGCGACCTGCGCGGCGACGCGGGCCGCCACGCCGGCGGCGGCGCCGATGCCGGTCCAGGCGGTCAGGCCCGCGGCCACCAGTTCGGCGGCGGCCACGATCATGGTGCCGATGATGACGAGCTTGGTCTGCTCGATGTCGTTGGCGCCGTCGTCGAGCAGTTCGGCCTGTTTCCGGCAGTAGTTGGCGATGGCGGTGAACGCGGCCTCGTCGCCGGCGAGGAGCTTGTCGCGGTAGGCGGCGATGGCGTCGTGGGTGTCGCCCTCGGACAGCGCGGTCAGCGCGGCGTTGAGTGCGCTCGCGGCCTCGTCGTCGACGGTGTTGAGCGTGTCGGCCATCGACGTCCAGGCGTCGGCGAGCCGCCGCATGGCGGTTTCGTCGCCTTCGGGCCAGTCACCGGCGCCGAGAATGTATTTCGCGACCCACTGCAGGGAGTCGGGGATCTCGATACCCACGCGGTCAGGTGCCCGTCGACTGCTTCAGCTGCGCGGCACGGGCGGTGTCCTGCTCGACGAGCTTGTCGGCGACGGTCACCATGTTCGTGCCGAGCTGGGTCATGGACTTGGCCAGGTTCGCCACCGAGGTCTTGCCCTGCTCGACGCCGGGTGTGTAGTTCTTGGCGAACGCCTGACCGGTCTCGTCGTTGCCCCAGCACTCGCCCTCGGCGGCCAGCGCGGCGGCGAGCTTGTCCGCGGCGGCCGAAATCGAGGTGGCGACGGCATCGAAGGACGTCTTGGTCGAACGCAGCGCCGCCGGGTCGGCTTTGATCCCGCTCATCGCAGGTAGTCCCGGTTGCGGAAGTAGGCGTCCTCGTCGTCGTCGGGCGCGTCGAGCGGGGGCGGGGTGACGGTCTCCGGCGCGGGCGGGGCGAGCCGCGCGAGGAGGTCCTTCGCCGAGGGGGCGCCGGGGACGAGGTCGGGCAGGTCGGGCATCGAACCGGTGAAGCGGTCCAGCGCCTCGGCGCGGAGGCTGGTGGCCCGGCGGGCGGCTTCCTGGATCGTCGCGGTGACGGTGGCGCCGAGCGTGGCAGGCGTGGATCGTTTGAATGCCTCGGGTTCGAGGTGGACGTCGATCACTCCGGTGACGTTCGCGGTCACGCGCACGAGATTGTCGTCCGACCACACCGTCACCGGCTCCACCGCGCGCTGCTGCGCGGCCACGAGCTCGGCGCTGTCGCGTTCGTAGGACGCGAGCATCGACTCGATCTCCGCGCGCAAGGCGTCGTTTCCGGCCCGCGTCGCCTCGGGCATCTCCTCGCGCATTCCATTTCCCCACCATCGGCACAGTGCTGTCGAGGTATTGGACGCGCCGATACCGACCGCGGATCCCGATTGTGCGCTATGTCTCTTTGTCCGAGGCCGGCTATCAGAGATCGGAACGGCGGCGACCGATGAACCCGGCGGCGGCGCCCCGTCCTATCAAGCGACCCGCTCCAACGATCGAGGAGATATCCGATGCGGAAAATCACGGCCGGCCTGTTCGTCGCACTCGACGGCGTGGTGGAGGACCCCCAGGACTGGCACTTCCCCTATTTCGACGACGCCATGGGCGCCGCGGTCGGCGCGCAGCTCATGGGCGCGGACACCCTGCTGATCGGGCGCGTCACCTACGAGAGTTTCGCGGGCGCCTGGCCGGGCCGTGAGGCCGAAGGCGGCGAGGACGCGGCGTTCGCGAAGCAGCTCGGTGACGTGCGCAAGATCGTCGTCTCGCGCCAGGATCTCGAATTCACCTGGCGCAATTCAGAACTGCTCGACGGCGACCTGCTCGAGGTCGCGGCGGCGCTGAAGAACGAGCCGGGCGGCGATATCGCCGTCAGCGGGTCGGTGTCGGTGGTGCGGCAATTGCTGGCCGCCGGGCTGCTGGACGAATTGCATCTGCTGGTGCACCCGATCGTCGTCGGGAAGGGGATGCGTCTGTTCGAGGACGGCGGGACGATCCCGCTGCGGCTGTTGTCGTCGGAGACCTTCGGGACCGGGGTGCTGCACCTGGTCTACACCCGCGACGACGCCGCGCCCACCGGCTCCTACGAGGACGCGAAAACCCATATCGCCCAGCAGTAGGCGCGGGTTCAGACCGCCAGGACGGTCTTCCCCCGGGCGTCGCCGGTGCCGAGGATCGCCGGGGCGGCCTCCAGGGGGACGATCGACTGCACCGGGACGACGACGTCACCCGCGGCGACGTGGTCGAGCAGGCGGGTCAGTTCCGGGGCACGGCCCGTGGATTGGAAGTTGCCGCCCGTGAGGTCGTGGGCCGTGAGCGCTGCCTCGTCGGCGGAGCCGATGGTCGAGTAGGCGCGGCCGCCGGATTTCACGAGTCGGGCGTGCAGGGCGAAATCCTCCGGACCACTGACCAGGTCGAAGAGGGCGTCGATGCCGTCGGGATGGGTGAACTGGACGGCGTCGGCGATGCCGGTGGCGCCGTAGTCGATGGTCTCGCTCGCGCCGAGCCGCGAGATCTGATCGGCGGCATCGGGTTTGGCGGTGGCGATGACGTAGGCGCCCGCGAGCGCGGCGAGCTGGACGAGGAAGGAACCGACGCCGCCGGTGGCGCCGACGACGAGCACCTTCTGGTCGCGTCGCAGGCCCGCCGCGTCGACGAGGTCCTGCGCGGTGAGGCCCGCGATGGGGAGGGCGGCGGCGTTGACCGTGGTGACGTCGGCGGGGATGGGGACCAGCGTCGCGTCCTGGGGGAGGGTGGCGTATTCCGCCCAGCTGCCGTGGCCCGCGGGCGGGGTGAGGAACTTTCCCACCACCCGATCGCCGACGGCGAACTTCGTCACGCCCGCGCCGACCGCGGACACCGACCCCGCGCCGTCGACGCCGAGGATCATCGGGAAGTCGGTGGGCATCGAGTTCGCCAGCACTCCCTCCGCCATCTTCAGGTCCCAGGGGTTGACCCCCGCCGCGTCGAGCGCGACCTGCACCTCCCCGTCCCCGGGCTTCGGGACCGGCACATCGGCCAGCTCGGGATTTCCGCCGAACTTCTGGACCACGATTGCACGCATGGATCGTCTCCTGTCGGTGACGGCGCGCGCCATCGCGCGCGGGTCGGCGATACCTGCGGCCATCGTAGGGCGGCGACCCCCGGACACGCCGCGACAGCCGGTCACCCGCAGTGTCGCGGCGTACCGTGAGTCCCGGTGACCAGCGCTTTCGCGCCGAGCGACACTGTGGCCGAAAAACCGGGAAAAAATCCAAACTTGAGCGGAACAGACTCAACCCTGTAAACGTTGAACGAAACGACAACACCAAACCCCCAAACCCAGCCACGACCGGGCCGACCTCGAGGAGGCCCAGCGAGCTAAGCGAGCGTCGCGGCCGTCCCGCCGAACAGCGGGGCGAGACAAAGCGGCGCAGCCGCGAGTATCGCCCCGCTGTTCGGCGGGACAAGAGGGGCCGCGACTCGAGCGCGCCAGCGCTCCACGAACACAGGAGATGGAGTGGACTCGTTCAACCCCACCACTAAGACCCAGGCGGCGCTGACCGCTGCCCTGCAGGCCGCCTCGGCCGCGGGGAACCCGGAGATTCGTCCGGCGCACTTGCTGGTGGCCCTGCTGGATCAGACCGATGGCATCGCCGCACCGCTGCTCAAGGCCATCGGCGTCGATCCGGCGGAGGTGGGACGCGAGGCCGCCGAGATCGTCGACCGGTTGCCGCGCGCGACCGGCGCGACGACCACCCCGCAGCTGGGCCGGGAGGCCCTCGCGGCGATCACGGCCGCGCAGCGGCTGGCCACCGAACTCGGCGACGAGTACGTCTCGACCGAGCACGTGGTGGTCGGGCTCGCCGACGGCGACTCCGATGTGACCATGCTGCTGAAGAAGTACGGGGCGACGCCGGAGTCGCTGCGCGAGGCGTTCACCGCCGTGCGCGGCAGCGCGCGCGTGACCAGCCCGGACCCGGAGGGCAGCTACCAGGCGCTGGAGAAGTACTCCACCGATCTGACCGCCGCGGCGCGCGCGGGCAAGCTCGACCCGGTGATCGGCCGCGACACCGAGATCCGCCGCGTCGTGCAGGTGCTGAGCCGCCGCACCAAGAACAACCCGGTGCTCATCGGCGAGCCCGGCGTCGGCAAGACCGCCATCGTGGAGGGCCTGGCGCAGCGCATCATCGCCGGTGACGTGCCGGAGTCGCTGCGCGGCAAGCAGGTCGTCTCGCTCGACCTGGGCGCGATGGTGGCGGGCGCGAAGTACCGCGGCGAGTTCGAGGAGCGGCTCAAGGCCGTGCTCGAGGACATCAAGAACAGCGCTGGCCAGATCATCACCTTCATCGACGAGCTGCACACCATCGTCGGCGCGGGCGCGACGGGCGAGTCGGCGATGGACGCGGGCAACATGATCAAGCCGCTGCTCGCCCGCGGTGAGCTGCGCCTGGTCGGCGCGACCACGCTGGAGGAGTACCGCCAGCACATCGAGAAGGACGCGGCGCTGGAGCGGCGCTTCCAGCAGGTGCTGGTCGGGGAGCCGTCGGTGGAGGACACCATCGGCATCCTGCGCGGCATCAAGGAGCGCTACGAGGTGCACCACGGCGTGCGCATCACCGACTCCGCGCTGGTGGCCGCGGCGACCCTGTCGGACCGCTACATCACCTCGCGCTTCCTGCCGGACAAGGCGATCGACCTGGTCGACGAGTCCGCCTCGCGGCTGCGCATGGAGATCGACTCGCGGCCGGTCGAGATCGACGAGGTCGAGCGCGCGGTGCGCAGGCTCGAGATCGAGGAGGTCGCCTTGGAGAAGGAGACCGACGCGGCCTCGAAGCAGCGCCTGGAGAAGCTGCGCTCCGAGCTCGCCGACGACCGCGAGAAGCTCAACCAGCTGACCACCCGCTGGCAGAACGAGAAGAACGCCATCGACTCGGTGCGCGTGCTCAAGGAGCAGCTCGAGACGCTGCGCGGGGAGTCCGAACGGGCCGAGCGCGACGGCGATCTCGGCAAGGCCGCCGAGCTGCGCTACGGCCGCATCCCGGCGCTGGAGAAGGACCTCGCCGCGGCCGAACAGGCCTCCGGCGCGGCCGCCGACGGCGACGTGATGCTGAAAGAGGAAGTGGGACCGGACGATATCGCCGAGGTCGTCTCCGCCTGGACCGGTATCCCGGTGGGCAAGATGATGGAGGGCGAGACCCAGAAGCTCCTCCGCATGGAGGGCGAACTGGGGCACCGGGTCGTCGGGCAGGCCGAGGCCGTGCAGGCGGTGTCGGACGCGGTGCGGCGTGCGCGGGCGGGCGTGGCGGACCCGAACCGGCCGACCGGCTCGTTCATGTTCGTCGGCCCGACGGGCGTCGGCAAGACCGAGCTGGCGAAGGCGCTGGCGGACTTCCTGTTCGACGACGAGCGCGCCATGGTCCGCATCGACATGAGCGAGTACTCCGAGAAGCACGCGGTGGCCCGCCTGGTCGGTGCCCCTCCGGGCTACGTCGGCTATGACCAGGGCGGTCAGCTGACCGAGGCGGTGCGCAGGCGGCCGTACACGGTGGTGCTCTTCGACGAGATCGAGAAGGCGCACCCGGACGTGTTCGACATCCTGCTGCAGGTGCTCGACGAGGGCAGGCTCACCGACAGCCAGGGCCGCACGGTCGACTTCCGCAACACCATCCTCATCCTGACCTCGAATCTGGGTGCCGGTGGCGAGCGCGAGCAGGTCATGGACGCCGTGCGGCGGGCGTTCAAGCCGGAGTTCCTCAACCGGCTCGACGACGTCGTCATGTTCCACCCGCTCGACGAGGAACAGCTCGAGTCGATCGTCGACATCCAGCTGGCCTCGCTGCAGAAGCGGCTCGCCCAGCGGCGCCTGACCCTCGAGGTCAGCGACGGTGCCAAGTTCTGGCTGGCCGTGCGCGGCTACGACCCCGCCTACGGCGCGCGTCCGCTGCGCAGGCTGATCCAGCAGGCCATCGGCGACAGCCTGGCCAAGGAGCTGCTCGCGGGCGAGGTCGGCGACGGCGACACGGTGAAGGTGACGGTCGCCGAGGACGGCGACAAGCTCGTCGTCGGGCGGTGATCCGGCACAGAATGTAGCGCCGAGCGGTGCGTGAGCCCCCCTCACGCACCGCTCTCGCCTACTCTGGAGTCATGTCGAGCCCGAATGATCCGTGGGGACAACGCCCGGGAGATTCGCCGACCGAACGGCTGGGTTCGCCGGACGACGAGCAGACCAAGCCCTACGGCGGTGACTCCTTCGACCAGTGGGGTCAGCCGTCGAACCCGACCCGGGCGCTGCCGCCCCACGACGCGCAGTGGGGCGGTTACGAGAGCGGCGGCTACCCGGGCGACCAGCCCCTCGGTCAGCCGGGCCACCAGCCCGGATACCAGGGGCAGCCGCACTACGGTGCGCCGCAGTACCCCGGTCCGCCGGGCGCCGCGCCACCGGGCGGTCCGCCGCCGGAGCCGCCGCGGCGCAATACCGGGCTGTGGGTCGCGCTCGGGCTGGGCGTGGTCGCGCTCGTCGCGGTGGTCGGGGTGCTGGCCGGCCTCGTGTTCGCCGGTGGCGGCTCCGACGACGACACCACGGCCGCGGGCGTGACGACCACGCAGGCGCCGCGCCTGCCGTCCACGTCCAAGAACACGCCGCCGACGGGTTCGCCCACCGACAGCAGCGGCATCCCCGGTTTCCCCGGGCTGCCCGGCACCGCCGACACCGGCGCCACCATGGGCACCATCTCCTCCAACAACGGCGCCACGATCATGCTCGACACGCTCAACGGCAAATCGCTGACCGTGCAGATCGACGCTGCGACGCAGGTGATTTCGCTGAGCAGCACCACGGCGGCCGAACTCCCGGTCGGTGACATGGTTATGGTGCAGGGCGACAAGAACCCCGACGGGTCGATCCATGCCAAGATCATCATCAGCACGGCGCTGCCCGGAGGTCCCCGATGAGCGGACATTCACCGCGAAGGCTCGATAGGCTAGGGCAACGATGACTGCTATGTGGTTCGGGCTTGCGGCGATCGCACTCGTTGGTGCGATCGTGCTGTTGTATTTCGATCGGGTCCAGCGTCAGCGCACCGGGCATGCCCGCCAGGTGTGGGCGAAAGCCCAGGGCTACACCTACGTGTCGGTCGAGCCGGCGCTCGCCTCCACGTGGCGGCGCGGCGCGCTCGCCAAGCTGGGTTACCTGTCCGCGGTCGATGTGGTCTCCGGTATCCGCAAGGGCGAGAAGTTCGTGCTCTTCGACCTCGAGGACGCCGCGACCCTGGTTGCCGTGCGCCGCCAGATCGGCTCCGAGATCGATGTCGACATGCGTCTGAAGACGGCGTCCCCGCCCAAGGACCACGACCTCGAACTGCTCGGCGCCATCGGCGATCGCGTGGTGTTCGCCACCGACCCCGAGATCGCCCGGCACGCCGTCGACCAGCGCATGGTCGGGTTCATCGAGACCCTGCCCGACTCGGTGCAGATGCTGTGGAGCGAGGGCAACTGGACCCTGGGCCAGCTGCCGTGCGGCAGCGCGCCCAAGGACTGGGAGACCACCATCGACGCCGTGCTTCGCCTGTCCGGGCTGCTGCACGTGCTGCCGCCGGTGGCCGACCCGCTCGGCGACGAGGTCCGCCCGCAGGCCGACCGCCGAACCGGCGAGGACCCCGCCGACGACTTCGACGACGCCCCGCGCGGCGTATCGGCCTACGCCGACGCCGAGTTCGACGACGAGCCGCGCTTCCGGCCCGAGCTCGCCGACGAATCCCGCTTCCGCGGCCCCGACGCCGAGGCCGAATCCGAGTACGGGCACCCGGAATTCGACGACGACGAGCCGCACTTCCGCGATGTCGGTTCCGGCGAACGCGACGTCCGTGGCGGCGACTACACCGACTACGACGACGACCCCGACGACCTCGACGACCCCGACGTCGCGGGCGACCCGCCGTCGCGGCCGGGTCGCCGCCCGTCGCTGGCCGTCGTCCCCGAGCCGCGCGCCCGCGGCGCCGAGCCCGCCGGCCAGGCCGAGTCGGGCCGCGCGGGCGGCCCGTTCCATCCGGGCTTCCGGCCCTACCAGGGCCCGGCTCCCCGCTGACCCCCACGTCCCGGCGCACCTCCGCGCCGGGACGTTCCCTCTCACTCACCGAGCAGGTCGATCCACGATGTCCGAGAACCCCGTGCGCCTGCCCGGCGCCACCCGTCCCGTCGCGATGATCACCGGACCCACCTCCGGTATCGGCGCGGGCTTCGCCACCCGCCTGGCGAGCCTCGGCTACGACCTGGTGCTGGTCGCCCGCGACGAGAAACGGCTGGCCGAGCTGGCCGAGTCGCTGCGCACCCGCTTCGGCACCGAATCGGAGATCCTGCCCGCCGACCTGGCCGTGGCGGCCGACCGCGAGCGGGTCGCCCAGCGGGCCGCCGCGGGCCTCGACTTCCTGGTCAACAACGCCGGCTTCGCGCACAGCGGGGAGTTCTGGACCCTCGACCCGGCGCAGCTGGAAGCGCAGATCGACGTCAACGTCACCTCGGTGGTGCAGCTGACCCGCGCGGCCCTGCCCGCGATGATCGCCGCGGCCACCGGATCCATCGTCAACGTGGCCAGCGTGGCCGGGCTGATCTCCGGGAGGGGGTCGACCTATTCGGCCTCCAAGGCCTACGTCGTATCCTTCTCCGAGGGGCTGGCGGGTGGATTGGCCGGGACCGGTGTCCGCATCCAGGCGCTGTGCCCCGGATTCGTGCACACCGAGTTCCACGAGCGGGCCGGTATCGAGATGTCCTCGCTGCCGAAACGGATGTGGCTCGACGTCGACCAGGTGGTCGACGGCTGCCTGAGCGATCTGGACTCCGGTCGGGTGATCAGCGTGCCCGGCGTGCAGTACAAGGTGCTCACCGCGGTCGCGGGATTCGTCCCGCGCACACTGGTGGCCCGCATGAATCGCGGACTGTTCAACGCACGCGGAAGGACGTAACTACAGACATGATCGACCAGGCGCGTCAGGCGCTCACCGTGGCGGACCGCGACCGGCTCGCCGCGCTGGTGCGCGAGCTCGCGGTCGTCCACGGCAAGGTGACACTCTCCTCCGGCAAGGAGGCCGACTACTACGTCGACCTGCGCCGGGCCACCCTGCACCATCAGGCCGGTCCGCTGATCGGTTCGCTGCTGCGCGAACTGGTCGCCGACTGGGACTTCGACGCCGTCGGCGGGCTCACCATGGGCGCCGACCCGGTCGCCCTCGCCGTGATGCACGCGCCGGGCCGCCCGATCGACGCCTTCGTGGTGCGCAAGGCGGCCAAGGCGCACGGCATGCAGCGGCAGATCGAGGGCCCCGACGTGGTCGGCAAGCGCGTTCTCGTCGTCGAGGACACCACGACGACCGGAAATTCTCCGCTCACCGCCGTCCGGGCGCTGCGCGACGCGGGTGCGATCGTGGTCGGCGTTGCTACGGTGGTGGACAGGGAAACAGGCGCGGACCAGGTCATCGCGGCCGAGGGGCTGGAATATCGTTCCATCCTCGGTCTGGGCGACCTTGCCCTGAGTTAGCCTGGTCAGCGTTGACCCGCCGTGACGGCGTTGTCATGCGGGATAGAGTTGAAGGACGTGTGAGTCACCTGTGGTGAGCATTGCAGTAAACAAGAGTCGCCAGAACGTGGCGATGCTCGGGATCGGTGCGTATCGCCCGAAGCGCATCGTCAGCAATGCCGAGGTGTGCGAGATCCTCGACTCGACGCCCGAATGGATCCACGAGCGCACCGGTATCCACAACCGTCGCTGGATCAGCGGCGACGAGACCATCCGGTCCATCGCCGCCGCCGCGGGTGAACGC
This sequence comes from Nocardia thailandica NBRC 100428, assembly GCF_000308795.1. Lineage (GTDB taxonomy): Bacteria > Actinomycetota > Actinomycetes > Mycobacteriales > Mycobacteriaceae > Nocardia > Nocardia thailandica. The sequence goes on along the minus strand of NZ_BAGK01000228.1, from coordinate 1,117 downwards.
GCGCTCAAGAACACCCCGTCGGTCGAGCGCGAGAAGATCGGCGCGGTCATCCTGTGCACGTCGAGCTGGCTCAAGCTGACCCCGCACGGCGCGCCGTCGGTGGCCTCGGACCTGGGCCTCAACGGCGTCGCCGCCTTCGACCTGACCTCCGGCTGCGGTGGTTTCGGCTACGGCCTCGGTGTGGCCGCCGACCTGATCCGCGCGGGCTCGGCCGAGTACGTGCTGGTGATCGGCGCCGAGACGATGACCGTCGGCCTCGACCCGACCGACCGCGGCACCGCGATGATCTTCGGTGACGGCGCGGGCGCGGTCGTGGTCGGCCCGTCGGAGGAGAACGGCATCTCGCCGACCGTGTGGGGCAGCGATGGCGAGAACGCCGAAGCCATCGCCCAGGACGTCGACTTCCTGACCTACATGGAGAAGGCGCAGCGCCTGCAGGGCACCGACCCGGCGGTGGAGCCCGTCGGGCGGATGTCGCTGCACATGGAGGGTCCCAAGGTCTTCCGCTGGGCCGCGGTCACCCTGCCGCGCGCGCTGGCCAGCGCGCTCGAGGTGTCCGGCGTGGCCAAGGAGAACATCGAGGTGTTCATCCCGCACCAGGCCAACGCCCGCATCAACGAGCTGATGAAGAAGAACCTCGGCCTCGCCGACGAGATCCCGATGGCCAACGACATCGAGAACACCGGCAACACGTCGGCCGCCTCGATCCCGCTGGCCATGGAGGAGATGCTGGCGACCGGCAAGGCCAAGGGCGGCCAGCTCGCGCTGCTGCTCGGCTTCGGCGCGGGCCTGAGCTACGCCGGCCAGGTCGCGGTGCTGCCGCCCGCGCCGAAAGAGGCGAGCTTCTGAGCGTCCGCCCGCTCCGGGCCGGTTATCTCGCGGCGGCGGCGGTCACCGTCTTCGGTGCCGTCACCGGGCGGGACCGGCTGCAGTGGGCGGCCAAACCGCTGCTGATGCCGCTGCTCGCGGCCGACCTGGCCCTGGCCGACCCGCCGCCCGCCGAGAAGGCGGTCCTGATCGGCGCGCTCGGCGCCGCGACCGTCGGTGACGTGCTGCTCATCGATCCCGACGACGACCGCAGGCTGGTCGCGGGCGCCTCGGCCTTCGCCGTCATGCA